>JANQIU010000323.1 GCA_028281985.1 Alphaproteobacteria bacterium | reverse complement strand
CCGGTCGGCGAGCATCGGTGCCCGCATCCCGGTCAGCCGAAGCGTGCCTTGAGCGGGTCCACCAGGTCGGTCCGTTCCCAGGAGAACCCGCCATCGGCTTCCGGCGCCCGGCCGAAATGGCCGTAGGCCGCCGTGCGCTCGTAGATCGGCCGGGCCAGCCCCAGATGCTCGCGGATGCCGCGGGGGCTCAGGTCGACCAGCGTCGCCAGGCGATCGGCCAGATCCGCTTCGGGGACCCGGCCCGTTCCCTGGGTATCGATGTAGACGGACAGCGGTTTCGACACGCCGATCGCGTAGGAAAGCTGGATCACGCAGCGGTCGGCCAGATCGGCGGCGACCACGTTCTTGGCCAGATACCGGGCGGCATAGGCGGCCGAGCGGTCGACCTTGGTCGGGTCCTTGCCGGAAAACGCGCCGCCCCCATGCGGAGCCGCCCCGCCATAGGTATCGACGATGATCTTGCGCCCGGTCAGGCCGGCATCACCGTCGGGCCCACCGATCACGAACCGACCGGTGGGGTTCACATAGAATGCATCTTCAGGGCACATCCAGCCGTCCGGCAGGACCTTCAGGACGCGGGGGCGGACGATTTCCCGCACCTCGTCCTGGTTCAGGTCCGCGGCGTGCTGGGTGGACACCACGATCGAGGTCGCCCGCACCGGCTGGCCGTTCTCGTAGGCCAGGGTCACCTGGCTCTTGGCGTCCGGGCCGAGCTGCGGCGCCTCGCCGGAATGCCGGGCATCGGCCAGGGCCTTCAGGATGTGATGGGAATAGTAGATCGGCGCCGGCATCAGCGCGTCGGTTTCCCGGCAGGCATAGCCGAACATGATCCCCTGGTCGCCGGCCCCTTCGTCCTTGTTGCCCGCGGCGTCCACGCCCTGCGCAATGTCGGCCGACTGCTTGTGAACATGGACTTCGACGCTGGCGTTGCGCCAGTGGAACCCGTCCTGTTCGTAACCGATATCGCGAACCGCCGCGCGCGCCCGGTTCTCCATCACCTCGGCAGTAACCGATGCCGGCCCTCGAACCTCGCCGGCAATGACGATTCGGTTGGTCGTGCACAGCGTTTCCACGGCGACGCGAGACTGCGGATCTTCGGCCAGGAACGCGTCGACGATGGAATCCGAGATCCGGTCGCAGACCTTGTCGGGATGGCCTTCTGCCACGGATTCGCTGGTAAACAGGTAGTTGGAGAGGGCCACGCTGCGAAGCCTCGGTCACAATCGGCGGAGGGGTGGGGGCGAAGCTGGCCTGACGTCGTCGTCCGCGCCGGCCTTGAGCCGAGCGGTTCTGGCAAGTTGTGCTGGGACGGTCAAGACCCCGCCAACCGGGAAGGGCGTGTCAGTCCTCAGGCTCTTCGTCGTCGGGAACGTCGGATTCGATGACGGCAATCGATTTCGCCAGGTCGAAAAACCGCCGCCGCACCGACGGATCGGTGATCCGGTAGTAGGCCCGAACCAGCTCCAGGGTCTCGCGCTTCGACATCGGATCGGATCGATGTTCGGTCTCCGGCCGCTCCTCGCTGGCGCCGGCATCGACCGGCTGGTCCGGTTCCGGTGCGCCTTCGAAGAAGTACGACACCGAAACGTCCAAGACCCGGCTGATCTCGTACAGACGACTGCAGCCCACCCTGTTGGCGCCGCGTTCGTATTTCTGGATTTGCTGGAACGTCAAACCCAAGGCGTCGCCAAGTCGTTCCTGGCTCATGCCTAGCAGAGTTCTCCGCAGTCTGACGCGGCTACCGACATGGACGTCAATTGGATGTGGCGTATCGATCCGCGGTCTTCCGACCTTGCGGCGTGGTTTATCAGCCTCTTTCACAGGTGCCTCTTGCCGCGACGGGCAGTCGCTTTTTTTTTCGTGTCATACTCACGTATGCTCTTAGCGACTTAGTAAGGCAGTGACCAGCAAAAATCGGTCTTAGTTATTGTTCGAATGTATTGGTCCGTGGCTGGCGGCGGGTCGCAATCGGCCACAAGACGACAACTAGGCTTGTCGTGCCCAGCATTAGCCACAACCATAGGTCGCCATGTCGAGCATACGGCGTGGGCTGCGGCAATGCTTGCGGTAGGGGGGCATCCACGACGCCTTGACTTCCCAGGCCAAGGCGGGCGGTGACCCGTCCGAAGGGGTCGACAACGCCGCTGATCCCCGTCGACGCGACCCGCACCAGCGGCATGCCCTCTTCCACCGCCCGGGCCTGGGCAATGGCGAAGTGCTGATGGGGGCCGGCGGTTTCGCCGTACCACGCATCGTTGGTGATGTTCAGCAGCCAGGCCGGGCGCTGCCCGTCGGCGGTGACCTGCGCCGGGAAGATCACTTCGTAGCAGATCAGCGGGGACATCGGCGGCAACCCGGGCAGGTCAAGGGTGACCGGGCCGTCACCGGCGCTATAGCCGCCGGCGCCGGATACATCGGCCCCGACCGCCGTCAGGAACCAGGCCCAATCCGGAACATATTCGCCGAACGGCACCAGGTGGAACTTGTCGAAGACGGCTTGCACCGTGCCGGTATCGTCGAGGGCCAGCAGGCTGTTCCAATATGTCTGGTCGGCATCGGTACCGCCGAAGCGGGGGGCACCGACCAGCGTCATGCCACCCGCCGGGGTCACCTGTGCCAGCAGCTCGCGCGCCAGCGGGTCACCCATGACGTTGTAGGGCACGGCGGTTTCCGGCCAGATGACATGGGTAACCGCGGGGAAGCCCTCGGCCACGCTCAACTGGCGCTGCACCTCGAAGTTGCGCCGCGCAAACGCCGGATCCCATTTCTCCACCTGGGGAATGTTGCCCTGGACCAGGCGGAGCTGCACATCCGGCACGGTCGCGACCGGCGCCCCGGGAACGCGTTGCAGGCCCCAGCCGGTAACGGCCAGGATCGCCACCAGCGCCATCGCCGGCAGGACGGCGGCCCGGCGCGATGCCTGCCCGTCCCGTGCCACCACGGCGGCCGGGGACGCCGCGACCAGCAGGGTTAGGAAAGTCAGGCCGTACAGGCCGACGACGCTCGCGGCTTGCAGGATCGGCAGCCAGTCGATCCAGACATATCCGGGAAGGTTCCAGGGGAAACCGGTCAACGCGTGCCCCCGGACCCATTCCATCGCCCCCATCAGCAGCGCGAAGCCCAGGACCCGGTGGGCGCCCCGCCAGGGAAGCGCCCGCCAGACCGCGGCGACGGTACCCCACAGGACGGCCAGCCCGGCCGGCAGCCCGGCGATGGCGAAGGGCATCACCCACCAGAACCGGGCAAGATCGACGGTCAGGGCGAAGGCGACCCAGTAGAGGCCGAACAGGAAGTATCCAAAGCCGAATCCCCAGCCGACCGCGAAGGCGGCGCGGCGGCTGCCGGTTCCGTCGAGAAGCCAGATCAACAGCGGCACGGTCACGAACAGCAGCGGTGCCGCGGAAATCGGCGGCAGCGCCAGCACCGACAGCCCGCCAAGGGCAATCGCCAGGCCGAACCGGCGCCAGGGCCGCAATCCCTTGAGCCGTCCGGCCAGTCTGGCAGCACCCCGGGCCCAGTCCGGCCCGGCGGCGGTCGCCTCAGCCCGGTTGGCGGTCATTCGCCGGCGGGACCGACGATGTCGACCCCTCGGTCACGCCCGATTGGCCGGTCACCCGGGACCGGCGGATGCGCAATCGCCGGATGCGGCGCGGGTCGGCGTCGACCACTTCGAACTCCAGTCCGGTGGGGTGCGGGATCAGTTCCCCGCGGGCGGGAATGCGCCCGGCCAAGGCATAGACCAGCCCCCCGAGCGTGTCGATGTCGTCGAGCTCTTCGTCCGCCTGGCGGATCGGGCCGGCCAGGGCTTCGAAGTCCTCCAGCAGGACCCGGGCGTCGGCCAGCCAGGTGCCGTCGGGGCGCGTCGTCAGCTCTGGCGCCGCGTCGGCCTCGTGCTCGTCCTCGATATCGCCGACGATCTCCTCGACCAGGTCCTCGATCGTCACCAGCCCGTCGATGCCGCCGAATTCGTCGACGACCAGGGCCATCTGCTGCCGGTTCTGGCGCATCTCCAGCAGCAGATCCAGCAGCGGCATCGACGGCGCGACGATCAGCAGGTCGCGCCGCAGGTCGCCCAGGGTCGCCTCACGCATCCGGCCGGTCGCCGGATCGTCGAGATACCCCAGCAGATCCTTGATGTGGACCATCCCGACCACGTCGTCCAACGTCTCGTGGAAGACCGGCACCCGGCTATGGGCACGCTCGGACAGGAGCCGCAGGGCTTCCGGCAGCGGCGTGGCGACGTCCAGGGCGAAGATGTCGGCCCGCGGGATCATCACGTCGTAGGCGGTCAGGTCCTTCAGCCGCAGGATGTTGGCCAGCAGCATCCGCTCGTGGGTGGCGACCGATGGATCGGCGCCGTTCTCGCCATCTTCGATCAGATCTTCGATGGTCTCGCGCCAGTCGGTGCCGTTCTTGCCGCCGACGGCGGCGCGAAGCCAGGTGCGGAAAAGGGCGCCGAGGGATTGCCCCGGACTTGAAGGGTCCGCGGTGTCGGCGTTGCCGTCGCGGGATGCCTTGTCGGCAGATGTGTCGGTCATCTCGTCGGGGTCGAGGGTGTTGGCCCCGTCTCGTCGTCCACGGGGGCCTCTTCGTCCTTCGGGGTGGCGTAGGGATCGGCGATGCCTAGCCGATCCAGAACCCTACGCTCCAGGCTTTCCATCGCATCCGCTCTGGGGCCGTCTTGGTGATCAAAGCCAAGGAGGTGGAGCATACCATGAATAATGAGGTGGCAAAGGTGTTCGAAAGGGGGCTTGCCGTCGCGCGCGGCTTCGGCGGTCGTCGTTTCGAAGGCGATGTAGACATCGCCCAGGCAGGTCGGCAGCGGCGGGTCGGCCAAAACCGGCGGCGCCCCGTCACCACCGTCCGCGCCCTCCCCGGTGAAGGGAAAGGATAGGACATTGGTGGCCTGGTCCCGCCCCCGATAGACCCGGTTGAGCCGGCGGACAAGGCGATCATCGGCCAGGACCAGACTGGCCGTCGCCGGTGCGTCGACAAACGGCGCCCGCGCGAACAGGGCGGCAAACAGCGGCGACAGGCGGGTATCGGCATCCTCCCCGACCACGGCCCGCCAGCGCGGGTCGGCCACGGCGATGTCGATTTCCGGCGGCTCGGTTCCGGCGTCGCCGTTGTCCGCTTCAGCCGGCATCGGTCCTGCCGCTCCGCGCCCGGTCCAAGGCCTGGTAGGCGCGGACGATGCGGGTCACCAGCCGGTGGCGCACCACGTCGGCATCGGTGAAGTGGACCAGCGCAACCTCGGGGATGGTCTCCAGGATCCCCACCGCCTCGCGCAGGCCGCTCTGGGCGCCTGCCGGCAGATCGATCTGGGACAAGTCGCCGGTGATGACCGTGTGGCTGTTCTCGCCGATCCGGGTCAGGAACATCTTCATCTGCACAGCGGTGGAATTCTGCGCCTCGTCCAGGATCACGCAGGCATTGGACAGCGTGCGGCCGCGCATGAAGGCCAGCGGCGCCACCTCGATAATGCCGGTCTCCAGCAGGCGGGTGACCTGGTCGCCCGGCAGCATGTCGTACAGCGCGTCGTAAAGCGGCCGCAGATAGGGGTCGACCTTGTCGCGCATATCGCCGGGGAGAAAGCCCAGCCTCTCGCCGGCTTCGACCGCCGGGCGCGACAGGATGATCCGGTCCACCCGGTCGGCGGCCAACAGCGACACGGCATGCGCCACCGCCAGATACGTCTTGCCGGTGCCCGCCGGACCCAGGCCGACGACCATCTCGTGGCTGGCCAGGGCGGCGATGTAGTCGGCCTGGGCAGGCGTGCGCGGCTGGATCATGCGCCGCCGGGTCTTGATCCCCGGCAAGTCGCCCGTGCCCTGGGCCGGTTCCGGCTGGCTGGCAAAGCGCACCGCGGCATCGATGTCGGCGCCTGCGACCGGTTGGCCCTCGCCGATCCGGGTCCACAGCCGGCGCAAGGCCGTCTCCGCCACCGCGGTTGCGGTTTCGTCGCCCGAGATGGTCACGGTGTTGCCGCGGCTGCGGATGGCGACACCCAGTTGGTGCTCGATCCGTGCCAGATGGGCGTCATGCGGGCCGTAGAGCAGCGGCAGCATGGTGTTGTCGCCGAACTGGAGTTCGATGGTCCGGCGGGTCTGCCCGGTGGCTGGTTCGGTCAAACCGCCCCCTGCGCTGCGGTTGGCTGGCCATCGGCCGTGTCCCAGGTGCCGGTGACGATCCGGCCCGCCACGCTGTTGGCGTGCCCCTCGTCCACGGCAAGATCGACGATCTGTCCCAAAAGCCGCGGGGGGCCTTCGGCATGGGCGACCTGCATGAATGGGGTTCGGCCCAGCACCTGCCCCGGCCGTTTGCCGGCGCGGTCGAACAGGACCGGCATGACGCGGCCCCGGCAAGACCGGTTGAACGCCAGCTGCTGGGCATTCAGCAGTTGCTGCAGCGCTTCCAGGCGATCGGTTTTCTCCGCTTCCGGCACCTGGGAGGCCTGGGCGGAGGCCGGCGTGCCCGGCCGCGGCGAATACTTGAAGCTGTAGGCCTGGGCGTAACCGACGCGGTTGACCAGGCGCAGGGTTGCCGCGAAGTCGGCCTCGCGTTCGCCGGGAAAGCCGACGATGAAATCCGACGAAAGGGCCATATCCGGCCGTGCCGTCCGCAGTCGGTCGACGATCCGCAGGTAGTCGTCGGCGGAATGCTTGCGGTTCATCGACCGCAGGATGCTGTCCGACCCGGACTGCACCGGCAGATGCAGGAACGGCATGAGCTGCGGCACCTCGCCATGGGCGGCGATCAGGTCGTCGTCCATGTCGCGCGGATGCGAGGTGGTGTAGCGGATGCGGGCCAGGTCGGGGATTTCGGCCAGGGCGCGGATCAGCCGCCCCAGACCCCAGGGGCCGCCCTGGGGGCCTTCGCCGTGGTAGGCATTGACGTTCTGGCCCAGCAGCGTGACTTCACGGGCGCCGCCGGCCACCAGCCGCCGGGCTTCGGCGATGATCTGGTCCACCGGCCGCGACGCTTCCGCGCCGCGGGTATAGGGGACGACGCAGAAGGTGCAGAACTTGTCGCAGCCTTCCTGCACCGACAGGAAGGCCGACGGCCCCTGCGGTGCCTGTTCTTCCGGCAGGAAGTCGAACTTCGATTCAACTGGAAACTCAGTGTTCAGTATCGCCTGGCCGCGGGATCGTAACGCTTTGGTAACCATGTCGGGCAGGTCGTGATAGGTCTGCGGCCCGAAGACCAGGTCCACATAGGGCGCCCGTTCCAGGATCTCCGCGCCTTCCGCCTGGGCGACGCAGCCGGCGACGGCGATCAGCATGTCGCCCCCCCGGGTCGCCCGGGCTTCCTTGGCCGCCCGCAACCGCCCCAGCTCGGAGAACACCTTGTCCGTCGCCTTCTCGCGGATATGGCAGGTGTTCAGGATGACAAGGTCCGCATCGTCCGGAGCGGCCGTCGGCGCATAGCCCAGCGGCGCCAGAACATCGACCATGCGGGTGCTGTCATAGACGTTCATCTGGCAGCCCCAGGTCTTCACATAGACCCGGCGGCTCGCCGGCCGGTCGCCCGTCGCCGCGATCGGCAGTGGGGCTGTCTGGCTGCCGTCCATCACGCCACCGCCTTTTCCGCCGTCTTGGCAGCGGCGCCATCACCGGGCCGGGGAACCGGCAGCGCCGGGGTTGGGCGATCGCGGCCGGCATTCGCCGCCTCGACGCCGCGTGCGACGGCCCGGGAACAGTGGTCGGCCAGGGCCTTGCGCGATCCCAGCATGTCGATGTCCACTGGCGGGTGGAACTCCACATCGACGCGCAGCTTGCCGGCCTTGGCCGAGCGCCAGAGATGCGGCACCAGATCCATGCCGCCGAACCAGACATACAGATCCCGCAGGTTGCGGCCCAACGGGATGCCGTCCAGATGGGTGCAGGAGATCGACACCGGCTGAACCGTCAGCGGCCGGTCGTCGATCCGCGTGTTGGCGACGGAGAACAGCGCACTTCGGAACGGCAGGGTCCGGACACCGTCGGTCGACGTCCCCTCCGGGAACAGGATCAGGTTGGAGCGCGCTTCGAGCCGGTCGCGCAGGGCGTTGCCGTGCTCGCGGGCTTCGGACTTCCGCCGGCGGATGAAGATGGTGTTCTGCAGCGTCGCCAGGAAGCCGAACAGCGGCCAATCGGCGACCTCGGCCTTGGCGACGAAGGTGCCGGGCACGATGCTGCCCAGCACGGTGATGTCCAGGTAGGAGGTGTGGTTGGCGACGAACAGGGTCGGCCGGTTGGCCGTCATCTCGCCGATCACCCGCCACCGCAGCCCCAGGATGCGCGCACAGCCCCGATGGAACGACATCGGCACCCGGCGGGCATAGGGCAACCGGAGCTTTAGGGCCGGCCACTGCAGGGGAATGATGATGGCGACCCAGGCGGCGAACATCGCCAGGCGCAGGACACCGGTTATCGACGATCCCATCGGCTTCGGGTTCAGCGTCGGGGATGCACCAGAACCGGCCGAGACCGTTCCCTGGGGGCCCGCTCTTGGCGTTCGTAGTGCCGGTAGTACCGCTCGGTCACCAGGTCGGTCTTGACCACCACGCAGACATCCGTGGTGTGGAACTGGTGGTCGATCACCGCGCCGTCGCCGATGACACCGCCCAGACGGAGGTACCCCTTGATCAACGGCGGTATCTGCGACAGCGCCGCCCGCTGGTCGATGGCATCGGCGGCCATTCGCTGCATGTCGACGAAGCGACTGGGCACGGCCCGGGTTCGCAGCGCCGGCGGCGCCAAGTGATAGTGGTACAGGTAGCTGAGCGGCAGCGCGAGTTCGTCCGGTTCGGTTCCGGGAAAACTGGCGCAGCCGAACATCAGTTCGATGTCATGCTGAAAGACGTAGGCCGCGATACCGCGCCACAGCAATTGCATGATCTGGCCGGTGCGATAGTCGGCATGGACGCAAGACCGGCCCAACTCCAGCACTTCGCCGGTGTAGTTCAGGATCGGTCCGATATCGTATTCGTCGGCCGTATAGAACCCGCCGATCCGTTCCGCCGCTTCCCGGCGGATCAGCCGGTAGGTGCCGACAACGCCGGCGGCACCATGGCCCCGCGCGTTGTCGATGACCAGAAGGTGGTCGGCGACTGCATCGAATGAGTCGAAATCCATGCGCCGTGCGGCCATCTCGGCGGACGGCTTGGCGGCCATTTCCTCATAGAAAACGGCATACCGAAGGGCTTGGGCGGACTGCACTTCGGATGGCGCTTCGGCCAGCCGGATCTCCAGGCTTCCGGCGCGGATGCACCAGCCAAGGTCCCCGACCTGCTTCCACTCGGCCATACTGTCTGGCTCGCTCCCCTCCTGGCGGACCCGTGACGACGCGTTCGCGGATCCGACCGCAGAAGAAAGCAATGCTTGGTTAGGCGCCCGCTGTCCAGAGGGAATATGCTCCCCGGCCGTTCCTGCGGCCGTTGGCGCGGGCGGAAACGGCCCGGAACGGGGCCTCAGCCGCCCCGCCGGGCCCGCGTGCCCAGTCCGATTTCCTTGGCCAGCCGGCTGCGCTGGCGGGCGTAGTTCGGGGCCACCATCGGATAGTCGGCCGCCAGTCCCCAACGCTCCCGATACTCTTCTGGCGTCATGTTGTACGCCGTCTTCAGGTGGCGCTTGAGCATCTTGAGCTGCTTGCCGTCCTCAAGACAGACGATGTAATCGGGCGTGACCGACTTCTTGATCGGCACGGCAGGCTGGGGCCGTTCCTCCTGGGGAGCCGGCTCGTTGTCGACATTCGCCAACGTCCGATAAACCTGCTCGATGAGCGCTGGCAGATCGCCGGTCGCCACGCTGTTGTTTGCCACATGGGCGGCGACGATTTGAGACGTAAGCTGCAGCAGCTCGTTAGACGAGACTTCGGTGGTCATGTATGGGCTCCCAGAATGATCGTTTCTTGGTTATAATTTGACCAACAGTAGTTGGCAATGGCGATTTATCCAGTGAAGCGGGAAAAACATGACCCTGTCAAGAGACCCTACCGAATTGCTAGATATAACGGCAGATATCTGCCCGTTTACCTTGGTTCGCGTGAAATTGCGAATAGAACGTATGGGGGCAGGCGATGTGCTCGATATCCGGCTGAACTCTGGGGAACCCTTGCAAAATGTGCCACGCGGAGTGACCGAATTGGGTCATCAGGTAGAATCGCTTGGTCCGGAAGATGCCAGCTATCCCGATGGCGTTCATCGTCTAAGGATTCGATGCCGATAGGTTATACGACGACAGAACTGGACCGATCGGCGACTGGGTTGACAGTTTAGTCGCCGGTCGAAAAAGCGAGCGCCGGCAGGCCATGCGGACGATTTTGCGAGTTCGAGCGGCCGTCTTCTCTGATTCCGCCAACCGCGGATCCGTCCGCCGGTTTCCCCGGGATCCTTCCCGGCGCGACGAAACCGGCGGGCCTATTGCCGCTTCCGGTCTGCCGGCAGGTCGCGGACCAGAAGCAGGGCATCCACCGCGACGCCGATGCCGCGGTAGTA
This sequence comes from Alphaproteobacteria bacterium, assembly GCA_028281985.1. GTDB lineage: Bacteria > Pseudomonadota > Alphaproteobacteria > DSM-16000 > Inquilinaceae > JANQIU01. The sequence goes on along the minus strand of JANQIU010000323.1, from coordinate 1,154 downwards.
GCCGGGACGATGCCCGACCTGGCGAAACCCGCAGCTCGCGTAAAGGGCACGGGCCGGCGCATTGGGTTCCGCGACCTCCAGGAACAGGCGCGCCACCCCGGCAAGGGCACAATCCCGGGCCGCCGCGTCGATCAGGGTTCGGCCGATCCCGCGCCGCCGCCGGTCCGGAACGACCGCCAGCGCCAGCACTTCCGCCTCGTCGCCCGCCAGCCGGATGAAGCTGGTGCCCACAGGCGCCGCGTCCTGCAGCGCCAGCGTTGCCAGCACCCCCGGATCGCGCAGCAGAAGGCCGACCGACGCCACACCCCAGGGCCGTTCCCACGGATCGGTCATCGCCGATTGCCGCAAAGCCGCCGCCACCTCGGCGTCGGCCGGCCCGGCCCGGCGCAGCTCGGTCCGGGGCGGATCCACACCGATGATCACGGCGACAGTTCCCTGGCAGGCGGTGCGGGCACCGCATCGACGGGTCGAATGTAGAGCGGTGTCGGCGGCTGCAGCGCGGCCGGCGCTGCCTGACCCAGCCATGCGAGAACGATCGGGTCGGGGCCGTTGACCGGCAACAGCTCGATTTCAACAGGTCCCCCGGCCGAAGCGACGGCCGGTGCGGCATCGCCGATCACCGCCAGGCGTCCGCCGGGGACCGCCGCCTGCCGCAGGAAGTCGGCCAATCCCTCGCGGGCCAGGGACCGGGGGTCCCCCCGGCGCCGGCCGGTCTCGTCGTACACCAGCACGTAGGGATCGGGTCGCCGGCTGTCGATGGCGACCACCAGGGGGCCCTTCAAGGGCGTCAGGCCGCGGGCCTGCTGGGCCAGGACATCGAACCCGTCGATGCCGGCGATCGGCCGGCCCGTGGCCAGGGCCAGGCCGCCCATCGCCGCCAAGCCGACGCGCAGGCCGGTGAAGCCGCCCGGGCCGCGGTTGACCACATAGCGGTCGATATCGGCAAAGGTCAGGCCCGCGGTCTCCAGGACCCGCTGGATCATCGGCAGGACCACCGTCGCATGGCCATGGCGCATCGCCTGTCGCTCAACCGCCAGCGCGTTGCGGCCCCGGCACACGGCTGCCGAACAGGCGGCACCCGCGGTATCCAGCGCCAGCACCACCGGCGCCTCGGAATCGATGGACCTTTCGGCCATGCCCGCTAAACCGTGCCC
>JANQIU010000320.1 GCA_028281985.1 Alphaproteobacteria bacterium | reverse complement strand
CACCGCCTACGCCTACCGCGACTACCTGGCGGCGTTCCCCGATGGCAGTTCGGCAGACGACGCCGCATCGCGTCTGCAGGCCATGGAAAGGCAGGCCGCCGCGGCGCAGGCGCGGATCGCCGCCATCGAAGCGGACGACCAGGCCTGGGCGGCGGCCCAGGCGGACGGAAGCTTCGCCGCCTTCGAGGCATACGCCCGGCAGTTTCCGGACGGGCGCCACCGGGCGGAAGCGGAAGCCGCCATCCTGGATTTCTACAACCGGGCCGCCGAGGCCGGCGCGTGGCAACAGGCGATCGACCAAGATACGCCAGACGCGTACCGGGCTTACCTGGCGGCGTTTCCCGACGGCAGCAACGCGACCGAGGCGCAGTCACAGATCCAGTCCCTGGAGACCCAAAGCGCGGGCACGGAGGCTTCCGGTGACGCGGTGTTGTCCGGCCCGCAGGTGGCAGAGGCCAGCCTCAACCTAAGCCGTGACGACCGGCGCGTGGTGCAGCGGGGCTTGAATGCGCTGGGATTCAGTGCCGGAACGGTGGACGGGATCCTGGGGAACAACAGCCGCGGCGCCATTCGGGCGTTTCAAGGGGCCCGTGGCGAACCGGCGACCGGCTACCTGACGCAGTCCCAGTGGCGGGAGCTGGGCGACGCTGCGGTGGCCGCGGTGCCGGCGCGGGTCGAGACGGCGGCCGCCCCCGCCGCACCCGAGCAACGGACGGCACCGCCACCGCCGATCGATTTCGGCCTGGTGGCGCGCCTGAACGGGCCGTGGGCCGATGCCGGTTCGTATGGCTGTTCGGCGACGCTGATCTTCTCCCTGGTCAATCAGGGCGGATCCGTGCGCTGGGATGGCGCCTACGGCATCCAGTCCGCCGACGTCACGGTGCAGGCCGCCGGCGACGGTGTGGTGACGCTGGGCGTGGCCGGGATCGGCCCCGTCGACGTGCGCGTGACGCCCACCGAGGTGACTTTCCGCGGTCGATCGTATCGACGCTGCTGACAACCCTTCCCGCGCGCCCGTCAATGGCTACATTGGACGCGATTTGATCCCGGCGCCGGAAGGGTCTCGACCGTGGCGATACCACATCCGTATCTGCTGTTCCTGGGCGATGCGCCGGACCAGCTGGCCGCCAAAACCGGCGCAGGCGTCGCCCAATGGCGACCGGATTGGTGCCTTGGCCAGCATTCCCTGCCCGGCTGCCAGGCCGATCTGGGCCTGCCGGAGATGACCCTTGAGGACGCGGCAGAGGCCGGCTGCCGAACCTTGGTGGTCGGCGTCGCCAATCGCGGCGGCCGGATCGAGGCGTCCTGGCAGGACAGCATGATCCGTGCCCTGCAGCTCGGCATGGATGTCGCCGCGGGCCTGCATGCGCGGCTGACCGATCTGCCGGCGGTGGCTGAGGTGGCAAAGCTGGAGAACCGCCAACTGCACGATGTGCGCCACCCGTCGCGCGGCTTTGAGGTGGGGACCGGCGAACCGAGGACCGGCCGCCGGCTGCTGACCGTCGGCACCGACTGTTCGGTGGGCAAGATGTATGCGTCACTGGCACTTGAGGAGGAGATGCGGGCCCGGGGCATGAACGCCGATTTCCGCGCCACCGGCCAGACCGGCATCCTGATCGCCGGCGACGGGGTCTCGGTGGATGCCGTCGTATCGGATTTCGTTTCCGGCGCCGTGGAATGGCTGGCGCCGGCCAATGACGAGGACCATTGGGACCTGATCGAGGGTCAGGGCTCGCTGTTTCACCCGTCCTTCGCCGGTGTGTCGATGGGGCTTTTGCACGGCGCCCAGCCGGAATGCCTGGTGATGTGCCACGAACCTACGCGGCCCCATCTGCGCGGCGTGCCGGGATACTCCGTGCCCGATATCGGGATGGCGATCGAGTTCAACGAGCAGTGCGCCCGCCTGACGTCGCCGGGCGCGCGCGTCGTCGGCCTGGCGGTCAACACCAGCGCCATGGGCGTCGACGATGCCAGAGCCTACCTGTCGGGTCTGGCGGACCGTTTCGGCATGCCGGCCGTTGACCCGCTGCGCGATGGCGTCGGTCCGATCGTCGACCGCCTGATCTGACATCCGTCTTCCCATAGAGCGCAGTCTGTCATGAGCAGAATCCTTTCCGTCCGGGTGGACACGCTGCATTTGAAGCAGCCGTTTTCGATCTCGCGCGGCACGCGTACCGATGCCCGGGTCGTCGTCGCGGAAATCGAAGACGGCGGCGAAAAAGGGCGGGGGGAATGCGTTCCCTACCGGCACAATGGCGAAACACCGGCCAGCGTCATCGAAGCGCTTCTGCGACAGGAAGGGGCCGTCGTGGCCGGCCTCGACCGGTCTGCGCTTCAGGATCTGATGCCGCCAGGAGCGGCACGGAATGCCCTGGACGGGGCGCTGTGGGATCTCGAAGCCAAGCAGTCGGGACGCCGGGCCTGGGAGATCGCCGGTCTGCCCACCCCGGCCAGTATCGTCACCGCGTTCACCATCGGCCTGGACAGTCCGGAGCGCATGGCCGAGTCGGCGCGCGCCGCCGCCGGCCTGCCGCTGCTGAAGCTGAAGCTGAGCGGCCGCGGTGACCTCGACCGGGTCGACGCCGTGCGGGCCGCTGCGCCGGAGAGCCAGATCATCGTCGATGCCAACGAGGCCTGGTCGGCTTCGGACCTGGAAACCATGCCTCCGAAACTGGCGGACCTCGGCGTGACGATGATCGAGCAGCCGGTGCCGGCCGGCGCCGATGATCTGCTGGTCGGCTACCAGGGCCCAATCCCGATCTGCGCCGACGAGTCGTGCCACGACCGCTCCGACCTGGACCGGGTGGCGGAACGCTATGCCATGGTCAACGTCAAGCTGGACAAGGCCGGCGGCCTGACGGAGGCCCTGGCCCTGTCCGCGGCAGCCCGGGACCGCGGTCTGGGCGTCATGGTGGGGTGCATGCTGGGGAGCTCCCTGGCCATGGCCCCGGCCATGCTCGTCGCCGAAGGCGCCGACATTGTCGATCTGGACGGTCCCCTATGGTTGGCCGACGACCGCTGCCCGTCCCTGAGCATCACCAACGGCCGGATGTCGCCGCCGGAAGCCGCGCTTTGGGGGTAAGCCCGGCACATCCCGGCCCGTAACGAAGGGCACAACACCTTGGCTGAGGGCATTCCGGGAACGCAGGGATACGCCGATCAGGCCGACGATCTGTTCACCCGCTACGAAAGCATCGCATTCGACGACGCCCATGCACTGGTGCTCCACCTTCTTCCGTCCCCGCCGGCCGATGTGCTGGACATCGGTTCGGGCACCGGCCGGGATGCCGCGCATCTGGCAGGATTGGGGCACCGGGTCGTCGCGGTGGAGCCGACCGACAAGCTGCGGCTGATGGCGATCCGGCGACACGCTTCGCCGTCCATCGACTGGGTCGATGACGCGCTGCCCGATCTCCGAACGGTGCTCGGGCTCGGCAGAGCCTTCGACCTCGTCATGATGACCGCCGTGTGGATGCATCTGGAGCCTTCGGAACGCCGCACGGCGATGCCGATCGTCGGCGGGCTCGTTCGACCGGGCGGCAAGCTCATCCTGTCGCTGCGCCACGGACCGGTCCCAGCCGGGCGGCGCATGTTCGCCGTGACGGCCGCCGAAACCATCGACCTGGCCGCCGCGTCGGGCCTGGTGGCGCTGCTGCACCGGGAAACCGAATCCGCCCAGGAGCACAACAGACGCGCAGGCATCACCTGGACCCGCCTGGCATTCGAAAAACAAGCTTAGACAAGGTGTGAAGACACACCGCCCGACCAAGACTGTCGGGACGAAGACTGGGGAGGGGGTGTGATGTTTTCCCGGGACAGCCTGAAGTTCCAAGCCGTTCCCCTGCCGGACCGACACGATATGGGCGACACCGACATGCAGCGGGCGGCCGAGCGCTTTTACGACTGCATGCGCCGACGCCATTCGGTGCGCGATTACTCGGACCGGGACGTGCCCCGCGATGTCATCGAGAACTGCATTCGCGCGGCCGGGACCGCACCGAGCGGCGCCAACCATCAGCCCTGGCACTTCGTCGCGATCTCCGACCCTGCCATCAAGCATCGCATCCGCCAGGCCGCCGAAGAGGAAGAACGCCGCTTCTACGCCGGTGCAGCGGGCGACGAGTGGCTGAAAGCGCTGGAGCCGATCGGAACGACGGCCGAGAAACCGCACCTGGACATCGCACCGTGGCTGATCGTGGTGTTCGCCCAGCGGTTCGGACAGTTCGACGACGGCGAGACGTTCAAGAACTACTACGTCCCGGAAAGCGTCGGCATTGCGACGGGGGTGCTGCTGACCGCCCTGCACCATTCGGGACTGGTCTCGCTGACGCACACGCCGAACCCGATGAAGTTCCTAAACCGCCTGTTGGGCCGTCCGGCGTCGGAGAAACCGGTGATGATCGTAGCGGTCGGCCACCCTTCGGAAGACGCCACCGTCCCCGCGGTCGCCAAGATCAAGAAACCCCTGTCGGAAATCCTGACCATCCACGCGCCCGAGCTTGGCAGGACGGCCTAATAGCTGATCGCCGTCTTGCCGTCGCCGCCGGGGCTTTCCCGCATGTAGATCGGCAGGCACAGGCCGGAGCAGCGGCGGCGGACGTCGGCCAGGATGCGCCGCCCCTCGGCGACCGAAACCCGGAAATGCGCGGTTCCTGGTGCCGGGTCCGGATGGTGGATGTAGTAGGGTTTCACACCGATCGCGACCAGCCGCCGGAACAGGGCTTCCAGCGCACCAGCGTCGTCGTTCACGCCGCGCAGCAGAACGGTTTGCGACACCAGCGGCAATCCAGCCCGGGCCAGACGACGGATCGCGGCGGCGGCCGCCGGACCCAGCTCGCGGGCATGGTTGGTATGCACGGAAATCCACACAGGCCGGTCCGTTTCGGCCGAAAGGGCGGCAACCATGTCGGCATCGACACGCTCCGGCGAGACCACCGGCACACGGGTGTGGATGCGGATCGTCTGGACGTGGCGAATGTCACGTAGCCGGCCGAGGACGCCGGCAAGCCGACGGGGCCGCATTACCAGCGGGTCGCCACCGGTCAGGATCACCTCCCAGATCTCCGGATGATCGGCGATGTAGCCCAGCGCCCTGTCCAGAGCCGGCCCCGACAGGGCTCCCCGGCCCGGCCCGACCATCTCGCGACGGAAGCAGAACCGACAATAGACGGGGCAGACGTGCAGCAGCTTCAGCAGGACCCGGTCCGGATACCGGTGGACGATGCCGTCGACCGGACTGTGCCGGGCGTCGCCGATCGGGTCTTCGAGGTCTCCGGCAGCCGCCGACAACTCGGCGTCGGTCGGCAGGAACTGTCGCGCGATCGGATCATGCGGATCGTTCGGGTCGATCAGCGACAGCATCGTCGGCGAAACACCGACCGGATAGCGCGCGGTGACTGGGCCCAGGCCCGCCGCCCGGGCGGGATCGATCAGGCCGGCGTCTACGAGATCGGCGATTGAGCGCGCCGTGGAGCGGTCCGTTCGGCCCCCCGTCACTCGGCGACCGCACGCGGGAGTTTGAAGATGACGTCCTCCTGCGTGACCGTCACCTCCTCCAGCGAAACCTGGTACCGCTCCCGGAAGGCGGCAATCACCTCCTGAACCAGGATCTCCGGTGCCGAGGCGCCGGCGGTGACGCCCACCGTGCCGACATCTTCGAAACGGTCCCAAACGATGTCCGAGGCCCGCTGCACCAGCATCGACTGTTCGCAGCCAGCCCGCTGCGCCACCTCCACCAGCCGCATGGAGTTCGACGAGTTCGGCGCGCCGACCACCAGGATCAGATCGCATCGCGCGGCGATCGCCTTGATCGCCTGTTGCCGGTTGGTCGTGGCGTAGCAGATGTCTTCTTTCCGCGGCGCCGCAATGGCCGGGAACCGCTGCTGCAGGGCCGCGACGATGGCGGCCGTATCGTCGACCGACAAGGTGGTCTGGGTGACGTAGGCCAAGCGCTCCGGGTCTTCGACCTGGAGATCGCGGACGTCTTCGACGCTTTCCACCAGCACGACGGCGCCGGGCGGAAGCTGCCCCATCGTGCCGATCACCTCCGGATGCCCGGCATGGCCGACCAGCACGATCTGCAGCCCGTTGCGATGGTGCAGTTCGGCTTCCCGGTGCACCTTGCTGACCAGCGGGCAGGTGGCGTCCAGATACATCATCTTCCGGCGATCGGCTTCGCGCGGCACCGATTTGGGCACGCCATGCGCCGAAAACACCACCGGCGCCCCGTCCGGAACGGCATCCAGTTCCTCGACGAAGACCGCTCCACGGCGCTCCAGGGCTTCGACCACGAACCGGTTGTGGACGATTTCGTGGCGCACATAGACCGGAGCGCCGTACTTCTCCAGGCTCCGCTCGACGATCTGGATCGCCCTGTCCACGCCCGCACAGAATCCCCGTGGGCTGGCCAGCAAAATGGCCAGTTCGCGCTTGCGCAGCCCCGGCGGCGCCGCGGCGCCCACGCTTGTTTCCGTCACCGCCATTCCCTAGAGTCCCGGGCGAAGATCGCGGCGCGCCGAATACGCCACCCCGTCACGATGCGGCAATAGCTATATGGGGATTAGCGCAAAAAAGCACTGGCTGACGGGTGCGCTGCATTCGGTCGCAGTCGCTTTCCTGGCCGCCTGCGGCGGACCGACCACGCCCGGACCGGGCGAACCCGCAGGATGTCCTGCCGTCGGTATCCTGGCCGACGCCTCCCGCGCCTTCTTCCTGGCCGTGCCGAACCAGCCTGATCCCGACCAGGTGATTGCGACCGCCAGGATCTCGGATTTCGTCGGTGACTGTGATTACGACGATGCCGCCGTTTCGGTGGACATGGACCTGACATTGCAGGTCTTGGCCGGGCCGGCTTTCGATGGCCGTGCGCTGCCCGTCGACTATTTCGTCGCGGTGGTCGACCCCGGAGGCCAGATCCTGAACAAGGAGGTGTTCCGGATCACCGCACAGGTTCCCGACGATGCCCGCGGGCTGTCGCTTGAGGAAACGCTGGCGCTGGAGGTCCCGCTGCCGGCGGGTCCGGCATCCGGGTCGGCGTACGAGCTTGTGGTGGGCCTACAGCTCACGCCGCAGCAGTTGCAGATCAATCGGGATCCCGTGCTGCTGTCGCGTTGACTTTCCCCGGACATGCCTTAGCCTTCTACCCGGTTCATGCCGTCGAACCCTGCGGGAGAGGTCGGTTGCTGGTCTTTGGGCCGGCAAGCGGCGCCGAAGGAGCAAAGCCCCCGGAATCTCTCAGGCAAAAGGACCGTAGGGGAAGGCACTCTGGATAGTAGTACCGGCTCGCACCTCGGTGGGGCCGGGCTCACCGAAGGGGTAAGCCGTGGCCGACAGTCGGCCCGGTCAATCTCTCAGGTCTCGGACAGAGGGGGGCGCTGGTCCGCACGATCGTGCGGGTCGCGTCGAGACGTGGGAGAACGGCAGTGGGCGATCCGCAGCTCCTGACAACACCGCTTGATCACCTGCACCGCGCATTGGGCGGACGCATGGTGCCGTTTGCCGGGTACAGCCTGCCGGTACAATACCCGGCGGGGATCCTGCGCGAGCACGAGCAGGTGCGAACCGCGGCCGGCCTGTTCGATGTCTCGCATATGGGCCAGGCCCGGCTGACCGGTCCCGGCGCCGTGCAAGCCATCGAACGCCTGGTGCCGGGTGACATCGCCGGCCTGAAGCCCGGCCGCATGCGCTACACGCTGCTATTGAACGACCAGGGCGGCATCCTGGACGACCTGATGGTCACCCGACTGCCTGAGACCGAGCCGGATCAGGACCGGCTGCTGGTGGTGGTCAACGCCGCGGTGAAGACCCAGGATCTAGACCATATCGGCCGGGCCCTGCCCGACGGTGTGCAGTTGGAGGCGCTGGATGACCGAGCCTTGTTGGCCCTTCAGGGGCCTAAGGCGGCCACGGTTATGGGCCGGCTGTGTCCGGCAGCGGCCGACCTGACCTTCATGGCGGCGACGGGGGCGCAGCTAGCCGGCGTATCGGTCTGGATCAGCCGTTCGGGCTACACCGGCGAGGACGGCTTCGAAATCTCGGTCTCCGCCGAGGCGGCCGCGGCTGTGGCACAAACCCTGCTCGATCAGCCGGAAGTGGATCCTGCCGGCCTCGGCGCCCGCGATTCCCTGAGGCTTGAAGCGGGCTTGTGCCTGTACGGCCACGACATCGACCAAACCACGACACCGATCGAGGCCGGGCTGGGCTGGGCTGTCGCCAAACGGCGCCGGGAACAGGCGGACTTTCCCGGCGCGGCGCCGATTCTGCGCCAGCTTGCCGATGGGCCGAACCGACGCCGCGTAGGTCTACGCCTGGAAGGCCGGCAACCGGCCCGCGAAGGCGCCGTGCTGATGTCGGAATCGGGAACCGAGGTCGGACGCGTGACGAGCGGCAGCTTCGCCCCGACAGTCGGCGTGCCCGTCGCCATGGGGATCGTCGGTGCCGACAGCGCCGCCGAAGGGACCGTGTTGGGCGCCGTCGTCCGGGGGCGCACCCTGCCCGCCCGGGTCACGGCAATGCCCTTCGTTCCACCCCGCTACGTCCGCAAGTCGTAGCGGGTTTTGGATAGCAACTGGCGGG
>JANQIU010000292.1 GCA_028281985.1 Alphaproteobacteria bacterium | reverse complement strand
TCCCGGTCCCAGCAGGTCGTCGAACGCGTCGTCCGGCAAGGGCGCCGGCTGGCGCGTTGCCCGGGGCGGCGCTTCCGGCCGGGCGGCCGGCGTCATCAGGTCGTCGAAGTCTTCGGCCGGTGGCGGGGGTTCCGCCGGCCCCGGGCCGAGATCGAGATCCCAATCCTCCGGGATGACTTCGCCGCGCTTGCCCGCGGTCTCGAACCGCTCGACGGTGGGCAGCGGCATGTGGCTGGACTCGTCGGCGATGTGGTCAGACACGACCGGCCCCGGCTCCGCCGCCGGGCCGAACAGGTCGTCGTCCTCGGGAACCCGCTGTCCGCCGCCAGACGGCTGTGTGCCGCCATCGCCGAAGATGTCGAAATCCTCCGGGATCGACCCTTGCGGCGTCGGCGCCGGCCCATCGAACAGCGGGTCGCCGGCCCCGACACCGTCATCCAGGCCGTGGCCGACATCCGGCTGGAAGTCGGGGCCGGGAAACGCGCCGGGCTGCATGTCGTCCGCCGAGCCGTCGGCGAAACCGTCCTGGAACGGGTCGGGCACGCCGCCGGCCAGATCGCCGTCGCGGGCGAACGGCGTGCTGTCGCCCAACAGCGGGTCATCCTCGAACTTGGCGCTGGCGCTGCGCTTCGGCCCGCGATCCTCGTCCGCCAGCGGATCGAGATAGGGGTCGGATGCGCCGGCATAGGACGTGTCGTCGGCCACGCCGGCCATATCGTCGGCTTCCACCAGCACGTCGATGCGGTAGTTGCCCAGCGCGATCTGGTCGCCGTCCTGCAGGTCGATGGCCTGGTTGCGGCCGATCCGGTCTTCCGAACCGTTCAGGAAGACACCGTTGGTGCTGGTATCGGTCAGGATGAACTGCTTGCCGTCGAAGGCGATCTCGCAATGCCGCTTGGACAGATGCTTCGCCGGATCGGGCAGCACCCAGCTGTTGTCCGGCCCGCGGCCGATGGAGATACCCTCGGCCCCGACCATGCGGATCGGCGTTTCATTGCCCAACTCGCCTTCGCCACCGGAAAGCGTCAACTGAAGCCGCATCGGATTCGTCGCTCCCATAGGGGCTTCGGCCAAGGCTGGCGGCCGAACACTGGCGCCCATCCTGACTCCACCGCGCAGGCGGTTCAAACGCCGACCGCATCCGACATGCACTTTTGCTTATGGACCCGGCCGGCTACCGGCCGCCCGAAGGACGGCGGGCGGGCGGCCCGTCAGCCGGCCGCCTGTGCCGGCGGGTCGTCCGGCAACCGACCGTTGCCACCCTGCGCGATATCCAGCCCCCGCGTCAGGAAGCTCTCCCAGGCCGCCATGATGTTGTCCGGCTCGGGGTCGGCCACCGCGGCCAGCGCCATGGCGCCGCCGACGGCGATCGCCGTCAGATGGGCCGGTGCCGGCACCGCCGGGGCGTCGGGCGGCCCCATGCTGCCGTCGGCCCAGAACGCCGCCATCGCCGCCCAGGCCGACGGCGTCAGCAGCCCGACTTCCTCGGCCTTGGCATAGGCGCCGCGCCGGATCTCGTCGGCCGGCTTGTAGACCCAGGCTTCCGCGGCGGCCAACGTCTGGGCAAGCTGCGCGGGCGCATCCGTGGGCAGGGCCCGCCGGGCGCACACGCACGCCCACCACACCGCTTCGCGCCGGGGCAACGCCCGGGCCAACACCTTGCAGGCGGCTTCGAGCATGCCGGCATCGATCAGGCCCTTGATGTAGGCCTGGACATCCTGGCCTTCCAACAGGAAGGCCTTGGCCTCGTCATCAAGCTGCAGGTCCTCGCACAGCTCCTTGGCCGGGGCCGGTGCCACTTTCTTCAGTGTCCCTATGTCCATGCCCATGTCCTCTGGAGCTTCTTATCAGCCCTGGGCGCCCTTGTCCGGCGCCGTTAGTTGATCTTCACCAATCCGCCGCTGAGGTTCACCATCCCGCCGGACAATGTCAGCATGCCCGATCCGCTCACCGTGACGCTCGGTGCGCTGATGTTGATGCTGGCCGGGGTCATGGAAATCGACGCGCCACCGCAGGTCAGCTTCAGCGAGGCGTTCGCCTTCAGATCTATGGAGATGCCGGCCTCGATCTTGACCGTCGTGCCGGCCTTATGCTCCGACCCGGTGCCGATGGTTTCCTTCTGCGAGGTGCCGGTCGTCAGTTCGTAAGACGTCCCGACATCCGTCGCCTGCTTCATACCGACCGTGATCGTCCGGTTCTGGCCCACATCGAGCGTTTCGTGCCGATCGATGGTGGTGGCGACGTCGCGTTTGACGTGATCGGTGCGGTCGCGGTCGATGGTGATCTTCTGGTCCCGGCCGACCCATTGGGTCTCGTCGTTCTCGACGTTGATGGTCTGGTCTTTTTCCGCGTGGATGTAGAGCTCTTCGCTGCCCTTCAGGTCCTCGAAGCGGATCTCGTTGAAATTGGCGTCGCCGCCGTTCATCGAACTGCGCGTCTTCACCCCGGTCTGGGTCTTGTTCCCGGGCAGCGTGTAGGGCGGCATCTGTTCGGCGTTGTAGACCATACCGGTGACCATCGGCCGGTCGGGGTCGCCTTCCAGGAAGTCGACCACCACCTCCATGCCGATCCGCGGGATCGACTGCATGCCCCAGTTCTTGCCGGTCCAGGGCTGGGCGACGCGCAGCCAGCATGAGCTGCGCTCGTTCTTCTCGCCATAGCGGTCCCAGTGGAACTGGACTTTCACCCGGCCGTGCCGATCGGTGTAGATCTCCTCGCCCCCGGGGCCGACGACGAAGGCCGTCTGCGGGCCGTCGACCCGCCCCTTCGGCGTCCGTCGCCAGGGGCGGTAGACCACGTCGTCGGGAATGCAGCTGAAATCATTGGTGTAGCTGACCTGGTCGCCGCCGGAATACAGATCCGTCGTCGTCGCCTCGTGGCGGACTCGGGTCAGCACGAATTGCCGGTTCTCCTGGTCGCGCGCCTCGTGTTTCGACACCCGGAACTTGACGCCGGGCACGAAGCTCTTCACCGCGCCAGCCCCTTCGACCTCCTCGTGCGGTGTCTCCTCCTCCTCCATGCGCAGCCGGGTCATGTCCCGGCCGTCGCCGGTATTCTCGTATCGGCCCGGATAGTCGTACTGCTCGTACCGGGAGGCGTCGGGGATGCTCAGCATCGTCGATTCCGACGTTTCCAGATCGTTGGAGGGCGTTTCGAAGTTGAAGTCCCTCTGGGTCCACATGCCCGACCGGAATTCGTAGTTGATACGCCAGTCGTTGACCGCGTCGACGACGTCTTCCGCCGTCCGAAATTCGACATCCTGCTGCTCGCAATCGCCATAGGCACTGGCAGCGTCGGCGATAATCATCTTGTGACTGCCATCGGCGTGTTCGAAATAATAGAACATGCCTTCTTCTTCCATCAAACGGGAGATGAAATTGAAATCGGTCTCTCGATACTGCACACAATAGACGCGGGAGGGGTGATTACCGGAGGCGCGCATGGTATAGTCGCTGAAACGGTTGTCGCTGAAGATCTCCTCGATGATCTCTGGGACGGTCTTTTCTTGGAAGATTCGGCAATCGGAGGTGCGGGTCAGAAACCAGGTCCAGGGGACGATGACCGCGGAATAGGCGCGATAGCCGCGGATCCACGCCGCCCCCGGTGCGAAGGACCGCACCAGCCCGTTGAAGAGGCGGTCCCCCATCCCCGGCCGTTTCAAATGAAGCGTAATCGATTTCCCAAGGATTTCGCTGGCTTCGATGGTGTCGCGGTTGGACACCATGTCGATATGGAACTCAAACAGGCCGGACATACGCTCCTCGCCGGAAAACCCGACGGGAATCAAAACATCCCTGCCAAGCGGAGACTCCAGGGTTAGCTCACGGCCTTCCTGGACGATGTCCGTTACCATGGGGCACGCCTCCCGATCCTCAATCCGTCGCCGCGGGGCCAAGATGAACGGCAGATCAGCTCCTGGCCCGAGCCTGGAGCCCGATCCACAGCGTGTCTACAGGCAATGAAGCCGGCGCAGCACCGGCAGCGTGGACCCCAAAAATGTCTTTACTCGGGTACCGGCAAACTCCCGCTGTTCTGCGGGTTCGACCAGTGGTTTTCCATCTACCATCACAGTTTCGCCACGGGAATCCATGGCTGCGGCCAGCCAGTCGGCCAAGGGTCCTTCTTCCTCCGGCACCCCGCGGCGCAGCGCGTCGATCATCAGCCGCTCGGCACCGGTAACCCCGATCCCGGACGCGGTCAGCGGCGCCGCCAGACTGCGCACCGTGTCCAGCGGTTCGTCGACGATCCGATCGATGGCGTGGGTGTTGAACCGGCGCGTCGATTGGGCGGCTTCCGGTCCGAAAGCGACGGCCGGGAACGCCTGGCGGCTGCCGACCAGCATGCCGGCGATTTCCAGCGGCGACAGCGCGTTGCCGCCCTTCCCCACGGGCAAGTTCGCCAACTCCCCAAGGGTGCAGGCCCCCCGCTCGGCAAGGGCGTCGATGACCGGACGGTAGGATTGCTCGTTCAGCGTGACGTCGCCGACAGGCATGGTCAGGCTCAGTTTGACCGCATCGGTGTGAACCTGCAGGGCGATGGCGGTTTCACGGAGCATCGCGTTGCGGCGGTGTTCGCTCAGCCGCGCGGCACCACGCACATAGACATCGGTACGGAACTGTCGCGGCAGGCAGTAGTCCGCCATGGTTTCGCGCACCTCCGACCGGCCGATCCGGTCCAGAAGCGCCCGCTGTTCGGCGCTGAAGCTCAGATCGCGGAACTGTTCCAGCAGACTGGCCGACCCCACGAAGTTCAGCTTGGCCGTGGCCATGTCCCGGGCAACGTCGGCGTGATAAAGCGGCTGCCAGGACTGATTCAGGTACTCGTGCACCAGGTAGCCCAGGGTTTGCCGCTCGCCCCCGGTGACGATGTTGCCTTTCAGGATCTTGTCGACACCTTCGACATCCTTCAGCACATGGGTCCCGGTGCCGATCAGTTCGCGGGCGAAAGCGGCGGCCTCGCTGAACCGTGCATCGCTGCGATCGGCGGCCAGGCCGGCATACTCCAGCAGCATCCGCTGCAACGGCAGCATCGCCGACCAGCCGGGCATGCAGTTGTAGGTGACGTAGACGATGCCGCCCGGCGCCACATGCCGGGCCAGGAAGCGCAGAATGGCCTGCTGGTTCTCCCGGCTGATCCACGAATAGACGCCGTGCATGGTGACGAAGTCGAACTTCGGCAGCTCGGGCGCATCGGCGCCGGTAAGATCGGCGAAGCTCGCCTCATCGAAGGTCACGTTGTCCAACCCGGCACCGGCCGCCAGGCTCCTGGCCTGGGCGATGTGCGCGGGATTGAAGTCGCAGGCCCAGTACTCGCCGCGCGGATCGGCCGCCGCCAGCAGCGCCGTGGTGTAGCCAAGCCCGCAGCCCAGCTCGCAATACCGGAAACCGGCATCCAGGGAGGGCGGCGCGAAACCGCTGACCAGGGTGGCCAGGCTGAGCAGACCCGGCGCCTGCAGCGGATAGTAGCCGGGTACGTACTCCACATCGGAGACGTAGCCTTCACCCCAGTCGGTCATTGCTTGGCCTGCCCGTTGACGCTCCCGGCGCGGGACTGTCCTTGGACCGTCTGCAATTGTCAAACCGCAACCGGCAAAGTGGCGCCCCGGCAATCTTGAAACATTCGGATGCACAGGCGCCGCCGAATTGGCTAGAGTGTCGACCGCATGGGCGGATTCGGTCCCGCCTGGACAGGCGGGTCGTGCCGTCGGGCAGCCACCGGGATCGTATCTGGGCGCGTTTCGAGGGGTTCGGACGCCAAACCGACGGCGGTCCGGGGCACTATCTGGGGCCGCAGGCCAGACGGGAGAAACAAGAAATGGCAAAGCCACGCCGCGTGATCGCCTCAATTGCATTGCTGGCGACGCTGTTCGTGGCGGCCTGCGTCACGCCGCCGGAACCGCCGCCGCCCCCGACCGTCGTCGTCCTGACCCTGACCGCCGATGCCGGCGTCAACCCAGCGCCGAACGGCCGTCCCTCGCCGCTCCGGGTCTCGGTGTTCCAGCTCGCCGGCACCGGCAGCTTTGAGTCGGCGGACTATTTCGCGCTGGCCGATCAGCCGGCCGCGACGCTCACCGCGGACCTGCGCGGCAGCGACGAGGTGATCCTGTCGCCGGGCGCCAGTGAAACCCTGACCCGCGAGCTGCCCGACGGCGTCACCGCCCTGGGCATCGTCGCCCATTACCGCGACCTGGACCGCGCCGTTTGGCGCGCGACCGCGCAGGTACCGCCCAATCGGACGACCGGGGTTCGGGTGACCCTGCAGCCGCTTTCCATCGATGTCGCGGCGTCGGCCGCCCCGGCAACGGGAAGCTAGGCGCGATCGCCCCGAGCGGCGCCCCAATCCCTCACGCGGACCAGGTTCAGGGATAGCATGTCGTGGGATAACAAAGTGGTCTGGTCGGAGGGCATGTTCCTCCGGACGCATCATTTCCAGCAGTTCGACCGCTATGTTGAGAAGCTCGTCCGCGCCCGCGTCGACGGCCTTCGGTCCTATGCGTGGGGACTGACCGATCTGGAACTGAACGACGAGCTGTTGAAGACCGGCAAGTTCGCCGTTACCCGCGCCGCTGGCGTGCTCCCGGACGGCACGCCGTTCAGCATTCCCGGCGATGTGGAACACCCACCGCCCCTGGACCTGCTGGAGGGGACGCGGGACTGCGTCGTCTATCTGACCCTTCCGGTCCGACAGCCGGGCAGCGTCGAAGTGGAACGGTCGGATTCCGAAGAGACCACGGCCCGCTATCGCGCCCTGGAATTCGAAGCCGTCGATACGGTCGGCGGTTCGGAAACCGTGGCGCAACTCAATGTCGGCAAACTGCGTACCCGCTATATGCTGCACACGCAGGAGCGCACCGGCTATGTCCAGATCGGGCTGGCCAAGATCGCCGAGGTACCGCCGGACCAGAATGTGCGCCTGGACAAGCGCTACATTCCGCCGGTGCTGGATTGCGGGGTCTCGCAGGCGTTGTCCGGCTTCCTGACCGAATTGCAGGGCATGCTGCACCACCGCGGCGAGGCGCTGGCCGGTCGGCTGGGCGCCACCGGTACCAAGGGAGCGGCCGAGATTTCCGACTTCCTGCTGCTGCAGGCGGTCAACCGGTACGAGCCGATGCTGGCGCATTACGCCTCGGGCGTGACCGTGCATCCGGAAAGCTTCTATTCCCTCGCCATCCAGATTGCCGGCGAACTGACCACCTTCGTCGACGGCACCCGGCGGGCGGCGGCGTTCCCCGCCTATCGCCACGACGACCTGGAGGGCACCTTCGCGCCGGTCATCATCGAACTGCGCCGGGTGTTGAGCGCCGTCATCGAGTACAAGGCCGTTCCGATCCCGCTGGAGGAACGGCGGTACGGCATCCGCATCGGCCAGATCCAGGACCGCGATCTGCTGACCTCCGCCAGCTTCGTTCTGGCGGTCAAGGCGGATGTGCCGGAGGAGCGGTTGCGGCGGGTGTTCCCGACCGTGGTCAAGATCGGCCCGGTCGAGCAGATCCGCGACCTCGTCAACTCGGCATTGCCCGGCGTTTCGGTGCGGGCGCTGCCGGTCGCCCCACGGCAAATTCCCTTCGCGGTCGGAACGACCTATTTCGAAATGGATCGCACCAGCCGGTTCTGGAAAGCCCTCCAGACCTCCGGCGCCATGGCCATCCATCTGGGCGGCGATTTCCCGCAGGTGCAGATGGAGTGCTGGGCGATCAAGGGGTAGCAGGCGATGAGCAATCCCGACGACCCGTTCGGTGATCCCGGCGATCTGGACAAGACGGTTATCGGACCGATGCCGGGGCGCGCCCAGCCGCGCGCGCCGCAGCCGGCGCCGGACGACCCGTTCGCAGAAGGGTCGCAACCCCCGCAGCGGGTGCCGAGACCGGCGCCGCCGCCGGCGGTACCGGCAGCACCGGCCGGCGGTGCTCCCGGCCAGTCGGTGACCGGCCGGCGGGTGCCGCGGCCGGGCGGCCGCCCGGCGACGCCGGCGGCGCGGCAGGCTGCGGCCCAGCCGATCATCTCCGATCCCGGCGAACTGCCGGCAACCGGCGTCAACCCGCTGGTCGCCGCCGCGGCACCGCTGCTGTCGCTGATCATGAGCCTGAAGAACCGGGCCACCCATTCCAACATCGAGGAGCTGCACCGCCGGGTCATCGAGGAGATGAAGGCCTTCGAAGGCAAGGCGGTGATGGGCGGCTGCGCGCCGGAAGCGGTGCGCGCCGGCCGGTACGCCCTGTGCGCTGCGGTCGACGACCTGGTGCTGAACACCCCGTGGGGCAACCAGTCGATCTGGTCCAGCAGAAGCATGGTCATCGTCTTCCACAAGGAAGCCTGGGGCGGTGAGCGCTTCTTCGAACTGCTGGAGCGCCTGGAACGGCAGCCGGACCGGCACCGGGACGTCATCGAGCTGATGTATATCTGCCTGTCGCTGGGCTTCGAAGGGATGATGCGGGTGGAGGCCCGGGGCGCCAGCCTGCTGCAGCAGAACCGGGACCGGGTCTACCGGCTGATCCGGCGGATGCGCGGCGAGCGGGAACCGGAACTGTCGCCGAGTTGGGCCGGCATTGCCGCCCGGCACATGCCGCTCAGCTCCTACGTGCCGCTCTGGGTGGTCGCGGTCGTCACCCTCGGCATCCTGGTGGCCATCTACATGGCCTTTCTCTACGCCATCAACGGCCGGTCGGACACGCTGTTCCCGGCGATCGCCGACCTGCCGCCGCAGGGTTCCATCGCGCTGATCCGCCCGGTGCCCGAGCCGCCGCCGCCGCCGGCCCCGCCGGAGCCGACCCCCGAACAGATCAGCCAGATGCAGCGGCTGTCGGAGTTCCTGGCGCCGGAGGTCCGGGAGGGCCTGGTCGAGCTGCTGGAGGACGGCCAGACCATCACCATTCGGATCACCGGCGACGGCATGTTCACCACCGGGTCCGACAATCTCCTGGACACCTATCGACCGGTGATCGAGCGGGTCGCCCAGGCCCTGGAGGAGGAGCCGGGCAATGTCCTGGTGACCGGGCATACCGACGACGTCCCGTTCTCGGGCACCAACCGGTACGGCTTCTCGTCCAATTTCGGCCTTTCGGTGGGCCGGGCCGAATCGGTGCTGGACTTCATGGCGCCGTATCTCTCAAGCCCGACGCGGATGGCGGCCGAGGGGCGCGGCGAGGCCGAACCCATCGCCGACAACGGTACGGCCGAGGGCCGCGCGCGCAACCGCCGGATCGACATCATCCTGATCAAGACGATCCAATGAACGAAAATCGTCGGCGACGACAACAGATGTCGTTGGGTGAACCAAGCGACCGAGGAAGGAAGCACCTGCCGTGAAGACGCTCGGGCGGATTCTCCGATCGCCGCTGTTCTGGATATTCATCGGCGTCATCATCCTGTGCCTGTTGATCTGGTTCGTCGGGCCGCTGATCGGCTTCGGCGGGTCGTACCCCTTCCGCTATGTCGGCTGGCAGGTCGCCGCCATGATGGGGCTCGGCGGCGGCTTCGGGCTGTACACGCTGTTCTATTTCCTGCAGGCGCGCGCCCGGAATGCCCGGCTGACCAAGGGCATCACCAGCGGCGAAGGCGGCGGGGAAGACGCCGGGCCGTCGGCGGAACAGGCCTCGGCGGACGAAGTCGGCACGCTGAAGGGCGGTCTGAACGAAGCGCTGGCCACCTTGCGCAAGGCCAAGCTGGGCGACGGCAAGAGCGGCGGCAAACAGCTCTACCAGTTGCCCTGGTACATGATCATCGGACCGCCGGGGGCGGGCAAGACGACGGCGCTGGCCAATTCCGGCCTGACCTTCCCGTTGGAGGAGAAGTACGGCAAGGACTCGGTAAAGGGGGTCGGCGGCACCCGCTACTGCGACTGGTGGTTCACCAACGAAGCGGTGCTGATCGACACCGCCGGCCGGTACACCACCCAGGACAGTCACCACGAGGTCGATTCCGCCGCCTGGCAGGGCTTTCTGAAACTGCTGAAGCGGACCCGCCCGCGCCAGCCGATCAACGGCGTGCTGATCGCCGTCAGCGTGCCCGACCTGGCGTTGTTGAGCGAAGCCGAACGGGTGGCGCGCGCCCGCGACATCCGCATGCGGATCCGCGAGCTCTATGAAGCCTTCGAGGTGCGCTTCCCGATCTATGTGTTCTTCACCAAGATCGACCTGGCTTCGGGCTTCGTGGAGTTCTTCGACGACCTGAACCGGGACGAGCGCGCCCAGGTCTGGGGCATGACCTTCCCGCTGGACGAGGGCAAGGACGAAACCGGCGTCGTCGGCCGCTTCGGCGAGGAATTCGACCGGCTGATCGACCAGTTGAACGACCGGATGATCGACCGCCTGCAGCAGGAACAGGACGTCCAGCGCCGCGGTCAGATCTACACTTTCCCGGCCCAGGTGGCCTCGTTCCGCGAGCCGGCCCAGGATTTCCTGAACGAGGTTTTCGCCCCCAGCCGGTTCGAGGCGCGGCCCCTGCTGCGTGGGGTCTACTTCACCAGCGGCACCCAGGAAGGGACGCCGATCGACCGTGTCATGGGCGCCATGTCCAGCGGCTTCGGCATCGGCCGGGTGGCGCGGTCGACCTTCAGCGGGTCGGCCCGCAGCTACTTCATCAACCGCGTGCTGCGTGGCGTGGTGTTTCCGGAAGCCAGCCTGGCCGGGCGCAACCGCAAGCGCGAAGCGTTCCGCAAATGGACGCACCGGATCGCCTATGCGGCCGCGCTGCTGCTGGTCGTCGGCATGACCACCGCCTGGTGGTTCAGCTACTCCGGCAACAGCGGCA
>JANQIU010000263.1 GCA_028281985.1 Alphaproteobacteria bacterium | reverse complement strand
CGCCGCCCAGGATCGCGCCTTCGACTGGGCGCTGCGCCGCGGACACGGCGAATCGGTCAAGGCGGCGCTGCACCGGATCACGGCAGAACGGGACCCCCTTGCCGGGCTGCCGCTCGACCGGCCGCGGATCATGGGGATCGTCAACGTCACCCCCGACAGCTTCTCCGACGGCGGTAAGCACCTGGACCCGGCGGCGGCGATCGCCCACGGCCTGGCCCTGCGCGATGACGGTGCGGAGATCCTGGACGTGGGTGGTGAAAGCACCCGGCCGGGCGCCGAACCGGTGCCGGAGAGCGAGGAGCTTCGGCGCATCCTGCCGGTCATCGCAGGTCTGGCGGACGCCGGCGTGCCGGTGTCCGTCGACACCCGGCACGCCGGCGTCATGCGCGAGGCTGTTGCCGCGGGAGCCCGGATCATCAATGACGTGACGGCGCTGGCCGGCGACCCGGACAGCATCGCAGCGGCGCAGGAGACCGGTGCCCCCATCGTGCTGATGCACATGCAAGGTCGGCCGCAGACCATGCAGGCCGCCCCCCGGTACGACGACCCGGTACTCGACATCCTGGACGTCCTGGAAGACCGGATCGCAGCCTGCGAAGCCGCCGACCTTCCGCGGTCGCGGCTCGTGGTCGATCCGGGCATCGGCTTCGGCAAGACGGTGGCCCACAACGCCGCCCTGCTGGGGCGCCTGTCGGCTTTCCACGCCTTGGGCTGTGCGGTGCTGATCGGCGCCAGCCGCAAGAGCTTCATCGGCCGCCTGGACCGCGACGCCCCGGCCGGCGGGCGCTTGCCCGGCTCCCTTGCGGCAGCGTTGGCGGCCCTGGGCCAGGGCGCCCAGATCCTGCGCGTCCACGACGCCGCCGCCACCCGCCAGGCGATCGCCATCTGGCAGGCCGTTCAGGACGAAACCAGAAGCGGTGACAGCATAGTAATCGGGGACAGTTTACCTAATTCTGCGAATTAGGTAAACTGTCCCCGATCGTATCAGCGTTTCTATTCGCTGGCGGCGGTTTCGAGCGCCTGGTTCTGGGCCACATCCTCGGCGCACACGAACACTTCGACCGGCGTGGAGACGTTGCGCAGGGTGTGGGCACCCAGCGACACCATCGGGTCCGTGGTCGCCTGCGCCACCCGGGCGCTGGCCACGACGGGGTAGCCCAGGGTCTTGCCCAGCTCTCCCAGGCGCGCTGCCACATTGGCGGCGGTGCCGATGACGGTGAAGTCCAGCCGGTCGGCCGACCCGACATTGCCGTAGGTGACGTTGCCGAAGCTGACCCCGGTGGCGCAGGCGACCTGGCGCCCCGGCACCGGCGACGGGATCTGCGGCACGGCGTCGGCAATCGCCTTCGCCGCCGACAGCGCGGCGGAGCACGCCCGGTTGGCGCCGCCTTCGTCCGGGAACACGGCCAGGACGGCGTCGCCGATCAGCTTCAGCACCTCGCCGCCATGGGCGGTGACCGGTCCGGCCGCCGCATCGAAAAACGCGTTCAGCAGCTTCAGATACTGTCCGCGGGAGGTCAGCTCGGCCCATTTCGAGGATTCGCGCAGGTCGCACAGGACGATGGCGGCACTGATGTTCTCGCCGTCGCCGCGGCGGATCTCGCCGCCCAGCACCCGCGCCCCGGTCCGCTTGCCCAGATAGGTATCCAGCAGGGCAACGGCATTGGCGCGTAGCGCAAACACCTCGAAATAGCGGCCGATCACCGCCGAGCATTCGAAGAGCACGCCCAGATTTGCCGTGGTGAACCCGGCCGGGTGGTCGCAGGCCAGCGTCATCACGTTCATCTGGCCGGTGGACAGCGGCAGCGGCATCGCCACGTAGTCGGTGGCGCCCTGCGCTTTCAGCTCGGCCATGATCGGGAAGCTGAACTCTGTCTCGTCGGCGGTCAGCGGTTGGCGCACGCCGCCCAGCCCATCGGCCACGTGCCGCAGCGGACTGTTGACGTATTGGGGCTGCTGCAGGTGCTGGTAGGACGCGTCGAACACGCGCACCGCATCCGTATCGCGGCGCCAGATGTAGTTCACGCCGGCGATCTCCGGGTGCAGCGACCGGATCATGATGCTGAGCCGCATCACCGCGATCCCTTCGCGGCGGAACCGTTCCGCCAAGTGCTCCACCAGTTCCACCGGATCGTCGCACTGCCAGGCTTCCCGGGTCACCCAGTCGATCAGCGGACCGGAAACATGCCCGTCCCGCGTGGCGGGCGGAAAGCCGTCGGTCGCCCGATACTCGGTGACGATCCCGGGCATGAAGGCGATGTAGCCTTCGATGTCCACTGCCTCAGGCAGGGTTCGGGAGTACGTCCAGGCCCCGTTGACGATCGTTCGGTCCGGCAGGACGACGTCCCAGTAGGTCGCCGTGCCTTTGAACGGGCAGAAGGTCCGATGGTCCGAAGGGCGCAACAAATCGTGCCGCACATCCGCCGACGGGAAGTACACGACCGGCGTCACCCGGGTCTCATGCATCATTCGCGCCGCGCCGGTTTCGGCCAGCGTGACGGTTCCGGCACGGGCGGTGACCAGGCCGCCGACCGGTTCGACCATGAGACGATAGGGGTTGGGCGCGTTCACGTTGGCCAATGTAGTGCGCCCGCCGACCATTCTAAAGGGACCCCGGCGCCATCACGACCGACGGCGGACGATTGACTTGGCCGTGCTGGTCCGCCTTCCCTTGCCGGTCCCATCAGAGTCCCAGCGTTCGCTGGGCGCATAGCCCCATCCGGGAGACACGCTTCGATGACCAAGCTGCTGGAAGGCGTCCGTGTTCTCGACCTGACCAACGTCCTGGCCGGCCCCTTCTGCTGCTACCAACTGGCCCAGCTCGGCGCCGACGTGATCAAGGTCGAGACGCCGGAAACCGGCGACCTGGCGCGCCAGCTTGGGGCCGACCCGGACCTGAACACCCGGCGCATGGGTGCATCGTTCCTGGCCCAGAACGCCGGCAAGCGGTCTGTCACCATCAACCTGAAGCATCCCAAGGGCCGCGAGACGTTCCTGCGGCTGGCCGGTACCGCCGATGCGGTGGTGGAGAACTTCCGGCCGGGCGTGCTCGACCGGCTCGGCGTCGGCTATGACGCCCTGCTGGCAGCGCACCCGGGCCTGGTCTATTGCGGCATCACCGGGTTCGGCGCCGACGGACCGTTGCGCGACAACCCGGCCTACGACCAGATCGTCCAGGGGCTGTCCGGGGTGATGAGCATCACCGGCGATGCGGGATCGGCGCCGCTGCGCGCCGGCTTCCCCGTCTGCGACACGATGGGCGGCATGACGGCGGCCTTCGCCGTCTGTGCTGCGCTGCTGCGCCGCGCCCGCACCGGCGAAGGGGAGCGGATCGACGTGTCGATGCTGGAGGCGACACTGGTGGCGATGGGCTGGGCCGTATCCAACTGGCTGATCGCCGGCGTCGAACCGGTACCGATGGGCAACGAGAACATGACCGCCGCCCCGTCCGGGACGTTCACCACCGGCGACGGTCCGATCAACATCGCCGCCAACAAGCAGGAGCAGTTCGAGGACCTCTGCGACCTTGTCGGCCGGCCCGACCTGGCCGCCGATCCACGGTTTGCCGATCGGGAAGCCCGAAAGGCCAACCGGTACGCGTTGCGCGATGCGCTGGAAACGGCCCTGGCCACGCGGTCGGCCACGCGATGGTCGGAAGCGCTGAACGCCAGGGGCGTCCCGGCCGGCCCGGTGCTGGACATCCCCCGGGTCCTGGAGACCGAGCAGGTCAAGCGGCGGGGCCTGGTCCGGCAGTTCGATGCGGTGCCGGGCGTCGACCAGCCGGTGTCGGTGGTGCGCGCCGGGTTCCGGCTGGGCTCCGGCGATCCCGGACCGGCGGCACCACCACCGGTCCTCGGCGGCGATACCGACGCCATCCTGAACGAACTCGGCTACTCGGCCGACGCCATCGAGGCGCTGCGCCGCGACAAGGCGATCTGAACCGCCCCGCAAGAAGGAACCTCGCATGACCGACGATGCCGACCGCAACTCCAGCCAGGACTGGTGGACGACGGAGATCATCGAGATGCAGCCGGGCATGATCCGGCTGCGCGGCTATCCGATCGAGGAGCTGATCGGGACCGTCGACTTCCCGGCGATGATCTGGCTGATGCTGCGCGGCGACCTGCCGACCACGGCGCAGGCGCGCCTGTTGGGCACGGCCTTGGCCGCCGCGGTCGACCACGGTCCCCAGGCGCCGTCGATCGCCTCGGCCCGGATGGCCGCCACCTGCGGCATCGGGATCAACAACGCCATGGCCTCGGCGATCAACATGCTGGGCGATGTCCACGGCGGGGCGGGCGAACAATGCGTCGCCCTGTTCTATGAAATTGCCGAGGCCGCGGGGGACGGCCCCTTGACCGGGCCCGTGGCGGCGGCCCTGGACCGGGCGGCGGCAGGGGGCGTCCGGTTCGTGCCGGGCTTCGGCCACCGCTTCCATCCCGTCGACCCGCGCGCGCCGCGCCTGCTGCAAATCGTCGACGAGGCCGCAGGACGCGGCGAGGTGTCGGGCCGGTTCGCCGCGATCGGCCGGGAGATCGAGCGGCAGCTCACCCACGCCAAGGACAAGCGGATTCCAATGAACATCGACGGGGCCACCGCGGTGATCTTTGGCGAACTGGGCTTCGCGCCGCCGCTGTGCCGCGGCCTCTTCGTGCTGTCGCGGTCGGTCGGCATCCTGGCCCATGTCTGGGAACAGACCCAGCAGGGTGGCCGGAACAAAGGCCCGATCCCGCGGGATTACATCTGGACCTATGCCGGCAAGCCGAAACGCAACGTCCCCGACATGGATTGACAACGGCCGCGGCAGGGGCGCAAGGGCTGACGCAACGCCGGATCGATGCCGGCAGCCGGATACGAGAACGAGGCCCCCGCATGACCGACTGGCACCTGGCACAGATGAACGTGGCGACGGCCCTCTACCCGATGGACGACCCCGGTATGGGAGAGTTCGTCGCCCGCCTGGACGAGATCAATGCGCTTGCCGAGGCGAGCCCCGGCTTCGTCTGGCGGCTACAGAGCGACTCCGGCAACGCCACCGACATCC
>JANQIU010000204.1 GCA_028281985.1 Alphaproteobacteria bacterium | reverse complement strand
CGACCGGTTGCGCGAAAACCGGACCACGGCGCCGCTGTTCGATACCGACGGGACCCGCCGCAACATCGAGTCCGCCTATTCCCGGATGTGGCGGATCTGGAAGAACGGCGAGCCGGCAAGCGCCTTCGCCGTATCCTGACGCGCACGCCCGCTATGCCGGCGCCAGCGCCGCACGGATGCGCAACCGCCAGCGATCGATCATCGGCAAAAGCTGCGCCCGCAGAAGCGGCGCCGCAGCCGCACCCCCAACCCGTTCGACCAGCTCCGCGACCAGCTCGCGATAGAGGCGCGGGCGCTTGATGGCGATCGCCTCGTCCAGGTCGACGAGCCAGTCGCCGAGGCCAAGCGACAGGAACAGGATCCGCTTCTTCTCGTCGTCCAGTGTCCAGGACGCATCGCCCGACCGGGCGACCCCCAGCACGGGCACGCCCTCCCGAAGCCCGCTGACGCAGGCGTGATAAACGTCGGAAATGCACAAGGCGGCGTTGCGCAGAAGCGCCAGGGCCGTCCGGAACTCCTGGTCGTTCTTCATCGACAACCAGCGCATCGAGATGACCGGCAAGCCCATCTGCCCGGCGACGGCCTGGGCCAGCCGGGTCTGTTCGGCCGCCATGCCCGAGCGCGCGAACCCGACCACGATGTACCGTCCGGGCGTGAGCTGCTCGGGCAGCGTCAAGTCCCCGATCAGCGGGTCGCTGTCCAGCAGGAAGGCACAGTCGCACCCCAGTTCGGCGTTCAGCCCCAGGAGCCCGGTCACCTGGGCGACGGAGATGGGGTCCCGAAACGCCAGCAGATCGGCCCGGTCGGCCAGCGCCGACAGTGCCGCCCGATACCGTGGGTCCTGATAGGCCGACAACCGGTTGGTGTAGAGCGTCGACCCGAAGGACAGCACGCGGTCGACGCTGACGCCTTCGAGCATATAGAGGCGATACCAGGCCTCGACCGCCGCGTCGGCCGTTTCGCCACTGCGCCGCATCACCTGGGCCGCAAGTTCCCGCCGGGCCCAGCCGAGGCAGTGGATGAAATCACCCCATCCGACGACGGTGTCCTGCCGGAACAGGTCCGGCGCCTTCAGGACGTTCCGGTACCGGACACGTCCGCCGAACCGGTCCTCGTCGGTCTCCAGGTTCAGGAACACGGCGTTCTGGCCGTTGGAACCCAGAAGCTGGGTCAAGGCCAGGTTGGTCGAGAGCATGCCGGGATTGTTGCCGTGATAGGCGGCGAGGACGGCGACCATGTCAGGTGTCGACTTTGCTATCCATGGATCGAAGATGCACAGGTTCCGATGATGCCACGCGGCCCGACGGCCCCGAAAGCGATCGTCCGGCCGGACGGTGGCGTCAGGGGCGCCAGGACACTTTGGCGGGATTGCGGCTCTACCGTGAAGTGTTCGTGACTCCCGGACCCACCACCTCGATATGTTTCCAGGCCCACAGCCGACCTAGCCGAATGTACGGCACCGAATCATATAAAGGTGTTTTCGGCTTTCTCGAAATCTGACTATTGCGTTAACTTGCGGCTAATATGGATGCATTGATCGGCCATCCGGCACAGGATGGCTTATACGTTTTGATCCAAGCAGGCGGCCCAAGATGGCAGACTTTCTGAAGCCTACGGCGACCGGCACCGCCATGGTCACGGTCCTTAGCGCCATTGCAGCAGCGACAGTGCCGGGCCGGCCAGCATCGGCCGCCTGTTCGCCGCTGACGTCCACAGGGTCCCAGATCACCATCACCTGCGACACGGCGGCACCGAACCCGGAATCCGGCAGCATCTCGACCTCCGGTACCGACATCACCTTCTCCGTGCTGCCCGGCGCCATCTACTTGCCCGATGCCATCAGCCAGTCGCTGCCTGACGGCTCGACCATCCTGAACAGGGGCAGGATTGTCGCCGACTTCGACATGGGAGACGGCGCAACCGTCATCAATGAGGGGGAGATTTTCGGCCTGTTCGCGCTCAGCAATGCCGACGATACAGTGACGAACTCCGGCATGATCGATACGGCTTCCGCCGGAGCGACCACTGATGACGAGTTCCTGCTGCGAGACGGCGACGACACCTTCACCTTGGTCGACGACGGCGTCGTCTCCGGTCTCGTCGACGGCGGGGTCGGCACCGACACGCTGAGACTCGAAGGAACCGGATCGGCAGGCTCGGGCTCCACCTTTACCGATTTCGAGGAGCTGGTCGTTGCCGATGGCTCCAACTGGTCGTTCGCCCCGGTGTCCCCGACCTTCGATACCCTGACCGTCGGCGCCAGCAGCCTGACATTGCCGAACGGCATCACGGCAACCACCGCGACCATCGCCGCTGGCGGGTCGGTCGTGTTCGACGGCACGAGCGCCGTTTCGGGCATCACCAGTTTCGGGGCGATGGCGGTCGAAGGCACCTTGACCGTCGGCAGCCTCGCGCTGGAAGACAGCGGGTCGCTCAGCGGCAGCGGATCCATCGTCGGCAGCATCTCCAGTTCGGGTACGCTGTCGCCGGGTTCGTCGATCGGTACCCTGGCGATTGACGGCTCGCTGCTCCTCGAGTCCGGCTCGACAACCCAGATCGAGTTCACCGGCGACCCGGTCACCAGCGATCAGATTCTGGTGTCCGGGACGACGACGATCGAGGACGGCGCCACCTTGCAGTTCGTCGAACTTGGCGACTCTGGCACCGGCAGTTTCGACTTCCTTGTCTCGGACGGCGGCATCACCGGCAACTTCACGACGGTCGAAGGCACGCTGATCGATCTCACGCGCCAGATCGAGCTGGTGGCGACCAGCCCGACAACCCTGTCCGCGGTGATCAGCCTGGCCGACGGCGAAACCCTGATTTCCGATGCACCCTACAACCCGGTCAACGGCTCGCCTTCAAGCCTGCTGCAGGACATGAGCAGCAATGACTTCTGGTCCGGGGTCGACGCAGTCGGCGGCACCGAGATCAATTTCGACTACACCAGCCTGACCCAGGACGGTGTCGACATCGACGTGTTCAAGCTGCCGATACGCCATACCTTCGAACTGCCGGATACCGACATGCGGCTGGTGGTCCAGGCGCCGTTCTCCTATGCGACCATCGAAGGCGACACCGTCTATTCGCAACAGATCGGCACGGCTCTTCGGATCCCGGTCTTCGAGAATTGGGAGCTGACGCCCGCGGTGCGGGTCGGCGGCGTCTATTCCGACGACTTCTCCAGCGAAGCGGTCGGCTTTGGCGGGGCCGTTACCAGCCGGTTCCAGTTCATGCTGGGCGACTACACGGTGCAGATCGGCAACCACGTCGGGTACTACAGGGCCGAGGATGTGTCCGTGTTCCTGGACGACGGCATCGAGTACAACACGCAGAACGTGCTGCTGCGCAACGGCATCATCGTCGATGGTGCGGTGCCCATGTTTGGCGGGCTGGTCGACGTGCAGGCTTTCGCGGTCGACACCCGCAATTTCGGCGACGACCTGTTTGTCGAAAGCTATGTCGACATCGGTGCCTCGGCCAATCTGTCCAGCCTGATCGGCTATCCCGTCCGGTTCGGCGCCAAGGGAACCTTCGGCGAAGACACCACCGGCTTCAGCATCAATACCGGCTATCGGTTCTAGAGGTTCTTAGCCGAAACCAGCGTCGCTCAGAGATCCGGTAGGCCGGCGATCTCGGTCAGCGTCCCCAGCACGTGGTCGGCCGGATAGCCCAGGCGTTCGTCCTGTTGGCGGAGCAGCGCATAGGTGGTCGAAGCGGCAGCCACCGGCACCGACCGGCGGATCCAGGCGACGCGAAACCCGTAGGCCTTGGCGCCGGAGACGTCGAAACCGTTCGACGACACGAACAGCATGTCGCCCGCCGCCGCCTCCAGGGCCGCTTCCGCCAGGGCATAAGCGCGGGGGTCGGGTTTGTAGGCAGCGGCCGGGGCGACGCTGATCACCTGGTCCAGAAGGCCGCGTAGCGGACTTTGGCCGACCATCGCATCCAGCATCGCCTGGGTGCCGTTCGACAGGATCGCCAGGCGCACGCCCCGGTCGCGCAGCGCCGACAGGGCCGATGCCGCCTCGGGATAGGGCGTCAGACGCGCGTAGCCCTCGGCCAGCCGGTCCAGATCGGCAGCCGGGAGATCAGCGAAGGGCCCCACGGCAAACGCCAACGCATCCCGGGTCACCGCGGCGAAGTCGCGGTACCGGCCCATCGCCGTCCAAAGCCAGGTGTACTCAAGCTGCTTCAGACGCCAGATGTCGGTGATCGTATCGGCATGGGCGGGCACCCGTTCGGCGACGGCCCGGCCGACGGATTGCGGATCGAAAAGCGTCCCGTAAGCGTCGAAGACGATCGCACGAGGGGTCATGGGCTGCCTCCGGCAGTCAGTCGCGGCGCTCTAGATCAACCAGGTAGAGCATCTCGTCTGCGTTCGCTCGAACGCACGATGCTCTAGGCGCCCGGGGCACCGTGCGGTTGGCGGGCGATGTGCAGGAAGACTTCCTCCAGCGTGTCCCGGCCGTACTTCTCGATCAGCGCCCGCGGCGCGCCCCGGTCGACGACACGGCCGGTCTTCATCATCAGCACATCGTCGCACAGCCGCTCGACCTCGCCCATATTGTGGCTGGCCAAGAGGATCGTCGCCCCGGTGCTGTCCCGGTACCGTTCCAGATAGCTGCGCATCCAATCGGCCGTGTCCGGGTCGAGAGACGCCGTCGGCTCATCCAGCAACAGCAGTCTCGGCCGATTGATCAGCGCCTTTGCCAGCGCCACCCGGGTCTTCTGGCCGGCGGACAGCTTGCCCGACGGCCGTTTCAGGAACGGCACCAGGTCCAGTGCCTCTGCCAGTTCGTCGATCCGGCCGCGAACGTCGGACAGCCCATAGAGATGCCCATAGACCGCAAGATTCTCCCGGACGCTGAGCCGGTGGGGCAGCTCGACATAGGGGCTGGAGAAGTTCATCGCCGGCAACACGGTGTGCCTGTGGCGCAGCATATCGACGCCCAGGATCCGGATGACCCCGGCGGTCGGGGTCAGCAGCCCGAGCAGCATGGAGATCGTCGTCGTCTTGCCCGCGCCGTTGCCGCCCAGCAGGGCAATCGTCGATCCCTGCGGCACCGCGAAGGCGATCCCGTCAACGGCCGTTACGCCATTGAAACGCTTGGTCAGACGATCGACCTCTATGGCGTGGTGGGTTGGCATGCCGGCACCTTGCCGGGATTCAGCCGCACCGACCAGAGGCCGCAGGGTCGAAAGTGATCCGGTCGCCTGGCTCCAAGCGAATTGATCAGCATGTCCGCACGTCCTCGACTTCCGCTTCGCCACACCGTCCATCCCGGCCGCCGGTCATTTGGCCGCATCCGGCTGCGCACGCTCATTCTGCTTCGGTGGATCACCGTCTGCGGCCAGACGACGGCTCTTCTGGTCACCAGCGTCGTGGCGGACGCCGAATTGCCCCTGGCCCAATGCCTGGCGGTGGTCGCCGTGTCGGCCCTGGTCAACCTGGCGGCCATCTGGCAGCGGCGGGGCGAGCTTCGGCTGGGCGACCGGGATGCCGCCATCTATATCGGCTACGATCTGGTTCAGCTAAGCGTTCTGCTGTTTCTCACCGGCGGTCTGGTGAACCCGTTCTCCGTCCTTTTGCTGGCACCGCTGACGATTTCGGCCACGGCCTTGTCACGCACGATCACCGCCGCGCTGACCGGCCTGACCATCTCCTGCATCACGGTGCTTGCCATCTGGCACTACCCCCTGCCCGCGATCGGCATGGGACCCGTCACGTTTCCCTTCACCTACAATCTCGGGCTTTGGATGGCGCTGACCCTGTCCGCGGCGATCATCGCCGCCTATGTCTGGCGCGTGGCGGACGAGGCCCGGCGCCTGTCCGATGCGGTCGCGGCCAGTCAGATGGCGCTTGCGCGTGAGCAGCGGATCTCCGCCCTGGGCGCACTGGCCGCCGCCGCCGCCCATGAACTGAGCACCCCGCTTGGCACCATCGCCGTCGCCGCCACCGAAATCCGCCGCGATCTGCCGCCGGACAGCCCGGAAGCCCAGGACATTGAGCTGATCCGCGACCAAGCGCAGCGATGCCGCGAAATCCTGGCGGAACTGGCGCGGCGGCCGGAAGCGACCGGCAGCGGCGGCACGTTTGACGTCCTGCCGCTTCCGGCCCTGGTCGAAGAGGCGGCCGGGCCGCACCGGGACCCGGCGGTGACGCTTGACGTGTCCATGACCCCCCGCGATGCCAGCCGGCCGCCGATGCTGCCGCGCAGCCCGGAATTGATGCACGGGGTGGGAAATCTTCTTCAAAACGCGATCCAACACGCCCGGCGGCGCGTAGATGTACGTGGAGAGTGGAGCCGCCACGAAGTGCGGCTGTCGATCATTGATGACGGAACCGGATTCGCCCCGGGTCTGCTTCAGCGATTGGGCGAGCCGTACCTTTCCGCGCGGCAAGCGGATACGCCGGGTAAAGGGCATATGGGTCTCGGGATTTTTATTGCGTCGACCCTGCTGGAACGCGAAGGCGCACAGCTTAGTTTTCTAAATGCCGGGCATGGCGGGGCGCAGGTGCTGATCCGCTGGCCACGCCCCCTGCGGTCCGAAACGGAGGAGCGTTCGACATGGTGGCGATGACTGTTGAAGACATGGGCGTGCTGCCCGACCGTGGCGCCCAGCGAAGCCTGCTGATCGTCGACGACGATGGCCCGTTCCGCAACCGCCTGGGCCGGGCGATGGAGCGGCGTGGCTTCGAGGTCGTCACCGCCGAGACCGTCGCCGCCGCCAAGGATCTCGGGCGGCGGATCGCGCCAGCCTATGCGATCCTCGATATGCGGCTGGAGGACGGCAATGGGCTGGAGGTCGTGCCGGTGCTGCGCGAAGTGCGCCCGGGCGCCCGCGTGGTGGTGCTGACCGGATACGGCAACATCGCCACGGCGGTGGCAGCGGTGAAGGCCGGCGCGGTCGACTACCTGCCGAAACCGGCCGACGCCGATCAGGTCGAGGCCGCCTTGCTGGCCGAAGAGGATCGCGCATTGCCGGCGCCGCCGGACAATCCCATGTCCGCCGACCGCGTCCGTTGGGAGCACATTCAGCGGGTCTACGAGCAGTGTGACCGGAACGTCTCCGAAACCGCCCGCCGTCTGCGCATGCACCGCCGGACCCTGCAGCGGATCCTGAACAAGCACGCGCCGCGGACCTGAGAACGGGTCCTGGCGCAGGCACGTGGTCCGTCAGCAAACCAACCTGACCGAGCGAGTCCTATGCAATCTGTTGTGGGCACTCTTTGATCCACAACTTCGCGCATAGGCGCCCGCGACACAGTAACGATTGGCTGCAATTCCCTTCACTCTATCGCCACTTAAAAGAGCATTAATGACTCGTCTCTAGCATCGACCATGCAAACACGGTGCGAACGCTGTTTCGGGGTCTGCTGTTGGTGTCGGGGGGTCTTCGCAGTCGGACTTGGGCGGCACGGCTGTTGCTCGTCGCAGCAGTTGCGATCACCGCAACGGCTGGGTTGTGGCAATACGCGGTACTGGTCGGTATTGCCGAGAAAGAACGCCGGCTCTTGTCGGCGGCCAATACGGCGATCACCGAACTGGCCCTTTATCACCTCTGGCTTGAAGAGCTCGTCGAACAGGATCCGACCCTGTCGATCGAGGATGCGGACCGTCATCTGCAGCGCGCGGAAGCCTGTCTAGCGACGATTGCCGGCCGATCGGTCGATGACGGGTTTTGCCAGCCGGCGACGATCGATGATCCCGATGTCAGAACCTGGCTGACCCGGACGGAAGCGTCCTTGGGGGAAATCCGCGCGCTGGGCGCCTCCCGGTTGACCGCCACCCAGCCCGCCGGCATCGGCAGCGAACTTGACGATGCGTTCGATGCGCTGTTCGAAACGACGATTGCTTCGCTGACCGAGCTCAGATCGGCGCTGACGGCCGCCATTACCCCACTACAGGCCCGGGTCCGCTGGGGCCAAGGCTCCGTGATGGCGGTGCTGACGCTGTTCCTGCTTGGTGTCTTTCTGGCCATCCAGCGGCTTGAACATAGGCAATCCGTCCTGCGCAAGCATCTCGACCACGCAACCGACCGCTTCCGGTTGATGTTCGACCAGCACAGCGCGGTGATGCTGGTCATCGATCCGACGCAGGGCAACATCCGCGATGCCAATGCAGCAGCGGCGGCCTTCTACGGCTACGACCGGTCGACGCTGCGCGGCATGCGCATCGCCGACATCAACTGTGAGCCGGAACGCATCCAGGCGGATATGGCGGCCATCGCCCGATCCAGGCGCACCTTCTTCCAGTTCCGCCACAGGCTTGCAGACGGAACGATCCGGGCTGTGGAGGTCCATTCATCGCCGATCACCGTCAATGACGACACGGTCCTGTACTCCATCATCCACGACGTCACCGAGAGAGACGAGTTGCGCCGGGAAATGGAGCAGCTCTTTGAGCTGTCGATCGATCTGATCGGGGTCTGCGACACCAATCTGCGCCTGCTGGCCGTCAACCATGCGTGGGAGAACGTGCTTTCCTTCCCGTTCGAGGTTCTGCGCACCGCCACGCTTGATGACTTCGTGCATCCCGATGACCTGGAACATGCCAGGGCCAATCTTCGCCGCATCCGTGCCGGTGAACGGGTGGCCCAGGCCGAGATCCGCTGTCGGCACGCCGCGGGCGGGTACCGCTGGATCAGCTGGAGCGGCGGGCGCGCCGATGACCGGATATTCATCGTCGGCCGCGACATGACCGGTTGGCGTGCGCTCTTGTCGGCCGAACAGCACGAACGCAAGCGGGCGACCCAGTATTTCGACGTCGCCCAGGTCGCCATGCTGGTGATCGATACGCGAGGCCGGATCACCGCGGCCAACGAGAAGCTGGCGCAGATCACCGGCTGGACGCGCGAGGAACTCGAAGGCCAGGAGGCGACCGCGTTCCTGATCCCGCCCGACGACCGCGACCGCGCATCCCGGCACTTTGCCCGCATTCTGTCCGGCGACACCGATCCAGAGGAAGCGACAATCTACGCGGTGGAGACGCGGCGCGGGGACCGGCGCGTCGTCGAATGGCGCAGCGCCCTTCTTCTGGACGAGGACAGCCGCGTCACGGGTTGTGTCAGTTCGGGATTGGACATCACCCAGGCCCTGGCCGCCCAGACGGCCCTGACGGAAGCGAAGGAACGGGCCGAAGCGGCCAGCCAGGCCAAATCCCAGTTCCTGGCCGTGATGAGCCACGAGTTGAGGACACCGCTGAACAGCGTCCTTGGCTTCGCCCAGTTGATGCAGACGATGTCGGTGGCGGACCGGCACAGCGAGTACCTCGCCGCCATCGTCGATTCCGGCGAACAACTGCTATCGCTGATCGGCGACATCCTGGATCTGAGCCAGATGGATTCCGGCGGTCTGCGGCTGACCCCCGGTAACGCCAATGTCGGCGACCTGGCGCGGCGAACGGTCGAGAGCCTGCGACCGCGGGCCGTGCTCAAGGGGCTTTCGCTCGACCTGGAACCCGAGGGCGCCATCCCGCATCTGTATCTCGACCCCACGCGCTGGCGGCAGGTTCTGACCAATCTTGTCACCAACGCCATCAAGTTCACCGACAGCGGCGGCATCAAGGTGGGCCTGCGCTTCGTCCCCGGAACACCGGCCGGAATGCTGCACATGACGGTCGCCGACACCGGCATCGGCATCGCGCCGGAGAATCTCGACGTCGTGTTCCAGCCCTTCGTCCAGGCGGACAGCTCGCTGGCCCGCCGATATGGCGGGATCGGGCTGGGCCTGACCATCGTGCGGCGGCTGGTAACGGCCATGGGCGGCGACGTCCATGTGGACAGCCAGCCCGGCGCCGGCACGACCTTCGTCGTGGCACTCCCCGCCGAGGTGGTCGCAGACACCCCTCCAGACGGCGTGGCCGACGACCCCGTGGACGCCGGGCTCGGCCACCGCCCCATGCGGCTGCTGATTGCCGAGGACCATGCGATCAATGCCGCCATGTTGAAGTCCATGGCGGAGACCGTCGGCCATATGGCCGAGGTGGTGAACGATGGTGCCCAGGCGCTCCGGGCCGTTGCCAATGGCCGGTTCGACGCGGTCCTGATGGATGTCCATATGCCGGTCATGGATGGGCTGACCTCGACCCGCGCCATCCGGGCGCTGCCCCAGGTGGATTGCCGCGAGATCCCGATCGTCGCCGTGACCGCCAATGCGGTTGCCGAAGACCAGGCCCGGTTCCTGGACGCCGGGTTCAACTCGATCCTGATCAAGCCGGTTCGTATGCAGGCCCTGCGCACGACCCTGGACCAGTACCGCGGACAGGCCTCCGCCGCCGAGTGATCCGGCCGCGACTTGCCGTGGACGGCTGGAGCGGGCACACCACCCCTCCGCCACCCGCCGCCCCTCAGCCGCCGCCCCTCAGCCGCCCAACGACGATCATGAGCCAGCCGCCCGCCCCCGCCGCAGAAGACGCCGCGGCCAACACGCCCCAGAGCATTGCCTTCGAAGGCTTCGCCGACGCCCGCATCCTGTGCATCGGCGACATCATGCTGGACCGGTTCGTCCACGGCCAGGTGACCCGCATCTCGCCGGAGGCACCGATCCCCGTCCTGCGGATCGCCAGTGAAACCCTGATGCCCGGCGGCACCGGGAATGTCGCCGCCAACATCGCCGCGCTTGGCGGAACCGCCGTCGCCGTGTCCGTTGTCGGCGCGGACGAGGCCGGCGGCGCGCTTGCGGATCTAATGGCCGGCCGGCCCCGCCTGGAGGCGCGGCTGATCACCGCCGCCGACCGCGAAACGACGGTCAAGATCCGCTACGTCGCCGGCAGTCAGCACCTGCTGCGGGCCGACCGCGAGTCCGGACACCCGGTCACCGGGGCGACGGCGGCCCGACTGGTGGAGGCCGTCCGCGAGAACCTGTCGTCATGCGGTGCCGTGGTCCTGTCGGACTACGCCAAGGGTGTGCTGACGCCGGGCGTGATCGGCGACATCGTCGCGGCGGCCCGCGCGGCCGGGGTGCCGGTGATCGTGGATCCGAAGGGCCGCGACCTGTCCCGCTACAGCGGCGCCGCGGTGGTGACGCCGAACCGGCGGGAGCTGGCTGAGGCGATGGATGCACCCACCGACACCGACTCCGCTGTGGCGGACGCGGCGGCGAGGCTTGCCAGGCGAGACGGCCTGGAGACCGTTGTGGTGACCCGCAGCGAGCAGGGAATGAGTGTGGTCGGCGCCGGCGGGCCGGCGGCGCATCTGCCCGCCCGGGCCCGGGAGGTGTACGACGTATCCGGTGCCGGCGACACGGTTGCGGCCGTCTTGGCGCTTGGGCTGGCGGTGCTTGGCCGCGGTGATGTCGCCGCCGTCACCAAAGCGGCGCAGCTCGCCAATCTGGCGGCCGGGGTGGTCGTCGGCAAGGTGGGCACCGCCACGCTGACGCCTGAGGAACTGGCCGCGGCCGTCCACGAAGCCGACTGGTCCCGCGGTGAAGCCAAGGTCCATACCCTGTCCGCCGCCCAGGAGATCGTCGGCCGGTGGCGCCGGTCGGGGGGTCGGATCGGTTTCACCAACGGCTGTTTCGATCTGCTGCACCCCGGCCACATCTCCTTGCTGCGGCAGGCCCGGGCGGCCTGTGACCGGCTGGTGGTCGGGCTGAACAGCGATGCCTCGGTTCGGCGGCTGAAAGGACAGGACCGCCCGGTGCAAACCGAAGCCGCGCGGGCGGCCGTTCTGGCATCGTTGGCCGATGTGGACATGGTGGTGATCTTCGAGGAGGACACGCCGCTGCGCCTGATCGACGGGCTGCGCCCGGACCTGCTGGTCAAAGGGGCGGACTACACGGTGGAGACCGTGGTCGGCGCCGACCGGGTTCAGGGCTGGGGCGGGCAGGTCCTGCTGGCCGACCTGCAGCCGGGGCACAGCACCACGGCGACGATCGCCCGGCTGCGATCCGACGGCTGATCCGCCGCGTGCCCGGTCAGACGCCCGGGTCCTCGAGCCGCAGCAGGCGCGCCCCGGCCGCATGGGCGAAGCGCAACAGCATGGCCTTGCGCCGGGCCGCCGGCAGCGGCGCTTCCGGTGCCGGGCGCAGCGAGGCGGCGTCATAAGCATCGGCGACGAGAATGCCGGGCGTGGCCGGCAGCAGATCGACCGGAAAGCCCTCGGGGACGGCAAAGAAGAAGCGATCGCAATACGGCCCGTAATCCGGCCATTTGTGGTCGGCCAGAAAATCCGAGCGGCTGCTCTTCACCTCGACGATCGTCAGCACACCCTTGTGGTCCACGGCCAGGATGTCGGCGCGGCGCCCGTTGGCCAGCGACACTTCGGTGACCGTCGACCAGGACTGGGCGGCGCACCAGCGGCGAACACCGCGGGTGACCCGGGCGGTCAGCGTCGCCGCATCGACGGGTTGCTCCGATGCGGCACCTGGAAGTTCGTCTTTCGTTCCCACATCGGGCAGCCTATCAAGCCCCGCCGGCGCCGCCAAGATGTCGCGAAAGAGTCAGCGCCAGCCATTGACGCATGCCAGACTTGGCCAGCGACGCGGGGTCCGGCTCATCCGCGACCTGTTCAATGCCCGTCATCGGACGATCCGAGGGGTTCGATGTGCCGCAGCATCACCGCCGCAAGGATGGCCAGGATCGTCACGCTGACGGCACTGAAGATCGCTGCACCATTGAACCCTGAAATGAACGCATCTTGCGCGTCTTCGATCAGCCCGGCTGGCAGGTCCACCGCGATTGTGGACGCCGCCCAGAGGCTGTCGCCCACCGCAAGGCGGGCCTGTTCGCCGAGCGTGTCGGGTATGCGGTCAAGCATGGTGTTGCGATAGATCGCGGTAACAAGACTGCCCAGAACGGCGATGCCCAACGACACGCCCAGGTCCTGAACCGTTTCGGACATGGCAGAGGCGGACCCGGCCTTCTCGGCTGGAGCCGATCCGACCACCAGACCGGTGCCCAGCGCAGCGATGGTACCAAGGCCGAGATAGGCCAGCGAAAAGCCGGCGACGACCATGGCGACACCCGTTTCGGCGTTACCCAATTGGGTCAGCATCAGATAGCCGACAACCGATAGACCAAGCGCGGCGGACACGACGAAACCGGGCCGAGCGTACTGCGCGACAAGCGGCGCGCCGATGCCAGCCGCAACCATGGCAAGCGCCGGCGGCCCCATCCACAAACCTGCAACAAGAGGGGAAAAGCCCGCCACCAGCTGCAGGTATTGCGTGACCAGCAACATGGTTCCACCGACCGCAACCAGCCCGAAAAGCAGCACGATCAGCGCGACGGAGAAGGCTCTGCTGCCAAACAGGCTCATATCGAGCAACGGATCGGAAAGACGCCTTTGCCGCCAAACGAAGAGCACGGCGAAGAGGACGCCTGCCACAGCAGCACCAACCGCATCGGGGCTGAGCCCGAACTTGGCAATCTGTTTGATGCCGTAGACCAACGGGAGCATGGCGGCCAGCAAGATCACCACGCTGACAAGCTCGATCCGCCCGGCATTCGGCGCGCGATACTCGGGCAACAGAACAGGGGCAAGCACAAGCAATAGAGCGACAATGGGTACGGCAAGCAGGAAGCCGGCACCCCACCAGAAGTACTCAAGCAACGCCCCACCCACGATCGGTCCTATCGCCATACCAAGCGCGAACATCGTGGCCCAGACACCGAAGCCGACCGCGCGCTCACGCGGATCGGCAAAGAGGTTGCTGATGAGCGCCAGGGTGGACGGCATCAAGGTGGCGCCTGCCACGCCGAGGGCGGCCCTTGCGGCAATCAGCATAGGAGCGCTGGTCGAAAACGCTGCAATCACCGAAGCGATCGCGAATGCGACGGCGCCGATCAACAACAGCTTGCGCCGTCCGATCCGGTCGCCGAGCGTGCCCATGGTGATGAGAAAGCCCGCGATCATGAAGCCATAGGCATCCATGATCCAAAGCGCCTGCGTACTGGTTGCTTGCAGATCGGCGGCCAACGCCGGCAGCGCCAAATGCAACAGGGTCAGGTCGAGGCCCAGCAAGATGGTCGGCAGCGAAAGCAGCGCCAGCCCCAGCCATTGGCGCCCCCCGGCCCTGGCGGGCGATGGCACCTTGGATTGAGCCGCCGTTGCTGGATGAGAAACCGTGCCGTCGTGATGAACTGTCATGTCGCCTCCTTGTCTGAGGCGGACAATCCAGCTACATCAAGACTGTTACTATGTAAGAAATCATCATATTACTAAGAGTGATCGTCTTGTCTGGCCGAACCCTCGCACGCGATCGACCCGACCTCTCCGAATTCGTCACGCGCCACAGGAGAGCACTCACGCCGGCCGATGTCGGCCTGCCGACCACTGGCGGGCGGC
>JANQIU010000174.1 GCA_028281985.1 Alphaproteobacteria bacterium | reverse complement strand
CGTGTCATTGCCGCCGCCGCCATTCAGCGTGTCGTTGCCGGCTTCGCCGGAAAGCGTGTCGTCCTGGTCGGTCCCGGTGACCACATCGTTGCCGCTGCCGGCGTTGACGGTGACGCCGCGGGCGATTGTCGCCCCCGTCTCGTCGACCGATGTCAGGCCGCTCAGGTCGATATTGTTGGGGTTGCCGTTCTGGTCGGTGCCGTTGATGACGAAGTTGGTGGCGCCGGTATAGATCCGCTCGACCCCGGTCGGGTCGAAATCGTCGACGGTGATGTTGCTGGCCAGCTTGATGGTGTCGGTCTGGTTGCCGCCGTCCACCGTGGTGCCGACCTCGTTCTCGTCGGCGCCGCCCAGGATGAACGTGTCGTTGCCCGACCCGCCGATCAGCGTGTCCGCACCGGAACCACCGTCCAACGTGTCGTCGCCGGAACCGCCGTTCAGCGTGTCGTTGCCTGAACCGCCCTCAATCGTGTCGTTGCCGCCCAGACCGTTCAGCGTGTCGTTTCCGCCCAGGCCGCGGATCGTATCGTCGTCCGGCGTGCCATCGAGGGTTTCCGCGCTGTTGTTTCCGGTGATATCGGCCACGGTCAGTCTCCTGCTATGCCCCACGACGCGGCATCGACAGGGTCGTGCCCCTGTGCCGCTGAAGGCGAAAATCTGTCGGTCGCGACGTGCGGCAGGCGCCATCCGGCCTGCCGGTCCACATCGGCTGCGTTCGGAGGGACCGGGTACAAGGAATTGGAGATATTGTCTATTAAAAACCTCGTAAAATAACCAGAAATTTGAGTAATTAACCAGAAAAATCCTCTCATATTGGTTAATGCTTCGTTAAGATATCTAACTAATTATAATCGAGGCGATGATATCAACACCTGGAATTGCCACGCGATGACCTTAATTCAGACTTATTTCTTGATAGATGCGGCTGTGTATTCAGCGAATATAGTGATCTAAAGATCTGATCGGAAAATCGATCCCTCTATTGCAAGTCCGTCCAGTCGACCAATTCGGCGCAACACCGGCATGAGGCTCCGCCGCTTCGACCGGCGAAGTTGCGGTCCTGCAAAGCCGATAGCCTGCCGTAGCGCACCCCGACGGGACGGCGGCAAGACGCCGGAATCGACGGTGAAGACCAAGCCAGATCAGCGCTAGTCGCCCAGGCCCAGGGCCCGGCGCTGACCCTTGGATAGTTTCCCGCCGATAATCTCGTGGGCGGCCCGGATGTAGTCGCGAAGATCCCTGTCATCCATGGCGTCCGGGCTTTCTATCTGGACCCACCTGGCCCGAGCCAGATAGGGGGCTGGAATGATCCCCGGTTGTTCGACCAGCACCGAATACGTCAGATCGCTGCATTTGAAGCTGAACTTCTCATGGCGGCCCTCTCCCCAATTGGAGCAGATGGCGAAGATCTTGCCGCCCAGCTTCCAGACCGAGGCATCGCCCCATTGAACGACGTTGGTAGTGGCCTTCAGCGATCCACAGAAGCCATCGAACTCATCGCGCGTCACCGGTCCGTCCTACTCCCGCGGCGGCCGACGTGGCGGCAGGCCCCCGGAAGGTGGGCCGCCGGGCCGCGGGCGCACGCCCGGTGGCTGTCCCGGGCCACCGGGGCCGCCCGCGCGGGCGAAACTCTCGTCCGGCGTGCCGACGAAACACCGGGGAATGTGCGGGAAGTCATCGGTCATGAAGTAGGCATAGGTGCCGCCGGGGTACTCCGGGGTCACCGTCTCGCGGCCGTTGCACGCATCCAGATCCCCGAAGC
This sequence comes from Alphaproteobacteria bacterium, assembly GCA_028281985.1. Taxonomy (GTDB): domain Bacteria; phylum Pseudomonadota; class Alphaproteobacteria; order DSM-16000; family Inquilinaceae; genus JANQIU01. The sequence continues at coordinate 19,600 of JANQIU010000174.1, read as the reverse complement.
CGTCGACATAGGCATAGTCCTGGACGAAGGATCCGTCATAGGCCCCACCCGGCCCGTCCGGCCGAGTCCCGGCCAGGATCTGATAGCCCGATTGCAGCCGGATCACCGGGCTGCCCGGGTCCTGCGGATCCGTGTACCCGTACAGCGCATAGATCGGACATCCGTCAGCGGCAAAGCCGATCAGCGGCGAATGGGCGCCGTCAGCCCGACCGGCCAACAACGGCGCCGGAACACCGTGATAATGGTAGGTCCCGTCCGGCTGGACATGGGCGTTGGCCGAGTCGACGCCCAGCTCGATGGCACCGGACACCGGTTCGTACTGCCAGCCGGAATTCCGGTCGCGGTTCCAGAACTCGGCGGCGAACGGATCGAACGGGACCCCGTTGATGGCAACGCCAAAGGGTGTGAGCGCGTAGCCGGTTGCCCGCCCGGTACGCTGCGGGTTCAGGGGCACCCGATACGCCACGTCCTGGGCGCTGATGGCGTTTGGATTGCCGGCATTCGGGAAGTCGCCTGTGGGGTGATCGGGGATCCCGTTGCCGCGGATGTAGCGGTAGGCCCCGTCCGTGGTGATCTCCACCCGGTTGGCCGTCTCCTGGCCATGCGAATCGGACGGAACCGCCGCCCCGGTGCCAAGCATCGCCGCCGCCGACAACGCCATGGCCCAAGCCGCGGAACGTCTCATCGGTCTCCGCCTGCTGCTAAGCGCAGATAGGTTGATCTAGAAGCTCAGGCACAGCCAGGCCGGATTGGCCATGGCGATCGCCTGCCCGTAATGCAGCCAGGCTGGCACGCCCAGAAGAAGCGCCGTCGCCAGGACCAGCAGGAACACCCGGTTGATCACGCCTTCGCCTCCGCCACGCGTGCCAGCGGCTTGTCGTCGATGGGTATGTGGATCACGGCGGCGAACACCGCCAGCGCCACCGACCCGATCCAGATGGTATCATAGGAACCCAGGACGTCGTAGGCGTAGCCGCCGCCCCAGGCCCCCAGGAACGCGCCCACCTGGTGGCTCATGAACACGAAGCCGTACAGCGTCGACAGGTAGCGCACGCCGAACACCTCGCCGACGATCCCGCTGGTCAGGGGGACCGTTCCCAGCCAGAGAAAGCCGATCGCCGCACCGAAGGCGACCGCGGTCAGCGGCGTGACCGGCAGCAGCAGGAAGACGGCGATCACCACACCGCGCACCAGATAGAGCCAGCACAGGACCCACTTCTTCCGATACATGCCGCCCAGCTGGCCGAACGCGAAGCTGCCGAAGATGTTGAACAGGCCGATCATCGCCAGGGACCAGGCGTTGACGTGCAGCGGCATCCCCTGGTCGCTCAGATACGAAGGCAGATGGGTGGCCACGAACGCGACGTGGAAGCCACAGACGAAGAAGCCGGCCGTGAGCAGCCAGTAGCCGCTGTGCCCCCGTGCTTCAGCGATCGCCTGCCCCAGCGATTGCCCGCCCGCAGCCTTGGTCAGCGTCCGGTCGGCCGGCCGCAAGCCCAGCGCCAGCGGCACCAGCAGGCTGACGACGATGGCCAGCACCACCCAGGCGCCCCGCCAGTCCAGACTGTCCAGAAGCTGTTGGGCGCCGGGCACCACGGCGAACATGCCGAACGACCCGGCCGCCGTGCACAGCCCGAAGGCCAGGCTGCGTTTCTCCGGCGCCACTACGCGGCCGACCGCCCCCAGAACGGTCACATAGGTCGATCCGCTGAGCGCCAGGCCGATCATCACGCCCAGCGTGATGTGCAGGCCCAGAGGATCGGTGGTCATCGACGCCAGGGCCAGGCCGGCGATGTAGAGCGCGGCCCCGGCGATAAGCACCGGTATGGCGCCGACCCGGTCGGCCAGCGCCCCGGCGAATGGCTGCGCCAGGCCCCAGAGCAGGTTCTGCAGGGCGATCGCCAGGCCGAAGACCTGGCGCCCGGTCTCCAGATCCATGGACACCGGGGTCAGAAAGATCCCGAATGACTGCCGGACCCCCATGGCGAGGATGAGAATCAGGGTCCCCGCCCCCAGCACCAGACTTGCCGGCTGCATTCCTCGCGTCTCCAGGCTTGCGGTATGAACCCGATCTTCCGGTGCCAATCCACACCGGGCAACTCGGAAATTGTCCCGATCTGACGGTGACAATGGGTTTCAGCGCGACATCGGCTTCACCCGCGACCGGCCCGATGCGGCGCGACCTGGCGCCTCTACGCCACGGCCCGATCCCATGCGGGTGCCGACGCGAAATGCCCGGCCAGGAAATCAACGAAAGCCCGGACCTTCGGCGACAGGTGCCGGGCATGGGGATACAGCGCATAGATCCCGATTTCCGGCACGTCGTAGTCCGGCAGGACCTTCACCAGCCGCCCGTCTCTGACGGCCTGACCGACAATGAAGGCGGGCAGCAGGCCGATCCCGCCGCCGGCACACAACGCCTCCAGAATGGCGTCGCCATTGTTGATCGTCAGCCTGCCCGAGACCTTCACCGCATGCCGGTGCCCCTGGGCATCGTTCATGCGCCATTCCCGGGGCTCCGCCAGATAGCTGTAGACAATGCAGTCATGCCCGGCCAGGTCGCCCGGCGTCCGTGGCGTGCCGCGCCGGTCCAGATAGGCCCGGCTGGCACACAGAATCGAGTCCGACGACGCCAGCCGACGCGCCACCATGGACGAATCCCGCAGGAAACCGATCCGCACCACCATGTCGTAGCCCTCTTCGACCACGTCGACGAACCGGTCGTTCAAGGTCAGTTCCACCCGCAGTTCCGGGTACTGGGCCATGAAGCCGGGGATCGCCGATGCCAGATGCAGATGGCCGAAGCTGACCGGTGCGTTGACCCGCAGAACGCCCCGCGGGGTCGTGTGCAGGCGAGTGACGATCTGCTCCGCCTCCTCCACCTCGGCGGCGACCCGGGCACAGCGCTCGTACAAGGCCGCTCCCACTTCCGTCGGGCTGAGGCGACGGGTCGTCCGGTTCAGCAGGCGGGCACCCAGGCGGTCTTCCAGCGCCGATATCTGTTTCGAGACCGCGGATTTGGACAACCCCAGACGCCGTGCTGCGGCCGAGAAGCTGTTCGCTTCGACCACGCGGGCGAAAATGATCATGCCGCCGACGATGTCCATTCCCGCCCCCGATCGTATCCCCAGGGAAACGATCTTATTCCAAACCGTTTGATTGATCACGCCGAGATCGCAACCCAGCTTATCGGCATCCGCGAAAGGCGGGAACGCAACGGCAGGAGAAACTCCATGGCCAAGGTTCTGGTGCTCTACTACAGCACATACGGTCACATTGAGACGATGGCGCAGGCGGTCGCCGAAGGCGTGCGATCCGCCGGGGCCGAAGCGGTGATCAAGCGCGTGCCGGAGCTGGTGCCCGAGGACGTGGCCAAGGCTTCGCACTACAAGGTCGATCAGGCCGCCCCGGTCGCCGACCCGAACGAACTGGCCGACTATGACGCGGTGATCTTCGGGACGCCGACCCGCTACGGCAACATGGCCGCGCAGATGCGCAACTTCCTGGACCAGACCGGCCGGTTGTGGATGTCGGGCGCGCTGGTCGGCAAACCCGGCAGCGTCTTCGCCTCGACCGCCACCCAGCACGGCGGGCAGGAGACGACGATCACCTCGTTTCACACCACGCTGCTGCATCTGGGCATGGTGGTCGTCGGCCTTCCCTATGCCTTCCAGGGCCAGATGGGCGTCGACGAAATGAAGGGCGGTTCGCCCTACGGCGCGACCACGATTGCCGACGGCGACGGCTCGCGCCAGCCTTCGGCGGTCGAACTCGACGGCGCGCGTTTCCAGGGTGCGCATGTGGCGCGCATCGCAGCCAAGCTGGCCGGTTGACCGGACCCGCCGGATCCTTGGGAGAATGACGGGAGGAACGCCCCCATGGGCTTGCTGATCGACGGCGTTTGGCACGACCAGTGGTATGATACCAAGAAGACCGGTGGCCGGTTCGTGCGCAGCCAAAGCGCGTTCCGGAACTGGGTGACGGCCGACGCATCATCCGGGTTTCCGGCCGAACCGGGCCGCTATCACCTGTATGTCGCGATGGCCTGCCCCTGGGCGCATCGGACGCTGATCTTCCGCAAGCTGAAAGGGCTGGAAGACGCCATCGACGTGTCGACGGTGGTGCCGTTCATGGGCGACCAGGGCTGGTCGTTCGGCGATACGCTCGACCCCGTGAACGGCAAGACCCACCTGCATCAGATCTACGCGACCGTCGACCCGTCCTATACCGGCCGGGTCACGGTGCCGGTGCTCTACGACAAGGCGGCCGGGACGATCGTCAGCAACGAGTCGTCCGAGATCATCCGCATGTTCAATTCCGCCTTCGACGCCATCGCCGACGCGTCGGTCGACCTCTATCCCGAACCACTCCGCCCGGCGATCGACGAGATCAACGCCGTCGTCTACGACACGGTGAACAACGGGGTCTACAAATCCGGGTTCGCCACCAGCCAGGCGGCGTACGAAGACGCGGTCACCGCGCTGTTCGGCACGCTGCACATGCTTGAGGATCGGCTGTCGCGCCAAGCTTATCTGGTCGGCGACCGGCTGACGGAGGCCGACTGGCGGCTGTTCACCACCCTGGTCCGGTTCGACCCCGTCTATGTCGGCCATTTCAAATGCAACATCCGCCGGCTGGCCGACTACCCCAACCTGTGGAACTACACCAAGGCCCTGTACCAGGTCCCCGGCGTGGCGGAAACCGTCGATCTGGATCAGATCAAGCGCCACTATTACGAGAGCCATGAGACCATCAATCCGACGCGGATCGTGCCGCTCGGCCCCCAGATCGACTACGGCACGCCCCACGACCGCGGCCGTTTCTTCTCCTGACACCGGAACGATATGCGCTGTTAACGGCGTCGCCCCACGCCCGTCCGGGCGCGGGGCGGTCCGGCAGCCTCGCGGTACAATCGCAGGGAATTGAGTGGTGCGTCGGGCGACCACGCCTACCTAGCAGCACAACTTGAACACCCACGAGATGCTTCCGGAGACCCAGCCGATGCCGATGCTCTCACGCCGATTGCTGCTTGCCGCCGGTTTGGCCAGCGGCGCCCTGGTGTCCGCCGCCCGACCCGCATCCGCCGCGCCCGAGCCGGATCTTTGGCCGCGCTGGACCGCCCACGACCCGGCCAGCACGCTGACCGTCGACCACGCGGCCTGGAACGGCTTCCTGGCGCGTTACCGTAGCGAGGACGCGGCCGGCGTGGCCCGGGTCAACTATCGCGCGGTCACCCCCGCCGACCGCGCGGCGCTGGACGGGTACCTGGATCTGCTGCAGACGACGCCCGTCGACAGTCTCTCCCGGCCCGAGCAGTTCGCCTACTGGACCAACTTCTACAATGCGCTGACCGTCAAGGTGATCCTGGATCATTATCCGGTCGACAGCATCCGCGACATCGACATCTCGCCGGGATTGTTCAGCAATGGCCCCTGGGGTGCCAAGCTGGTGTCGGTGGCGGGCGAGGAACTGAGCCTGGATGATATCGAGCACCGCATCCTGCGGCCGATCTGGCAGGACCCGCGCATCCACTACGCCGTCAACTGCGCCGCGATCGGCTGTCCGAATCTCCTGCCGCAGGCGCTGCGGCCAGCAACGCTGGAAGCCGACCTGGAAGCGGCCGCACGCGCTTACGTCAACGACCCGCGCGGCGCCCGGATCGACGACGACGGCGACCTGGTCGTGTCCAGCATCTACGACTGGTTCCAGGAGGATTTCGACGACTCCGAAATCGGCGTGCTGGCCCATCTGCGGCGCTACGCCGATGGCCCGCTGGCAGCCGCGCTGGCGGGGCGGACCCGGATCGACGATGACGACTATGACTGGTCGTTGAACGAGACCAACGCGGTTTCCGGGTAGGCTCCTTTGGACAGTTTGCGGTCCCCGGCCGGTTTGACAAGCCGACCGGCGGACCGCATAAGCCCCGGCCATGACGGCGCAGCTTCAGGCGATCCACATCTTTCCGGTCAAGGGCTTGACCCACCAGCCCCTGGAAGCCGCCCAGCTGACGGCGGAGGCCGGGCTTGAAGGCGACCGGGCGTATGCGTTGGCCCATGGCGCCAGCGACTTCGATCCGTCAGCCCCCGCCTGGCAGCCCAAGCGCCAGTTTCTGACGCTGGCCCGGAACCCGCGGCTGGGCAAGCTGCAGTCCCGCTACGACGCGGCAACGTCGACCATCACGCTGCTGCGCGACGGCAAGCAGGTGGCCCGCGGCGATCTGACGACCAGCGCAGGCCGCGACGTCATCAGCCAGTTCTTCTCGGCCTATATGGGCGAAGAGGCGCTGGGCAGCGTGCGGATCGTCCAGGCACCGGGGGTGCGGTTCACCGACGTACCGGAGGACTACCTCTCGCTGATCAACCTGGCGTCGGTCGGCGACCTGGAGCGGGTGGCCCGGCAGCCGGTCGACCCCCTGCGCTTCCGCGGCAATCTGATGGTCTCCGGGCTGCCGGCCTGGGCGGAGTTCGGCTGGATCGGCCGTCGACTGCGCATCGGTTCCGCGGTCGTCGCCGTGTCCGGGCGCATCGACCGGTGTGCGGCGACCGAAGTCAATCCCGCCACCGGCGAGAACGACCTGAACGTGCCGCGCCTGCTGCGCGGCGGGTTCGGCCACACCGATTGCGGCGTCTATCTGGAGGTGGTCGAAGACGGCGAGGTCAACGCCGGCGACCCCGTTCGGCTGCTTGAAGACGGTCAGGGCTAGTCAACACCGGGCCTGCCAGTCGATCCCGCAGAGATATGCGAACGGAAGGCCGGTTTCGCCCGGCCGGCGTTGGGATATCGCGAACCGCCCCCGGCGTCAGCTAGTCACCCGACGCCCAATCACCGGACACCGGTGCCGACTGATCGGTCGCCTCACCGTTGCCGTTCGCCGACCCGCGGGTCGACAAGGACCGCCGCCGCCGGCGCTGGGGCTTCTCGGCCGGCGGTTCACCGGACTGGCCCTGGTCTTCCGCCGCTGCGGCATCGGCGACGACCGGCTGATCCGCTTCGCCATCCGTCCCGTTCGACTGTCGAGGATCGCTGCCGAACGGCGTGGCGGCCTCGCTGTCGCGCGGATCCCCGTCATCGAAGGTCGGCGCCGTGCCCTGATCAGCGACCTGCGGCGGCATGGCCGTCCCGGCATCGGCGTCGCGGGGCATCTCCTGTGCCGGCGCCGAACCGCGGCGGCCGGCTTCACCGGCCCCGTTGTCGGCATGCTGGGCACGCTGACCGTTCACCGGCTGGGCGCCATCGGCGAACTCCCGCCCGTTGGCGCGACCGCCCTGCTGCGGCTGCTGGGGCTGCATATCCCGGCTTGTCGCCTGGGCATGCGCCTCGTTCATGACCAGGATGATCCGATGATAGTGCTCGGCGTGCTGCAGGTAGTTTTCCGCCATCACCCGGTCGCCCGAAGAGGCGGCATCCCGCGCCAGCGCCTGGTACTTCTCGCAAACCTGATAGGCATTGCCCCGGATCCGAACGTCCGGGCCGTTGCTGTCGAATGTCTGATTACGGTTGGGCAAGTTGGGGCGGCGGGCCCCGTTTCCACCGTTATTGTGGTTGTTCCGGCCCCGAGAACGTCGCGAATTCGGTCCTTGTCTCATGAACGCCCAACTTGGTTTGTGTTGTCGCTAGCGGGTTAGTAGGAACGTCGACCAGTACCTTCAGGACAAGCCAAACGCTGTCCCGCCCATAGCTGTCAAACGTTTCAAGTCTCCGGAACGCGCCTCATCCCCATCTGAGGCCAGTTCCGTCGGCTTCGGCGGAGGCGGATGTGCCGTCCTGTGCCTGCGGAAAAATTGCCCGTTACCGCTTGCCGACAGTTCGGGACGGTACCCTCAATCCTCAGGCAATCCAACAGTTTTTTGGCCGGACACACAGCGGGGGATCCCAGAGAAATCTAACCTTTTCTGTAAGTTGTTAAACCCTGCCCCTTTCATCAACCGTTCCACTGGGTCCGCCTGATCCGCCCCCACTTCGAACACCGCCAATCCTCCGGGGCGCAGGACCTTCGCCGCTCCCGGGACCAGGTCGCGATATGCCCGCAAACCATCGGTCCCGCCGTCCAAGGCGGCTCGCGGATCGTACCGCGCCACTTCGCGTTGCAGGCCGTCGATCGTGCCCGAAGGGATGTAGGGCGGGTTGCTCACGACGATGTCGACGCTGTCCGCAGACACCGCGGTCACCCAGTCCCCCACCATGAACCGGCTCCGGCCCGACAAGCCCAGCGCCCTGGCATTGTCCCTCGCCACCGAGGCGGCACCGGCGGACCGGTCGATACCGATGCCCCGCGCCTCCGGTAGTTCGCTCAGGAGCGCAAGAAGGATGCACCCCGTGCCCGTGCCCAAATCGACCAGGGTCAAAGGGTCCTGCCGGGCGCCGAGCCGGTCCAGGACTACGCTGATCACCGTTTCCGTATCGGGTCGGGGGTCGAGCGTGTCGCGGGTAATCCGAAACGGCAGGCTCCAGAACTCGCGCAGGCCCAGGATCCGGGAAACCGGTTCGCCGCGGGCTCGGCGATCGCTCATCGCCAGCAAGTCCGCCCAGGCATCCGGCGGCGGAGCCGTGGTTCGCCGGGTGAGCAGCAGCGCCCGGTCGCCACCGAACGCCGACTGCGCCAACACCCGTGCATCGACGGCGGCATCGGGAACGCCGGCCGCCGCCAATCGGGCGCGAACGACCGACAGGGCATCCCCGACGGTTGCCGGCAAGCCGGCCAGATCAGCCATCGACGGTGGTCAGAAGGGCGGCCTGGTCTTCGGCGATCAGCGCCTCGATCAACTCGTCCAACGCCTCGCCGGCCAGGACTTTATCGATCTTGTAGAGCGTCAGATTGATCCGATGGTCGGTCACCCGCCCCTGGGGGAAGTTGTAGGTGCGGATGCGCTCCGACCGGTCGCCGCTGCCGACCTGGCTGCGCCGGTCCGCGGCCCGGGCTGCCGCTTTGGCCGACCGCTCCGCCTCGTACAGCCGCGAACGCAGGATCTTCATCGCCCGCGCCTTGTTCTTGTGCTGGGATTTCTCGTCCTGCTGGCTGACCACGATGCCGGTCGGTAGATGGGTGATGCGCACCGCACTTTCGGTCTTGTTGACGTGCTGGCCACCGGCACCCGACGCGCGAAACACGTCGATGCGCAGCTCGCCGTCATCGATGGCGATGTCCACCTCTTCGGCTTCCGGCAGCACGGCGACCGTCGCCGCCGAGGTGTGGATTCGCCCCTGGGTCTCGGTCTGCGGCACGCGCTGAACCCGGTGGACGCCGCTTTCGAACTTCAGCCGCGAGAACACGTTTCGCCCGGTGATGTTGGCCACCGCTTCCTTGACGCCACCGATATCGTTTTCGCTGGCCTCCATCAGTTCGAACCGCCAGCCGTTGAGCCCGGCATAGCGCTGGTACATGCCCAGCAGGTCGGCCGCGAACAGGGCGGCCTCGTCCCCGCCGGTACCGGCTCGGATCTCCAGGATCGCGTTGCGCTCGTCCGCTTCATCCTTGGGCAACAGCATCAACTGGACCCGCCGCTCCAGATCCGGCAGACGGGCCTTCAGCTCGCGGAACTCGAGCTCCGCCAAACTGCGCATCTCCGGCTCGCCGTTGGGATCGGCGATCAGTTGCCCCAGATCGGCCAGTTCGTTGCGCGCCCGCGACAGGCTCTCGATCTCATGGGCGATCGGCTCCAGATCCGCGAACTCTTTCGACCGGGCGGCAAACTCGTCCGGAGGCAGCGACCCGCTCGCCAACAGGGCCTGCAACTCCGCATACCGATCGACGACGCGCCTATAGGATTCGTCCAACAACGCAATCAACCAGCCAGAATGAACACGCGGCGCCGACCGGGACGATCACTACTCGGCGGCCACCGGCCGGTCGGCAGCCTCGCTCTCGGCCTTGGCGGCCTCAATCTCCTCGGCCTTCTTTTCGACCATGCGGACCAGATGGTCGACGATATCCTCGTCCTGGAGGCGATGGTGCGGCAGGCCGTTCACGTAGACCTGGTGGACGCCTTTGCCGCCGCCGGTGAAACCGATGTCGGTCATCGTGGCTTCGCCAGGCCCGTTGACCACGCAGCCGATGACCGAAACGGTCAAGGGCGTGCTGATATGGGCCAGGCGTTCTTCCAGGACCTTGACGGTCTCGATCACGTTGAACTGCTGTCGCGCACAGGACGGGCACGACACGACGTTGACGCCGCGGTGCCGCAACCCGAGGGACTTCAGAATGTCGAACCCGACCTTCACTTCCTCCTCGGGTTCGGTGGACAGGGACACGCGCACGGTGTCGCCGATCCCCGACCACAACAGCATGCCCAGCCCCACCGAACTCTTCACCGTGCCGGACCGCAGGCCGCCGGCTTCGGTGATGCCCAGATGCAGCGGGTGGTCGCACGCCTCGGCCAGTTGCTGATAGGCGGCCACCGACAGGAACACATCCGACGCCTTGCAGGAGATCTTGAACTCGAAGAAGTCCTCGTCCTCCAGCAGCTTGGCGTGATTCAGGGCGCTTTCGACCATGGCGTCCGGACAGGGCTCGCCATACTTCTCCAGCAGTTCCCGCTCCAGGCTCCCGGCGTTGACGCCGATCCGGATTGAGCAGCCGTTGTCGCGCGCCGCCTTCACGACCTCGCGCACGCGGTCCCGGCCGCCGATATTGCCGGGGTTGATTCGCAGGCATGCGGCGCCGTTCTCCGCCGCCTCGATGCCGCGCTTGTAGTGAAAATGGATATCCGCCACCAAGGGAACCGTCACTTCCGGGACGATCTCCTTCAGCGCCGCGCTCGATCCCTCGTCCGGGCAGGACACCCGGACGATATCGGCGCCAGCAATCTCCAGGCGCCGGATCTGTTCGATCGTCGCCTTCGCATCGGTGGTCAATGTGTTGGTCATCGACTGCACCGTGATCGGCGCATCACCGCCGACCGGTACGTCACCCACGTGGATCTGCCGGCTCTTGCGACGATACACGTCACGCCATGGACGAACGCTCATGGACCCCCGCCTGACTCGCTGCCGCTCATAGATGTGCCCGAGGTATATCCAAGTCAAACACCCGGCGAAAGGATGTTTGCCAGATCACGCTGCGGTTGGGTGCCGGGCGGCGTCGCGCCGAGGTGGAGCGAAGGGCCGACAGGCAAGACGGCTAGTTCGCCGTCGTCTCCGAGCCTAAGACCGCCCCGTCGAGGGCGATGTTCCGGACGACTTCGCCCGGCTCGCCCAGGGCCGGAAGGATGGTGCCGCCGAATTCGATGTGAAGGCCGCCGGCATTGCCGGTGTCGAGGCTCAGTCCATCGCCTTCCGGAACGATGTAGGTGTCGCCGGCCTGAAGAATGCGCGTCATCAGCAAACGGCCGCTGCGGTCGCGGACCTGAACCCAGGAACGCCCGGTGGCGCGGATGACGATCTCCTCATCCTGGCCGGCTGAAAGGCCCAGGCGCCGGCCATCTTCCGGAGTCCCCGAAAGCGGCGGCGGCGGCGGGGCACCGGCGGCCGGAGAATAAGGCGCAGGCTGTTCGCCCGCGGCCGGCGGCACGTCTTCGGCAGCGGCTGGTTCCGCAGCCGCCAGGTCTGCCTCCGGCGGGGTGCGGGCCATGGCGGCCATGGCCCCTGCCATCTCCACCTCGTCGGCCATTCCGCCGGCCACGGTTACGGCACTGGCGGCGGCCTCGGCATCGGCACTGTCCAGGGCTTCAACCGGCGGTGTCCCCGCCTGCGCCGACCCGCGGGACGGCGTGGCTGTTGGCTCGTCAGCCCGGTTGATGACGGCGGCGAACCTGTCAGCCGGCGGCGTCACCGTTTCGACAAGGTCACGGTTGGTGGCGGAGTACCCATACCAGCCGCCATAGCCCAGACCGGCCAGAAGCAGGGCAATCATCACGATGACCGAAACGGGCATCCGGTTTTCCGGCACCGGTGCGGGAAACGTCAGCTCCGGCTTGCTGTCGATGCCGGCCTGCTCATGCTTGAACCGGGCGACGATATCCCCGGCATCAAGGCCCAGGTATTCGGCATAGCTGCGCACGAAACCGATGGCATAGGCGGCGCCCGGCAGATCGGCGCGGCTGCCGCTTTCCAATGCCTGAAGATAGGATTTGCGGATCCGCAGCGACGATGCGACATCGTCGAGGCCATGCCCGGCCGCGACGCGCGCGCCGTGCAGCATCCTGCCGACCGAGCGGTTATGCCGGGTGGCTTCGGACAGATCCGACTCCATAACCACCGCACTCTTCATCTTGCCCATGTCGCCACCCCACGACACCTGGCCCCGTCACCGGGTGCTTGGTCCCGGACCACAGCGGCCCCTTGCAACCGTCTCGGTACCTTGTTGCCGCCTTCAGATCTACGCCAGATTTCGTCTTCAGTATGGCTCGAATTATGTAAACGAATTCTGACTCAAGCGCAAACGTGGGGTCGCTAAACCTCGGTCTAAAGGTCGATGCCGTGATCCTTTGCAAATGAACGAAGTTTCCCCCGAATACTCCCGTCGGTGGTCGCCATCAGCCGCCCCATATAGTCGGCCAGCGAGTCCACCCTCAAGCTCCGGATCATCCCGCGAATCGCCCCGACCGAGGATGCCGTCATGGACAGCGTCCGGTATCCGATCCCGACCAGCGCCATCGCCTCCAAGGGCCTGCCCGCCATCTCGCCGCACAGGCTGACCGGCACGCCGGCATCTTCGCTTTGCCGCGCAATCGACGCCAGCATCGTCAGGAACGGCGGGGACAGGACATCGTAGCGCAACCCCATGCGCGGGTCGCCGCGGTCGGCGGCGAAAACGTACTGGGCCAGGTCATTGGAACCGACGGCCACGAAGTCGACCTCCGGCAGCAGCGCCGAAAGCTGCCAGACCAGGGATGGCACCTCGATCATCGCTCCGACCTGCAAACCGGCCGGCTGCGTCAGGCGTTTCTCGGCCAGCCGCTCGATTTCCCGGTCCAGCAGGCGGCGCGCCGTGACGAATTCGTCGACGCTGGCGACCATCGGGAACATGACGCGCAACGGCTGCCCGTCGGCCGCCCGCAACAACGCGCGAAGCTGCGCTCGCAGGATGGCCGGGCGGTCCAGGCCAATGCGCAGCGCCCGCCAGCCAAGCGCGGGGTTCGCGGTTTCAGTGTTCCGCAGGTAGGGCAGCGGCTTGTCGCCACCGGCATCCAGTGTCCGGAAAGTGACCGGTTTGCCGTCGGCCTGCTCGACCACCCGCCGATAGAGCTCCGTCTGGGCCGCGACATCCGGGAACTGGGAGCGCACCATGAACGGGATTTCCGTCCGATAGAGGCCGATCCCGTCCGCCCCGGTTTCGTGCAGGTGGGGCATGTCGAGCAGCAGGCCCGCATTCATCTGCAGCGACACCTGGACCCCGTCCTGCGACACCGACGGCTGTCGGGCGTCCGCCGCATGGCGCTGGCGTTGACGCGCCCGGTTTCGGGCCGCCTCCTGGAAGGTGTCGCGCACGTCGTCGGAGGGGCGAACCAGGACCTGGCCGCCATCGGCATCGACGACGATCGGATCCATGGATTCCGCGACATCCAGGATGCCACGGCAGCGCCCGACCATCGGGATGTCGAGCGCCCGGGCGACGATGGCGACATGGCTCGTCGCCCCGCCGTCCTCCAGCACCAAACCGCGCAGCCGGCTGCGGTCGTAGTCGAGGAGTTCCGCCGGCCCGATCGTCCGGGCCACCAGCACCGTGTCCTCGGGCAGGGTCGCCAGCTCGGTCAGCGACTCGCGGCCGGACAGGTGGAGCAGCAGGCGATTGGCCAGATCCTGGAAGTCCGACAACCGCTCGCGCAGATAGGGGTCGGTGAGGTGGGCCATCCGGGCGGCCATGTCGGCCTGTACCCGCTGGACGGCCGCTTCGGCGGTCAGGCCCGAATCGATGGCTTCGCCGATGCGGCCCAGCCATCCCCGGTCGCGCGCGAACATTTGGTACGCTTGCAGGATATCCCGCGTTTCGGTCACATCGGCCAGGGCGCCGTGGGACAGCATCCGATCCAGGGTTCCCTGCATGGCGACGATGGCCGCCCGAAACCGCTCGAGTTCCCGCGCGGGATCATCGGCGACCATTTGCCGAACCGTCAGATGCACCCGGTGGGCAACCGCGCGGCCGATGGCCAGGCCACCGCTGAAGCAGACGCCAACCAGACGGGCCGGCATGACCGAGTCGGTGGTGTCGGGCTGGAACGAGCTGCCGGCGGCCACGTCGCCGGCGGCGAACAGCTCCGCCACCACCATGGCGACCGTCTGCAGCGTTTCCACTTCCTCGTCGTCGTAGTGGCGCCGCGCGAGGCTCTGGATGGCCAGCACCCCGCGTACCCGGCCGCCGCGCAAGACGGGAACGCCCAGCATCGACTGGTAGGGATCCTCGCCGGTTTCCGGCCGGTAGGCGAAGCTGGGATGGCTCCGGACATTATCCAGCGCCAGCGGGCGGGCCGTCGCGCCGATCTCGCCGACCAGGCCTTCCCCGAACCGGAGCCGCGTCAGGTGAACCGCGGCTTCGTTGAGGCCGACGGTGGCATAGAGTTCCAGCAGTTCGCCGGGCCGCGCCACATAGCAGGAGCAGACCTCGGTCTCCATCTCGGCGGCGATCAGGACGACGATCCGGTTCAGCCGGTCCTGCGCCGGCCCGCTTCCAGCCATCACATCGCGCAGGCGGGCCAGCAGCCGGCGCGACCGGACCTGCGGTCCAGGCAGCGCCGGGCTGTCCGGTCCCCGGTGCGCCGCGTCATCCATCAGTCGCCATCCAGCCCATAAGCGGTGTGCAATGCGCGCACGGCCAGTTCCAGGTAGCGTTCCGCCACCAGGACACTGATCTTGATTTCCGACGTCGAGATCACCTGGATGTTGATGCCGTTCTCCGACAGCGCCGCGAACATCCGCTGGGCAACACCGGCGTGGCTGCGCATTCCGACGCCAATGACCGAGATCTTCACCACATCGGGGTCGGGACGCAACTGTGCGTAGCGCAACTGCGGCTCAAGATCCCGCAGCAGATCGACGGCGCGCTGCTGGTCCGCCTTACCGACCGTGAAGGTGACGTCCGTGGTCGCGCCGTCTTCGGAGATGTTCTGGACGATCATGTCGACATTGACGTTGGCGTCCGCCAGCGGCCCGAAGATGGTCGCCGCGATCCCCGGGCGGTCCGCCACGCCGATCAGGGTGATTTTCGCCTCGTCCCGGCTGTAGGCGATGCCGCTGACAACTTCCTGTTCCACAATCTCGTCCTCATCCACGACCAGGGTGCCGGGCAGGTCCTCGAAACTGGACAGTACCCGCAGCGGGACCCGGTGTTTCATCGCCATTTCGACCGAACGTGTCTGGAGAACTTTGGCGCCCAGCGACGCCATCTCCAGCATCTCTTCGTAGGTGATCTTACTAAGCTTGCGCGCCTGTCGGACGATGCGCGGGTCGCAGGTGTACACGCCGTCCACGTCCGTATGGATGTCGCACCGGTCCGCCCCCAGCGCGGCCGCCAGGGCCACGGCCGT
Source organism: Alphaproteobacteria bacterium (assembly GCA_028281985.1). Lineage (GTDB taxonomy): Bacteria > Pseudomonadota > Alphaproteobacteria > DSM-16000 > Inquilinaceae > JANQIU01. Next base: position 4,142 of record JANQIU010000174.1, on the reverse strand, counting down.
GGTGTCCGACCCGCCCCGCCCCAAGGTGGTGATCCGCTGGTTCGGTGCGATCCCCTGGAACCCGGCCAGGACCGCCACCTCCCTATTGGCCAGGCGCCGCTCCAGTTCGGCAGTGTCGATGGACAGGATGCGTGCCTTGCCATGCGCATCGTCGGTGCGCAACGCCACCTGCCACCCCAGCCAGGACCGGGCCGACACGCCGATCTCCTGAAGCGCCAGCGCCAAAAGGCCGCTGGAGACCTGCTCGCCGGCCGACACCACGGTGTCGTACTCTCGCGCATCGTGGAGCGGGGACAAAGCGCTGCATTTCTCGACCAGGTCATTGGTCGTCCCGGCCATTGCCGAGACGACGACGGCGACTTCGCTGCCGAGGGCAACCTCGGCTTTCACCCGTTGCGCCGCCGCGCGAATCCGGTCAAGCGTAGCCAGCGACGTGCCGCCGAACTTCTGAACGATGCGCGCCATAGACCTACTACTCCATGGTGCCGGTCACGACACATTGGCTGCCCGGCCCGGACACCCGATCCCTGCGGGCCCAGGGGGCTTCGAACACGGAAACTGGGGCGGATCGGCGCGGCCCGGCATAGTGTCCGGGAGCCCTACCGGGAAAACAGGCCCCGGAGAAGTCATTGCCGCGCGATGCGGCGGTATCCATACTCGCCGCGCCCAGCCGCCGCAACCTTAGGCCTGGAGCCATCCCTGAATGACCGCCGTACGCCCTGACGCCTCCCGAACCAGCCCCGGCGCTCGCTCCGAAGCCGGCCCCGACGGTCTTGCCGGGTCCACCCTCGATCGGGCGGAGATCGACCGGTTCGAGCGCATGGCCGCCGAGTGGTGGGACCCGAAGGGCGCCCATCGGCCATTGCATGCCATGAACCCGACACGCGTGCGCTTCATACGGGATCAGGCGGCACACCATTTCCAGCGCGACACCGAAAGCGTCTCCCCCCTGGCCGGGCTGTCGTTACTCGACGTGGGCTGCGGCGGTGGCCTGGTATGCGAACCCATGGCGCGGCTGGGGGCGCAGGTATCCGGCATCGACGCCGGGGCGGAGACGATCGCCATTGCCGAGGTCCATGGGGGGGCGGCGGGCCTGGCCATCGACTACGCCTGCACGACGGCGGAAGACCTGGCGGCCACCGGAGCGCGATTCGACATTGTGACCGCGCTGGAAATTGTGGAACACGTGGCGGATGTGGACCGGTTCTGCCAAGCCTTGTCCGATCTGGTCCGGCCAGGGGGTCTGTTGGTGATGTCGACCTTGAACCGGACGGCCCGGAGCTTTGCGACGGTCATCGTCGGTGCGGAGTACGTGCTGCGTTGGCTGCCCAGGGGAACCCATAGCTGGCGCAAGTTCTTGCGCCCCAGCGAGCTCAGCGCGGCGTTGCGACCGCACGGCTTCGAGCCACGGCGCACCGCCGGCCTGCGCTTCGACCCTTTGCACCGCACGTGGTCGCTGCATGACCGCGACCTGCAGATCAATTACCTGTTGGCGGCGATCCGACAGGAGCGGCCGGGCCGTGCGCCCGCAAGGAGGTTCCATGAAACGGCAGCATAAGGGCGCTTGGCGCGCCGCGCCCACGGGCATTGCCTGCGCGGCTTTGCTGGCGGTGTCCACGGTCGTTCCGGTCAGCGGCCATGCGCAGGAAGCGGCACCGCAAGGCGACGTCGAAGCTGCCGGCCCGGCACCGGCCCGGTTCGACCTGCCGACAGCGCGGCAGATGGTGACGGGACACATCGCCCTGGCCGCGCTGTTCCAGGAGAACGGCAACTACGACGGCGCGGCCCTGGAGTACGAGAACATCGCCAATCTGCTGGCGCCGCATTTCGAAGCTTTCACCGAAGGGGACGCAACGGTGATGGCCCAGGCCCTGCTGGCGCTGTCCGAGCTGTACCGGCCGCGGGCGCTGGATGCTGCCGAGCAGGTGGCCGCCCAGAACCTCGGCCTGATCCTGCAATGGGCCGAGACCGGCGAACAGGGCGTCTGGCTTCGCCTCCACGCCGCACAGACGGCCCGTGCTTCGGTGATCCTGCTTTTGAACGAGCAATTCGGCGAGGCCGGCGAGGTGGCGGCGGAAGCCCTCCGGTCGGTCAGCGCCATCGAAGAGGCCGGTGTGCGCGTTCCCGAGCGCATGAAGGCCCAGGCCATGAGCGCGTTTGGCATCGGCGTCCTCAACGACACCAATCCGGAGCTTGCGGGCGACGCCTATCAGCGCATGGTGCCGCTGCTGGAGCCGGTCGAGGCCGATCTCGACACCTTCCTGACCAGCGCCGCCGGGCTGTTCGCCGTCGCGCGCATCATCGGCGCCGATGCCCAGGGTGCCGCCGAGGCGGTGGAACAAAGCTGCCAGGACTACGAATCCCAACCCGGTTTGGGCGACGCCATCGGCGACTTCGCGGTTCGCACCGAAGCCGACCGGATCTGCGCCCGCGAACCGTAGGTGGGTAAGTGCTGTCCCCGGAGAAACCTGGTTAAGCCGGGCGCTGAAATCCCTTAGGCGGTTCGGCGGCGCGGCCCGCGGTAGGGGCGCGTCTCCTCGTCGAACAACTCCGCCAGCTTGTCGACCATGGTGCCGCCAAGCTGCTCGGCGTCGACGATCGTGACCGCGCGCCGGTAGTACCGGGTGACGTCATGGCCGATGCCGATCGCCAGCAGTTCGACCGGTGAGTAACGCTCGATCCAGTCGATCACCGACTTCAGATGCCGTTCCAGATAGTTCCCCGGATTGACCGAGAGCGTGCTGTCGTCGACCGGCGCGCCGTCGGAGATCACCATCAAAATGCGCCGCTGTTCGGTGCGCCCCAGAAGGCGGTTGTGCGCCCACATGAGTGCTTCGCCGTCGATGTTCTCCTTCAAGATCCCTTCACGCAGCATCAGGCCAAGATGCCGGCGCGCCCGCCGCCAGGGCGCGTCCGCCGCCTTGTAGACGATATGCCGGAGGTCGTTCAGGCGGCCCGGATGCTGGGGCTTGCCGGCTTGGATCCACTGTTCGCGCGACATCCCGCCCTTCCACGCGCGGGTGGTGAAGCCCAGGATCTCCACCTTCACCGCGCACCGCTCCAGCGTCCGGGCCAGGATGTCGGCACTCATGGCGGCGATGGTGATCGGCCGGCCGCGCATCGAACCGGAATTGTCGATCAGCAGGCTGACGACGGTGTCGCGGAACGTCGTATCCTTCTCGATCTTATAGGATAGTGGCGTGAGCGGATTGACGACGACGCGCGCCAGGCGGCCGGCATCCAGGATCCCCTCCTCCTGGTCGAACTCCCAGGCGCGCATCTGCTGCGCCATCAGCCGGCGCTGCAGCCGGTTGGCCAGGCGCGAGATGACCCCCTGAAGGTGCTGCAACTGCTGGTCCAGCATGAGGCGCAGCCGCGTCAACTCGTCCGGGTCGCAGAGGTCCGCGGCGCCGACGGTCTCGTCGAATGCCGTGGTGAACGCCTTGTAGGCGGCGGCGTCCCCCTCCCCGATCTCGTTGTCGTCGCGGCGCCAAGGCCGGCCCGGCGCCTCGACGTCCTCGCCGGTCATCTCCTCCCGGGCCTCGCCCTCCTCGCCGTCCAGCGGCATTTCGGCTTCGGCGTCGTCGCCGGCTTCGGACGTGCTGTCGGACGAATCGAGCTGCACGCTCATCGCTTCGCCGTCGCGGGACTGCTGGTCGGGCGTCTCGCTCTGGCGGTCGCCGTCGTTCTCCTCGCCGCCGTCTTCTTCGTCTTCGTTGCCGTCCTCGGCGGCGCCGACATCGAGATCGAGGTCGCGCAACAACTGCCGCACCGCCCGGCCATAGGCCTCCTGGTCGTCTAGCAGCGCCCCCAGCGCCTCCATGTCCCGACCCAGTTTCGAGGACAGCCACGGACGCCAAAGGTCGATCGCCGACCGGGCCGACGGCGGCGGCGCACGGCCGGTCATCACTTCGCGGGCGGTCAGGCGCATCACCTCCGCCAGCGGCGCTTCCTCCCGGGTGGACATCTTGTCGAACCCCTGGCGCCGGCACCGCTCCTCCAGCACGGCCTCCAGATTGCCGGCGACACCGGCCATCTGGCGGGTGCCGATCGCCTCGCACCGGGCCTGCTCCAGAGCCACGAAAACGGCGCGCGCCACGTCGCCTTCCGGCATGCGGCGGCCGTGCAGTTCGGGATCATGG
>JANQIU010000173.1 GCA_028281985.1 Alphaproteobacteria bacterium | reverse complement strand
TTGCCAAGGTGCCGACCGACCGCGCCCGCGCTGCCGGAGCGGTGAAGGATCCCGACCGGCGGCTGGCCGACGTGCTGGACGACGCCTTTGCGCCGGACGCGGCCGCGGATCTGGCGCGCCGGCAACCGCTGTGGTCCGGTTTCGCCGGGGATCAGCGCAATCTGCGCGCGGCAGCGGTGCTGGCGGCGTCCGGCGACGCGCCGGACGTGATCCTGACCGAGATCCTCATGACCGATACCGTGCAGCACCAGTTCGGCTTCGAAAGCGAGGCCGGACATATGTCGCTGGAAATGGCCGATATGATGGTCGGAGCGCTTGTGCATCAGCTGCAGCGCAGCGGCGCGCACGACTACGTCCTGGCCATCGCCAGCGACCACGGCCACGCGCCCATCGATGCGGCTATCTACGCGGAAAACGTGCTCCCGGAGGTGCCGTTGATGGCCGAGGGGGCGACACTGAACATCGCCCTGCGCAACGGCGGGGACCGGGACATCGATCGCTTGCAGTCCCTCGGTGCCAAGCTGCACCCGGGCGACCATCTTCCGGCCCACGCGCGGGGCCAGGTGGCGACGTTCCTCGCCCCGCCCGGGCAAAGCTTCGAGGAGCGGCCGGCCGACCTCCCAGCCGACCAGGCGATCGGGCCGCCACGCTACGTGTCCAGCCATGGGTTTCGGCCAGGGACGCCGGAAGACGATCGCTTCTGCATCTTTCATGGCCCCGGCATCTCTCGGGGCGTGATCGCGGATGCGGATGCGGTTCAGTTTGCGCCGACCCTGGCCGGCGTGCTGGGGCTATCGCTCAGCGATGCCGACGCCATCGGTTCGGATGCCCTTTTCTGAATGCCGGAGGGCTGAACGGGTTTGCCGGCGATCGCGCGGCCGGCTGTGGCGTCAGCCGAACTGTGCGTGATACCGGGCCAGGATATCCTTGACCCGATCCATGCTGGCGCGGCTGGACTGCAGCAGGTCGTTTGCCTGTTGGCGCAGCGATGTCCGGCATGCCGGGCAGATGCGATACATCGTGGTGAAGCTGTTGCGCTGTGCGGTGATCTGACCGCGGTTGAACAGCTCCATGATGTCCGTCCAGCCGTTGCGGTCCCGCACCTTGCGGCAGTTGCCGCACACGTCGACCCGACCGAGGCTGTAGGGCAGGGACTGGCCGAACATCACCGCATGGGGCATCGGCTCGGTCGACACGATGCGGCTGGAGAACACCAGACTGCCCTCATCGCCCGGTTCGATCGACATATCCATCAATCGCCGCAGGGTCGGGGAGTCGCAGCGGTACGGATAGCTGAGGCTTCGGCCGCTCACCCGCACCGAGGTGAACAGGAGCGAGTACAGGTCCCGGCTGCCCTGGTCGCCGATATGCTGCCACAGCGACTGCCCGAGCGGGTCGGCCAGCCCGGCACCGTCATTGGCGGTGGCGAAGGAACGCCATGCGTCGTTTACCGAAACGATGCGGTCGGCGGCGTCGACGCGGTAGACGACACGTGGTTCGTCCGGCGGTGGTGTCACACGGTGATCCAACGGGCAATCAATCCCCAAGGGCGACGAACGGCTGAAGGTAACGTCGGGGAGCGTACCACTAAGATGTTGATCGTACGTTGCGATCCGTCAGCCGCCACCGGGATTGTTAGAAATGGATGGGACGGCCGTCCACCGCCAGCGCCGCTTCCTTCACCGCCTCGTTCAGCGTCGGATGCGCGTGGCAGGTACGGGCGATGTCCTCGGCCGACGCGCCGAATTCCACGGCCATGGCGCATTCGGCGATCATCGTGCCGGCTTCGGCGCCGAGGATGTGAACCCCCAGGACGCGGTCGGTTGCCGCATCGGCCAGGACCTTCACAAACCCCTCGGTGGCGTTCATCGCCCTGGCGCGACCATTGGCGGTGAACGGGAACTTGCCCACCTTGTAGTCGACCCCCGCCGCCTTCAGCTCCTCTTCGGTCCGGCCCACCTGCGCGACCTCCGGGGCCGTGTAGACGACACCGGGAATGGCGTCGTAGGTGACGTGCCCGCTTTGGCCGGCCAGGATCTCCGCCACCGCGACCCCTTCCTCCTCGGCCTTGTGCGCCAGCATCGGACCATCGATCACGTCGCCGATGGCGTAGATGTGTCCGGCCGTCGTCCGCCAATGGCCGTCGGTCCGAACCCGGCCTTTGTCGTCGGTCTCCACCCCCGCCTGGTCCAAGGCCAGACCATCGGTGAAGGGGCGCCGCCCGACGGCCACCAGGACCACATCAGCATCCAGGGTTTCGGCCTCGCCGCCGGCTGCCGGCTCGATAGTCAGTTTCACAGCCCGCTGGCTGGCCTTGGCTGATGTCACCTTGGTGCCAAGCCTGAACTTCATGCCTTTGCGGGTCAGCAGCCGCTGCATCTGCTTGGAGATCTCGCCGTCCATGTTGGGCAGGATGCGGTCGAGGAATTCCACTACCGTCACCTCGGCGCCCAGCCGCCGCCAGACCGATCCCATCTCCAATCCGATGTAGCCACCGCCGATGACCACCAGGTGCTTGGGTATCTTCGGGAGCGACAGCGCGCCGGTGGACGAGACGATGCGCTGCTCATCGATCTCAATCCCCGGCAGGGAGATCGAGTCCGATCCGGTGGCGATCACAAACGCCTTGGCGCTGTAGGTCGCCCGCTTGCCGTCTGGTCCGGTGACCGCCACCGTGTCGGCCCCGGCAAAGGCGGCCTCGCCCTTCAACCAATCGACCTTGTTCTTCTTGAACAGGAATTCGACGCCAGAGACGTTGGCCTGCACCACCTTGTCCTTGTGGGCGAGCATGGCCTCCAGGTCGACGGAGACCTTGCCGACCTTGACACCGAAATCCGCCAGATGGTGCTGGGCCTCGTCGAACTTCTCCGTCGCCTGCAACAGCGCCTTGGAGGGAATGCAGCCGATATTCAGGCAGGTGCCGCCCAGGGTCTCCCGCCGCTCGACGCAGGCGGTCTTAAGACCCAACTGCGCGGCCCGGATGGCGCAGACATACCCGCCCGGTCCAGATCCGATAACGATAACGTCGTAGCTTGCGTCGCTCATGGTGTCGTCCTGTTTCCGCGGCTTGCGGACCTTGCCGTATGCCGATGCACCGGGCAAGCCGACACCCGCCGTTGCGGCGCATGGACAGCCGTCGGCCGCGGATCAGGTCGCAGATCGGGTCGCTGTGAAGGATCGTCGGGAAGGATCGTCGGGAAGGCGCACCCAACTGGGTGGTCAGGCGGCCCCGCGATCCTGCTGACTGTCGTCGGTTTCCGGAATGGCCTGCCGCACGGCCTTGGCCAGCGTGTCCATGTTGAACGGCTTGAACAGGCAGACATCGCCCCCGCCGACCAGCCGGGAGTTGGCTGGACGCCGGTTTTCGTAGCCGGACATGAAGATCACCCGGGTATGCGGGCAGACCGTGGCGATCCGCTGCGCCAGGTCCGGCCCCGTCATGCCCGGCATCATGACGTCGGTCAGGACGAGGTCGATCGGCTGCTGCTGCTGCAGCGTCGCCAGCGCGCTCGGGCCGTCATCGGCGCGCAGGACCTCGTAGCCGAGATCGGTCAGGGCCAGGCTGACATAGTCGCAAACGCTGGCTTCGTCATCGACCACCAGGATGCGGCTGTTGGGACGAACCGACGACACCTTGGCGACGGCTGCTGCCGACTGGGCCATTGCCGTCGGCGCCGTGACCAGGGGCAGGTAAAGAGTAATGTCGGCACGGGACCCGCTGGCTTCGCTTCGCATCAGCCCGCCCGCGGCGCGGGCCAGCGCCGCAAGCGCCGCCGTATCGCCGTCTTCATCGGGCGGGCGGACGGCGCTGCCGGTCCAGGCCGCCTTGATGGCCAGGTGGCGGCCCATGCGCTGGCCGCCGAAGGCCTGGACGAAGCTCTCGTCCAGCTCGGTCAGTTCGGTTGACAGGGTGAGCTGCTCGCCATCCTCCCGATACCGCTGGGCGACCAGGATCAGGGCGAGGGTGGCCTGTTCGACGAGCACCGCGGGGGCCGCAACCTGCGCGCCGCCGTCCTTCAGGTCCATGACCAGCGAATCCGGGCCGTCGAGCATCGCCGCGGCGACACCCTGCAGTTCGG
>JANQIU010000065.1 GCA_028281985.1 Alphaproteobacteria bacterium | reverse complement strand
CCCGCCGCCCAGCCGACAGCGTTGACGGTGAAGGACGGCGCGTCACCTGCGGGCGACCCGCGCAAGTCGCCGCTGCCCCTGACCCTGCCGCAGTTCGGTGCCGGCTGGGCCGTCGTCCGTGAACGGTTGGGTCTGCGCCGTCCCCGCCTTCGCCTGGTGCCGGCGATCATCTTTGTCGCAGTTCTGATGCTGGGCGTGCGCGTCGGCGATCTCTGGGAGCAGATGGTCCTGGCCCTGGAGCGGCCGATCGAGCCCCCCAGCATCGCCTTCGCCCCCACCGGGGACTCGGACGAGGACTCTGCCGGGATCGGCAGCCTGGTGCCGACGGCGGCCGCCCAGGACGAGGCGGCCGCCCCGCACACCCCGCCGGCGGCGGAGCCCGGCCTGGAAGTTGCCGAGGCGCCAGCCGATGCGGAAGTCGCGGGCCCGCCGGCCGATCCGGACGCCGATCCGGCGGTGGCGCTGTCCGACGTCGATCCGCGCGACATGTCCCCCGTCGAGCTCGAGATGCTGCGCGGCCTGTCGCGGCGCCGGGCCGATCTGGAAGCCCGGGAGGGCGAGCTGGACCAGCGGGAGGCGCTGCTGGAGGTGGCCGAGCAACGCATGGCCGAAACGATGGCCGAACTGGAAGCGTTGCGATCTGAGATCGAAGGGCTGCTGGGTCAGGCCGACGCCCGCCGTGAGGAGCAACTGGTGAGCCTGGTGCGCATGTATGAAGCGATGCGACCGGCGGACGCGGCAGCGATCTTCGATGGTCTGGAGCTTGAGGTGCTGCTGAACGTGCTGGAGCGGATGCGCGAGGCCAAAGCGGCCCCGATCGTCGCCGGCATGACGCCGGAAAGAGCCCGCGAGGTCACGTCCGAACTGGCGCTCAGGCAGGCGCCGGAGATCCCCGACTCAGAATGATCATCCGACCCTGCTTTTGCCGACGGAAGTCGGTGGACACTTCACTTTAAGTTAACCTTACACCCCCTAAGTTCGAGCCTTGTAAAGGTTCTGCCGGAACTGACGTTTCCGGATCTTTGAGCAAGAAGCTTGAGCAAACGGAGTTGGCGATGTCGGTCGAAAAGTCCATGCCTGTCCTGATCGTGGACGATTATAAGACGATGCTGCGGATTATCCGCAACTTGCTGAAGCAGCTTGGCTTCGAGAACGTCGAGGAAGCGACCGACGGTTCCGCGGCCCTGCGCAAGATGCGGGAACGCGGGTTCGGGCTGGTCATTTCCGATTGGAACATGGAGCCGATGACCGGCCTGCAGCTGCTGCGCGAGGTGCGCGCCGACGGTCAGCTTCGCGATACGCCGTTCATCATGATTACGGCGGAATCGAAGAAGGAAAACGTCGTTGCCGCCAAGGAAGCCGGCGTCAGCAACTACATCGTCAAGCCGTTCAATGCAGCGACACTGAAAACCAAGCTGGAAGCGGTCCTCGGGGCTTTCTGACCCGTCCCAACAAAAGCCGGCGGGGAGTCCCAAGATGACCGCATCTAACGCGGCAACCCAGGCAGACCTGCAGGAGCAGGTTCGCACAGCGCTGAATGAGTCGCAGCAGCCGCTGACGGAAGCGGACGTCGCGCGCATCGTCACCGAGGTCGTGCGCAATACGGATGTCGAGCTGACCCAGCTCGACCTGCAGGTCTTTCGCGAGATCGACAGTTTGGCCAAGTACATCCAGGCGGCAAAGGCCGAGATCGCCGCGATCCGCCCGGACGAGATCCGCGATGATTTCGTCCCGTCGGCGACCGACGAGTTGGATGCGGTCGTGGCCGCGACGGAAGAAGCCACCGGTATCATCCTGGACAATGCCGAGAAGGTGATGGAAGCGGCCGGCGAGCTTGAAGAGCCGGCCCAATCCAATCTGATCGAGATGGTCACCGCGATCTTCGAGGCCTGCAACTTCCAGGACATTACCGGCCAGAGAATCACCAAGGTCGTGACGACCCTGAAGCATATCGACGAGCGGATTCAGGCGCTGGCCTCCATCCTTGGGGAGGAGGTCGACCAATGCACGGTGCCGGAAGCCGTTGAGGATGTCGGCACCGCCGTCTTGGACGACGAAGACCTGCTCAATGGGCCACAACTCCCGAACAGTGCCATCGACCAGGACGAAATCGACAAGCTCCTGGCCGGCGACGACTGACGGACACACATTCTGGTTTGGTGGTTGGTGTGATGGTCTGGCGCGTTGCCGGATTGCCGGCTCTTGCATGCGCCGCCTGTTGGATGGGATCACCGGGAACAGGCTCGTGGTCGCGGGGGAAGCACCGGCGCGACCCCGGGCAACCTCGGTGGCAAGGGGGACGAAGCCCAAGATGCGGGTCTGGTCCAGAGTAGGATCGCGTTCCAGACGGCTGACGATCGTTTTGCTGGCGTGGGCCCTGTCGATCGGGCCGGCGGCCGCGGCCGACGTTCGCGGCCTGACCCACAATGGCGAGGCCCGGATCGCCTTCGACTTCGGTGACGAGGTCGAATACACCGTCGAACAGGGACAGGACACCGTCACCCTGACCTTCGACCGGCCCGTCGAAGGCACCTTCGATCGGGCGCTGCGGCGGCTGGCCGGCAGCATCACCGCGATCGACCGCCTGGACGGCGGAACGCGCCTTCAACTGACGCTGGCCGAGCCGGCGGCGATCGAAGACACCCAGACCGACGGCGTGGTGGTGCTGATCCTGCGGCCGCCGGCAGTGGCAGACGAAGGGCAGGACACGTCGGCGGGCGACCCGCTCGCGGCGGCGCCCGATGTCCCGGAGCCCGTCTCCCCGGATGCCGCGCCGCCTGCAGCGGACCTGCCCTCGGTGACGGTGCGCGGCGGCGAACACGAAGGCTACAGTCGCCTGGTTTTCGACTGGACCCGCACCGTCGACTACTTCGTCGCGCGGGACGATCAGCGGGTCACCATCGCATTCGACCTGTCGGCCAACGCCGATTTCGCGCCCGCCCGGGCCAGCCGCCTGCCCAACATCACCAGCATCGAGCAGATCGCCACGCAACCGGGCCTGACCGTCGCGGTTACGGTGCCGGCGTCCGTTCGCGTGCGCCACTTCTACAACGGCTCGCGGATCGTGCTGGATGTTCTGGATAGCGGGCAATCGGCCGGGCAGCCTTTGGCGTCGCTGGAGGCGTTTGAAGACGAGGCGCCGCCCGTGCCGCCGGGTGTCGATGTCGCCGAACCGCCGGACATCGGCGGTAGCGACGATGTCTTGGCGGCGGACGACGGTCGCACAGGCGCAAGCCAGGGTGCGGCGCCGGAGGAAGCAACACCCGCTGCCCCGGCCGATACTGCCGCCGCACCCGACGATCGGGACGCGGTCGCCGGTGCGCCGGAGACCGGCTTCGCCGACCAACCCGAAGTTGCCCAGCAGCCCGAGCCCGACGTGATCGCCGCGGCGTCCGCGCCGGAAGGTGCGGCAGCCGAGACCCCCGCGGATGCGGTGCCGGTCGCGGAGGCGCCGCCCGCGGAACCGGAAACCGACACCGCCCCGACGCCCGAGCGCGAGGAGCTTCTGCGCCTGGATGCCGGCCCGGACAGCCGCCTTGCGGTGTTCGAACGCGCCGGGGCGCTGTGGGTCGTTCTGGACGCAGACGCCACGCTGGACGCCAACGCGCTTCTGGCGGCGGGACAGGCCGCGCTCGGACCGGGTGCGCTGGTCGCCGTGAACGAAGGCGTCGCCATGCGCTTCCCCATGTCGTCGTCACGGGACCTGACCGTCGACCAGGAGGAATCCGTCTGGATCCTTGGGGAGGCGCCGTCGTCGGCCGACCGGCCCGACCCGCTGTCCATCGAATCCCAGCCGGACTTTGCGTTGGGATCGCGGTTGTTCATTCCGGCCGATGAAGACAGCCGGCCCATTCGCCTGGTCGATCCGGTGGTGGGCGACGAGCTTCATGTGGTGCCGCTGTCCGACCCCGGCGCCCGGGTGTCGCCGAGCCGGCAACTGGCCGATGTGACCCTGCTGGCGACCGAGCAGGGCATTGCCGGCAAGCTGCACCGGGCCGACGGCGTCATCCGGCGAACCCATGAGGGGCTCGAGATCACCCGGCCCGACGGCCTCCGGCTGTCGCCCGAAGCGGACGTGATGCCGCTGGCGGAGGAAGGTTTCGCCAACGATCGGTTGCTCGACCTGCCCCAGCGGGCGCTGTCCGACGCCGCCTATCTGGAAGACCGGCAGGCGATGCAGCGGGCCGTTGTCGAGGTGCCCGAGGACCAGCGGCCTGAGGCCCGCCTGGATCTGGCGGGGCTGCACTTCGCGCACGGCTATGCGGAGGAGGCCAGAGGTGTCCTCGACCTGCTGGAAGAGGAGCTTCCCGATGCGGCCTATGCGCCGGAGTTCCGGCTGTTCCGCGGGGCGACAAAGGTCCTGACCGGCGATCTCGACGGCGCGGAGGAGGATCTGGGCCTGCGGTCGCTGGATCCCTATCGCGAAACCACCCTGTGGCGAGCCGCGCTGGCCGCGACCCACGGTGAATGGGACGCCGCCCACCGGCTGTTCCAGGCGGCCGGACCGCTTTGGGAGGTCTATCCGCCGGCACTGCGCGACCAGATGGTGTTCTGGGCGGCGGAAGCGGCCCTGCATACCGGCGATGTCGTGGCGGCCCGCGACCTCCTGGACTGGCTGAACAGCGCGACCCGCGGCCGGTCCGATGGCTTGCCGGTCGCCACCTACCTGCGGGGCGAAGTGGCGCGATTGGCCGGCAACCCGACGGTGGCCGAAGCCGCCTGGGCGGTGACCGTGGAAAGCGGTGACCGGCTCTACAGCACCCTGGCGGAGATGGCCCGGGCGGAGATGCGTCTGACCACCGGTGACCTGACGGTCGCCGAAGCGGCGGATGTTTACGAAGGGCTTCGGTTCGCCTGGCGCGGCGACGAGCTGGAAATGCAGATCCTGTCGCGGCTTGGCGACCTCAACTTCGACGCCGACCAGTATTCGGACGCGCTAGCGGTCTGGCAGCGGGCTCTCGACCTGTATCCGGACAGCCGCCAGTCGGACGACCTGCGCCGCCGGCGCGAGGCCCGGTTCGCCGAGCTCTACACCTCCGAGCGGCTGAGCCGCGCACCGATCGTCGACGCCCTGACCCTGTTCGAGGCCAACCGCGACCTGGTGCCCGAGGGGCTTGTCGGCGACCGGATGATCGAGACCCTGGCCGAGGCCCTGGTGGCCATCGACTATCTGGACCGGGCGGACTCGCTGTTTGCCGAACTGATGGACACGCGCCTGACCGGCGTCGAGCAGGCCCGGGTGGCGACGCGGCTGGCGGGCATCCGCCTGGTCGACGGCCGGTCCGAGGAAGCCTTGGCGAGCCTGGATGCGACCGAGGACGCCGTGCGCGGCGATGCCATGGTCCAGGAGCGGCGGCTTCTGCGGGCCCATGCCCTGTCCGAGCTGGGCCGGCCGGCCGAGGCGCTGGCGGTGTTGGACGGCGACGACAGCGAGCTGGCCCATGCCGCCCGGCTGGACATCGGTTGGGCCGCCCGCGACTGGCCGGTGGCGGCGGACGCCCTGGCCGCCCTGGTCGGTCCCCCGCCGCCGCTGGGCGAGGCGGCGGACGACGCGACGGCGCAGCTTCTGCTGAACTACGGCATCGCCCTGGCGCTGGCCGACGATCGCGAAGGGCTCGACAGGCTGGCGATCGCGTTCGGCCCGGCGATGGCCGGTCGCGCCGAAACCGAAGTGTTCGAAGTCCTGACCCGGCGCTCGGTCGGCGTGGCGACGCCTACCGATCTGGCGGCCGTTCGCCGGCAGGTTGCGCAGGTCGATCTGTTTGGCGCGTTCCTGGAAACGTACCGATCGGGCCAGGCGCTCGGGGCCCCGACTGCGACGAACTGACCGATTCCTTTCGGATCGAACCTGGCACGGCAGCGGTAACGGCGGTTCTTCGCCGGGTGTCCGGGCGTGGTTCCGTCCGGGCGCACCAACCGACGGTCGTCGCGGCCGACGTTCGCTCATCTTAGCCGACGCGGGCCGTCCGCGATGCGATCCGGGGCGGGTTGCGCGAGGCGTCCCCGTGGGCCAGGATTGAAATGCGTGAAACGATTTGCATCGTCGATTCCGGCAAGAATCCATCCAAAACATGTGGTTTCACGCCACATATCCGAGGGCGCCGGTAAGGGCGTTTTCCGCCATAGGGGGGCCAACACAAAGCAGCCGGAAGCGGCCAAATCGTCCGAACAAACACAGCCAAGGGGGGAGTACCATGTCGATGCTTGAAAAGACCGTCCTGCTGGGAGCCGTGGCGGCTCTGGCGATGCAGGCGCCGCTGGCGGCGGCGCAGGATGAACCGACCATCGGCGTCATCGTGCCGACGCTCGACGCCCAGTTCTGGAACAACTACGCCGACTTCATGCGCGAAGGGGCGGACTCGCTGGGCGTGGATCTGGTGGTCCTGAACGCCGACAACCGACCCGACCAGATGATCCGGTCGCTGGAGGACCTGGTCGCCCAGGGGGTCGACGGGATCATCTATACGCCCTATTGGGCGACCGCCGCGCCCGGCCTGACCTTGGCCCGCGACGCCGACATCCCGGTGGTGCTGACGGACGTCTACGCCGACTTCCCGCCGCAGAACGAGCTGTTCCCGAACTACCTGGCCTTTGTCGGTCCCAGCGACGAGGACGCCGGCTACCAGATGGGACAGGCGCTGTTCGACGCCCTGGAGCCGGCCGAGGACGGCAACAAGTACATCGCCGTCGTCAACGGCACCGCGGGCACCTCCGTGGCCATCGACCGGCGCGCCGGGCTGGAGCGGGCGCTGGGCGAAAACCCGGATGTGGTCGTGGTCGGCGAAGTGGACGGCAACTTCGTCCGCTCGACCTCGCAGACGGTGTTCGAGAGCCTGTGGCAGGGCAATCCCGAGATCCAGGGCGTATGGGCCGCGAACGGCGGCACGGCGACCGGTGTGATCGCGGCGATCCTGAGCCGCGGCCAGGTCCCGGGCGAAGACATCATCGTCGTCGGCATGGACCTGAACCAGGAGAACGTCGAGGCGGTGCGTGACGGCCAGCTGCTGTTCGACATCGGCGGCCACTGGCTGCAGGGCGGCTTTGCCCTGGTCATGCTGTACGACCACCTGAACGGCCACCCGATCCCGGCGGATGTGGCGAACGTCAAGCTCGACCTGCTGCCGCTGACCCAGGATCTGGTCGACGACTTCGAGCGGGACTTCCCGGGCGGGGTGCCGGCCTACGACTTCCAGGCGCGGTCGCGAACCTACAGCCCGGATGCGCCGACCGCCGTGTTCGAGATGCGGTACAGCCAGTAATCTTGTGGCGTCCGGCGGCAGCCCCCGGGCTTGCCGCCGGACCACACTTGGTTGTTCTCGCGCGTGCCTTGACGGGCCAACACCATGCGGCTGGCGGCCACTGACATCTGCAAACGCTATGGCGGCACCGTCGCCCTGGACCGGGTGTCGTTCGACGTCCAGGCGGGCGAGGTGCACGCCCTGGTCGGCGAAAACGGCGCCGGCAAGTCGACGCTGCTGAAGGTTCTGGCGGCGGTGGAACCGCGCGACAGCGGTTCGGCCGTGCTGAACGATGCCCCGTTCGCGCCGCGGTCGCTGCGCCAGGCCGAAGCGGCCGGCGTCGCCCACGTATTCCAGGAGCTGAACGTCAACCGGTCCGTCGGGATTGCCGAGAACGTCTTCCTGGGACGGCTGTCCGAGTTCCGGCGCTACGGGCTGCTCGAAGCCCGCCGGCTGCGCGCCGAAGCCCAGGCGGTCCTGGACGAGCTGGGCGCGGACATCGACGCCCGGGCCGACATCGCCTCCCTGGATCTGGGGCAGCTCAAGATCATCGAGGTCGCCCGTGCCCTGGCGATCCGGCCGGGCATCATCTTCTTCGACGAGTCGACCGCCTTCCTGAACAACCGCGAAGTCCGGATGCTGTTGACGGTGATCGACCGGCTGCGGTCGCAGGGCATCGGCATCGCCTTCGTCTCGCATCATCTGAACGAGGTTTTCGAGATCGCCGACCGGCTGACGGTGCTGAAGGACGGCCGGCTCGTCGGCACCTATCCCACCGCGGAGATCAGCGAGGGGCGCCTGCACGAGCTGATGGTCGGGCGCGGCGTGGGCGAGGGGCTGTTCCCGGCGGCCGGTGGCGGCACCGCCGACCCGGACCCGGCGCTGGAGATCGCGGGTCTGCGGATCGACGGCGGCGTCGGCCCCATCGACCTGACGGTCGGGCGCGGGCGGATCGTCGGCATCGGCGGGCTCAAGGGGTCCGGCGGCGATGCCATCCTGTCCGCGCTGACCGGGATGGGCCGCACCCTGGCCGGCGATATCCGGCTGGGCGGCGCGCCGTACCGGCCCCGCGGGCCGGCAGCGGCCTGGGCCAGCGGTGTCGCCTATCTGCCGGGCGACCGGACCGGGGAGGGGTTGATCCCGGATTTCGCCGTCGGCGAGAACCTGACCATGGCGGTCAGGCCTCGCCGCTGGGGCTTCACCGACCGCGGGCGCGAGAAGGACATCAGCGCGTCCGCCATCGAGACGCTCAGGATCAGGACGCCCACCGCCGACACGCCGTGCAACAGCCTGAGCGGCGGCAACATGCAGAAAGTCGTTCTGGGCAAGTGCCTGGCCGGCCGGCCGGCGCTGCTGCTGCTGAACAACCCGACCCGGGGGGTCGATATCGGCGCCAAGGCGGAGATCTACCGCGTGATCCGTCGCCTGGCCGACGACGGCATCGCCGTGCTGATGGTATCGGAAGATCTGCCGGAGCTGATCGGCCTGTCCGATCAGGTGCTGATCACCCGGAAGGGCGGCATCTCGCAGGTGTTCCCGGAACACGCCAACCCATCGGAAGAGGAGGCCGTGCGGTGGATGCTGTAGGCGAAGACAAGCCGCCGCCGGCCGTACCGGCGATCGAGCGCGTCCGGGCGCTGTTTCCCATCCTGCTGCTCGGCGCCCTGTGCCTGTATTTCGCGCTCCAGTCCGAGCGCTTCCTGACCGTTCCCAACGGCCTGATCGTGCTGCAGCAGAGCGTGGTGCTGCTGGTGGCGGCGCTCGGCATGACCTTCGTCATCGTCAACGGGTCCATCGACCTGTCGGTCGGCTCGGTCGTGGCGCTGAGCGCCCTGGTCGCCGCGGCGACATCGCCGGCCCTGGGCGCCTATGCCATCGTGCCGGCGGTGGCCGTCGGCCTGGTCTGCGGTCTGCTGAACGGCGTGATCTTCGCCATCGGCAAGGTGCCGTCCTTCATCGTCACCCTGGGCACCATGGTGGTCTTCCGCGGCGTGGTGCTGTTCTGGACCCGCGGCGCCCCGGTCTCCATCACCGACTTCCAGTTCCTCGGCCTCTATTCGGGGCGCACCTTCGACATCCCGAACTCGGTCCTGATCGCCTTCGTCGCCCTGCTGCTGGCCTGGGTGGTGTTCAACCACACCGTGTTCGGTCGCGAGGTGCGGGCGATCGGCGGCGGCGAGCGCGTGGCGCTGTTGAGCGGCATCAAGGTCAGCCGGGTGAAGATCGGCGTCTTCGCCCTGTCCGGCCTGATGTGCGGCCTGGCCGGGCTGCTGCAGTCGTCGCGGACCATGGCGGCGACCTCCCAGCTGGCCCAGGGGCTGGAACTGGACGTCATCGCCGCGGTGGTCGACGCCGGTCATGTTCATGCCGTTGCTCAGCACGGCGATGATCAGCACGCC
>JANQIU010000055.1 GCA_028281985.1 Alphaproteobacteria bacterium | reverse complement strand
TGATCACCGACCGGCCGCTGGAGGTCAACCTTCAGGAGATCAAGGCGGTCAAGCGGGCCTGGCCGGACCGGGCGATGATCGTGTCGCTGATGGTGCCCTGCGAGGAGGAGCACTGGAAGGCGATCCTGAAGACCGTGGAAGACACCGAGGCCGACGGGGTGGAGCTGAACTTCGGCTGCCCGCACGGGATGAGCGAGCGCGGCATGGGCTCCGCGGTCGGCCAGGTGCCGGACTATGTGGAGATGGTCACCCGCTGGGTGAAGGCGCACAGCCGCATGCCCTGCATCGTCAAGCTGACGCCCAACATCACCAGCATCCTGGCCCCGGCCCGGGCGGCCAAACGCGGCGGTGCCGATGCGGTCAGCCTGATCAACACCATCCAGTCGGTGGTGTCGGTCGACCTGGACCTGATGGCGCCGGAGCCGGTGGTCGACGGCAAGGGCACCCATGGCGGCTATTGCGGCCCGGCGGTCAAGCCGATCGCGCTGCGCATGGTGGCGGAAATCGCCCGCGATCCGGAATGCCAGGGCATGGCGATCTCCGGTATCGGCGGCATCTCCACCTGGCGCGATGCGGCGGAGTTCATTTCCATGGGCGCCGACAACGTCCAGGTCTGCACCGCGGCGATGACCCACGGCTTCAAGATCGTCGAGGACATGGTCGACGGCCTGGCCAACTGGATGGACACCAAGGGCTACCCGGATACGGCCCGGTTCCACCGGGCGGCGGTACCCAACTTCGTCAATTGGGAAGACCTGAACCTGAACTATCAGGTCGTCGCCAACATCAACCAGGACACGTGCATCCAGTGCGGCAAGTGCTACATCGCCTGCGAGGACACCTCGCACCAGTCGATCGCCGCCCTGCGCGACGACGACGGCCGGCGCCGCTACGAAATCATCGAACCGGAATGCGTGGGCTGTAACCTGTGCCTGCATGTCTGTCCGGTCGACGACTGCATCACCATGGTGCCCTATGGCGAAAAGCGGCCCTACGCCAACTGGACCACTCACCCCAACAACCCGATGCGTACCGAGGCGGCGGAATAGGCACCCGCGCCCGGTCGACTGCCCGGGAAACCGGCGATCGTCTGCCCATCAACGCGGCAGCCGCCGCCAAGAGCGCCAAACAAACGCCGTACCGGCCGGACCGCCCGGATGGCATAACGTTTGCTGACCTCCAGCCCGGCGGTGCCGGGACGGAGGCCCAGCCCCGCAACGACGGATTCGCCATGCAAAGCCAGACCAACCTGACCATCAACGACCAGCGGCTGTGGGATACGCTGATGGAAACCGCCAAGATCGGCGCCACACCCAAGGGCGGCATCAAACGGCTGACGGTCACCGACCTGGACCGGCAGGTGCGCGACTGGTTCAAGGCCCAGTGCGAAGCGCTGGGCTGCACCGTCACCGTCGACGACATGGGCAACATGTACGCGCTGCGCCCCGGCAAGCGGAACGACCTGCCCCCGATCGCCTGCGGGTCGCACCTCGACACCCAGCCCACGGGCGGCAAGTTCGACGGCGTTCTGGGCGTTCTGTCGGGGCTGGAGGTCCTGCGCACCCTGCACGACACCGGCTACGAGACCGAAGCGCCGTTCATGGTGGTCAACTGGACCAACGAGGAGGGGTCGCGCTTCGCCCCGGCGATGCTGGCGTCCGGCGTCTACTGCGGCACGCTGGACAAGGACATGGCCTACAACCTGACCGACAAGGACGGCATCCGGTTCGGCGATGCCCTGGCCGAGATCGGCTACAAGGGCGACGCCCCCTGCGGCGCGCAGAAGTTCAGCCACTTCTTCGAACTGCATATCGAACAGGGGCCGATCCTGGAGGCCGAGGACAAGACCATCGGGGTGGTCACCCACGGCCAGGGCCAGCGCTGGTACGACTGCCACGTCACCGGCCGGGAAAGCCATGCCGGCACCACGCCGATGCCGCTGCGCAAGGACGCGCTGGTGGCGGCCGCCCGGGTGATCACCGCGATCAACGACATCGCCGAAGCCAGCGCCCCCTTGGCCGTCGGCACCGTCGGCGTTCTGGATATCCGCGAACCGTCGCGCAACGTCATCCCCGGCGAGGTCACCTTCACGGCGGAGTTCCGCCACCCCGAGGACGCCGTACTCGACGTCATGGACAAGGCGTTGGCCGAAGCGGGCGCCAAGATCGCGCGGATGGAAAACGTCGACGTCGAGATCAAGCCGATCTGGCACTACCCGGCGGTCAACTTCGATCCCGACTGTGTCGCCGCCGTCCGTCAGGCGACCGAGGACATGGGCTACAGCTACCGCGAGATCGTCTCCGGCGCCGGGCACGACGCCTGCTACGTCAACCGGGTGACGCCGACCTCGATGGTCTTCGTTCCGTGCAAGGACGGGATCAGCCACAACGAGATCGAAGACGCCAAGATGGAACACTGCGCCGCCGGCGCCAATGTGCTGTTGCGGGCCATGCTGGCCGTCGACCAGCGCGTTTCATAAGGGAGACACCGCACGCGCGATGGCCGGACACGCCGCCCAACTGCAGGAGACCCGGCCGGACCCGCCGGTCGACCCCACACCCGCCGACCATCCGGTCGTCGACGCCAACGGCCTGTCGCTCGTGTTTCCCTCGCCGGACGGTCCGGTCACGGCGCTGCACGACATCAATCTGGCGATCGGCCGTGGCGATTTCGTCTCGCTGATCGGGCCGTCGGGCTGCGGCAAGACCACCCTGCTGCGGGTGATCGCCGATCTGGTGCGCCCGACCGGCGGGGCGATCACGGTCAACGGCGGCACGCCGGAACAGGCCCGGCTGGACCGGTCCTACGGCTACGTGTTCCAGGCGCCGGCGCTCTATCCCTGGCGGACGGTGATCCGCAATGTGGAGCTGCCGCACGAGATCATGGGCACCGCGCGCAGCGATCGCCGGGCCAAGGCCGAGGCCGCTCTGGGGGTGGTCGGGCTGGAAGGGTTCGCCCGCAAGTTCCCCTGGCAGTTGTCCGGCGGCATGCAGCAGCGGGTGTCGATCGCCCGGGCGCTGAGCTTCGATCCGGAACTGCTGCTGATGGACGAGCCGTTCGGGGCGCTGGACGAAATCACCCGCGATACCCTGAACCTGCATCTGAACCGGCTTTGGGCGGAGAAGCACCTGACGGTGATCTTCGTCACCCATTCGATCCCGGAGGCCGCGTTTCTGTCGTCGAAAATCGTCGTCATGTCGCCCCGGCCCGGGCGCATCGTCGAGATCATCGACAACCCGCTGCCCCCGGTGCGCGAGCTGGACCTGCGGGAGACGCCGGCCTTCCTGGAGATCGCCCACCGGGTCCGCGTCGCCCTGCGCCACGGCCAGTCGTATGAGTGATCGGCCTTGACGACGGAGGTCGCCCTTCACGAGCCCTCCCGGGCCGCGGATCTGGGGCTTCGGCTGCGCCGGGCGGCCCAGGGCCGGGCGCTGCCGGTCGCCACCGTGCTCGCCGCCATCACCGTCATCTGGTACCTGGCCGCCATCGGCCTGAACCACGACCGGGCGGTCGACCGACTGGCCGATGCCGACCAGGCCTTTACCTGGTCGGACGTGGTCGGGACCGCGTGGTCGCTGGAGCGGCCGGTCCTGCCGACGCCGACCCAGATCGCCGGCAATATCTGGGACAACACGGTCGGTGTCGCCACCAGCCGGTATGAAGACCTACCGACGGCCATCGAACGTTTTTTCGGGCATCGTCGGTCGCTGGTCTACCACACCTGGGTGACCCTGGCCTCGACCCTGGTCGGCTTCGCCCTCGGTACGGCGCTGGGCATCCTGCTGGCGGTCGGCATCGTGCATGTGCTGACCCTGGAACGCTCGCTGATGCCCTGGGTCATCGCCTCGCAGACGGTGCCGATCTTGGCCATCGCGCCGATGATCGTCGTCGTCCTGGGCAATGCCGGCCTGACCGGGATGTGGCCCAAGGCGGTGATATCCGCCTATCTGAGCTTCTTCCCGGTGACCATCGGGATGGTGAAGGGCCTGCGCGCCGCCGATCCGCTGCAGCGCGACCTGATGCGCACCTATTCGGCGACAGGGGCCCAGGTGTTCTGGATGCTGCGCTGGCCCAGCTCGATCAGCTTCCTGTTCCCCAGCCTGAAGATCGGCGTTGCCCTGTCGCTGGTCGGGGCCATCGTCGGCGAACTGCCGACCGGCGCCCAGGCCGGTCTCGGCGCGCGGCTGTTGTCCGGCAGCTATTACGGCCAGATGGTTTCGATGTGGGCAGCTCTGATCCTGTCGGCCCTGCTGGCGATGTTGCTGATCGCTGCCGTGTCGCTGGCCGAGAAGCTGGTCATCGCCGCCCGTGGGGGGCAGCCGTGACGGACGCCGCATTGCCCCGGCTGCCGGTTCCGGTGCCCTGGATCCAGATCGCCGTGGTGGGTGCGGCGGTCGTTGCCGGGCTGCGCCTTCCCGCCGGCATGGCCTCCGATGTGGAAGCGCCGCTCTTCGCCGGCCCACTGGACATCGTGCTGCTGGTCGGCGGCATCGCCGCCGCCGTGGCCGCGACCCTTGCCGAGGCGCGGATCGCCGGGCCGCGGCGCGCCCTGGCCGACGGCCTGCTGACGGCCACCGCCGGCATCCTGCTGGGCTTCATCCTGCTGGGCCGGGTCTATGACGGCGTCGTCTTCGACCGTCTGATGTCCAGCGCCTACATCCTGCTGCTGGCCGCGCTGGTCCTGGTCGCCGACGGCATGGCCGGGCTGTCCCGGGCCCAGGGCCGGCTGCCGCGCCTTCTGGTGCCGCTGCTGTTCGGCGCCCTGCTGGTCTATCTGTGGGAAGTATTGTGTCTGGGCTTCGACGTGCCGTCGATCCTGCTGCCGACGCCGAGCGCAGTCCTGGAGGCGCTGATCGCCCGCAACGACACGTTGCTGGCCGACTTCTACCAGACGGTCATCCGCTCCGCCCTGCCCGGCTACCTGGCCGGCTGCGGCCTGGGCTTCCTGGTGGCGGTGGCGATCGAGCGGTCGCCCTTCCTGCAGCGCGGCCTGCTGCCGGTGGGCAGCCTGGTCAGCGCCATGCCGATCGTCGGCATCGCCCCGATCATGGTGATGTGGTTCGGCTTCGACTGGCACTCCAAGGCCGCCGTCGTCGTGGTGATGACCTTCTTCCCCATGCTGGTGAACACCCTGGCCGGCCTGCAGGCCGCCGGCGCGATGGAACGGGACCTGATGCGGTCCTACGCCGCCGGCAACATGCAGACGCTGGTCAAGCTGCGGCTGCCGATGGCCCTGCCCTACATGTTCAACGCGCTGAAGCTGAATTCCACCCTGGCACTGATCGGTGCCATCGTGGCCGAGTTCTTCGGCACGCCGATCGTCGGCATGGGCTTCCGCATCTCCACCGAGGTGGCCCGGCTGAACGTCGACATCGTCTGGGCGACCATCGCTGTGGCCGCCCTGGCCGGCTCGTCCTTCTATGGCGGTCTCGCGCTTTTGGAGCGCGCGACCACCTTCTGGCACCCTTCGCAGCGGCGTTGAGCGGAAGGGGCCGAAAACCGGCGTGCGTCCGCACCCGAAGGTTCAACAGGTGAGGCAGAAATCATGAAAGCAGTATTCGGTACGTTGGCCACCAGTGCTCTGGCGCTGACCGTCGCCCTGCCGGCCCAGGCCCAGGACGACTTTACCGTGCAGCTCAAATGGGTCACCCAGGCCCAGTTCGCCGGCTACTTCGTCGCCCAGGAGCTGGGCTACTACGACGACATGGGCCTGAACGTCACCGTCAATCCCGGCGGGCCCGACATCTCGCCAGTGCAGGTGCTGGTCGCCGGCGGCGCCGATGTCGTGGTCAACTGGATGCCGGAGGCCCTGGCGGCGCGTGAGCGCGGGGTCGACCTGGTCAACGTCGCCCAGTTCTTCGACCGGTCGGGCATGATGCTGACCTGCGCCCGGGAGACCGGCATCGCCGGGCCGGAGGATTTCGGCGGCAAGACGCTGGGCGTTTGGTTTGCCGGCAATGAGTATCCGTTCCTGTCGTGGATGAGCCAGCTCGGCTATGCCACCGAAGGCACCGACGCCGACGTGACGGTGCTGCGCCAGGGCTTCAACGTCGACCCGCTGCTGCAGGGCCAGGCCGACTGCATCTCGACGATGATCTACAACGAATACTGGCAGGTCATCGACGCCGGCATGTCCGAGGACGAGCTGATCACCTTCTTCTACGAAGACGAAGGCGTGGCAACGCTGGAGGACGGCTTGTACGCGCTGGAGGAGAACCTGGCCGACCCGGCCTATGTTGACCGGCTGTCCCGGTTCATCGCCGCCACCATCCAGGGCTGGCAATACGCGGTAGCCAACCCGGAGGAAGCCGCCGAGATCGTCGTCGACAACGACCCCAGCGGCGCCACCACCTTCGAAATCCAGCTTCGCCAGATGGAGAACATCGCCACGCTGATCACCGCCGAACCGGCCCAGCTCGGCCGCCTGGACCCGGCGGCGTTCGACCGCACGGTCGATGTGCTGCTGTCGGGCGAAAGCGACCCGGTGATCACCGAGAACCCCGGCGAGGCCGCCTACACCCACGAGCCCTGGGAGGCGGCGCAAACGCATCTGTGAGGCACCAGCCGGCGCTCTCGGCAAGCGTCGGGCCCGCGGAGGCCCGCATCGGATCGACGTCAGATAGATCTTCGCCTTCGCGAGGATGACAACTTTGAAAGGGGGTGGCCCAGTCGGCACCCCCTTTCCTTTGCCGCCATTTGGATTGGCAGCACCCAAGCCTTGCGGGCCAGTGCCGGCCCTAATCTTGACGGCGAAAAGATGGCAGCTACCTCTGACCTCTTCGCAGTCAACACGGGCCTTGCAGCGCCATGACCCCGGAAACCATCTTCGACATCGCCAATCCGCTGGCCCTGCTGGGCTGGATATGTCTCGCCCTCGCGCCGCTGGCCCCGCGCGCGGCCCACCTCGTCGCGGCGCGCATCATCCCGCTGACCTTCGCGGTCTTCTACATTGCCCTGGTGCTCGTCTACTGGGCGCAGGCCGGGGGCGGATATGGCAGCCTTTCGGAAGTGATGACGCTTCTGGCCAACCCCGGGATGGCCACCGCGGGCTGGATCCATTTCCTCGCCTTCGACCTGTTTGTCGGCGCCTGGATAACCCAGGACGCCGTCAAACGCGCCGTTCCGCATCTGGCGATCCTGCCCTGCCTGGGCCTGACCTTCATGTTCGGACCCGCAGGACTGCTTGCCTATCTCACGCTGGCTTTCCTGCTCTCGCTGCGCCGCCCGAACGCGGAGGCGCGGCTCCCGTGACCAACAAAGCGCTCGTCGTCCCGCGACGCCTGTTGGACGACGACCCTATTTTTGCCGCCGGTGCGCTGGTCCTTGCCATTGTTTGCGCCCCGCTGCTCCTGGCGCTGCTGATCGACACCCGCACCTATCTTGGCGAGAACGTCTGGGTGAAGCCGTTGAAGTTCGCGGTTTCGCTGATGGTCTACCTGGCCACGCTCGCATGGGCAGCACGCCACATTCCCGAACCGATCCGCAGACACCGCATCTTCGCCCTCTACCAATGGATCGTGCTTGTCTGCATTGCCGGCGAGATGCTTTGGATCGCCGGAGCGGCCATGTTCGCCACCGGGTCGCATTTCAACGTGTCCACGCCGGCGATGGTCACGATCTACGGGATCATGGGCGTCTTCGCCGTCACACTGACCACGGCAGCAGCCGCCTATGGTGTGCTGGTCTGGCGACACTCAACCGCTCCCGAAGCTTCCGTGATCGCGCTCAGCTTCATCGCCACATTCGTCGCCACCGTGATCGTCGCGGGTTACATGGCCCAGGGCACCAGCCACCATGTCGGCGTGGAAAGCGCAGACGCGGGGCGGCAGTGGCTGACAGGCTGGTCCCGCGAAGTGGGCGACCTGCGGGTTCCCCACTTCTTCGCCACCCATATCATGCAGCTTGTCCCGCTCGCCTGGTTCGCCGTCGCCCTGGTCCGCACACCCCCGAAAGGCGCCGGGCTGGCGCTGACCGCCCTCGCGCTCACCGTGACGACGGCGACGTTCGTGCAGGCGGTCCGCGGTGCCCCTTTCCTGGCGGGCTTGCTCTGAAGGCGGTTGCTGAAGCGCCGGCCGTTATGTCCCGGTGCCTGCGGGGTCTTGCTGGGGATAGCGCGCGGCATGCCTTCGCCGGTGCGATCCTTGTAAACTGCGCGCGGAACCACCTGACGCGAAGGCCGCCGCCGGGCCGGCTAAGCAGCTAGCCGGAAACACGGCGTGCCGCCCAGTTCTGGCACCGTGCGCGGCAATCCCCCATCATCCCGCCCAACCTTTCGGTGCGGGCACCAGAACCGCCCTCGGAAATGGGAGGATGCGATGACGGCTCCGGCATCGGCCGCGGAGACCCCCGCGGCCGGGCAGCAGACTGTCGGTCACCGGTTGGAAGTTCGTACCGAAACCGCCTATGCCCGGGAGGAGCGTCAGGGCCTGATGGTCGCCGCCATGACCCGGACGATCGCGCTCGCGGTCATTCTTCTGTGGCAGATCGTCGACAATCCCAACACCGGGCCGGCTTACTTCTTTGCCGTGTCGCTGGTCGCCGTGTTCGGCCTGCTCGGCCTTCTGCAGTATGTCTGCGCGCGGATGCGCTTCCACATGGAGGTCCTGAAATACGTCTTCGTGTTCGCGGATTGCGCCCTGCTCGCGGTCGTCCTGGTGATCGACAACCCCTACTCGGACTTCGACGTGCCGGCGGCGCTCTCCATGCACGGCAGCCCGTTTACGTTCTTCTTCGTCTTCCTGATGCAGGCGGCTTTCAGTCTGCGTCCGCGCCTGGTCCTGTGGTGCGGCGCCTGCATCGTCACTGCACGCACCGGGATGCTGGTTTGGGTGATCGGCCAGCCCGGCGTCGTCACCAATCTCGACCTGGCCGAGCGGACGCCGCAGGCCCTGATCGCGGCCGCCAGTTCCCCCGACTTCGTCTTTCTGGGGCATTGGGCGATCGAGGTGATCGTGACCCTGCTGGTCGCTGCCGGCCTCGCGATCGTCGTCCGCCGGTCGCGCCGCCTGGTGGAGAGCCGGTCGCTGGCCGAGCGCGGCAGAGCCAACCTGGCGCGCTACTTCTCGCCCAATGTGGTGGACCGGCTGGCGGACACGCGCGAGTTGCTCGGCGTCGTCCGGCAGCAGGATGTCGCCGTACTGTTCGCCGACATCGTCGACTTCACCGGGCTTTGCGAGCAGGAACCGCCGGAGCGCGTGATCGCGATCCTGCGCGACTACCACGACCGCCTCGGCCGGGCGGTGTTCGAGAATGGCGGCACGCTGGACAAATATCTGGGCGACGGCCTGATGGCGACCTTCGGCACGCCGGAAACCGGCCAGCACGACGCGCGCAATGCCCTGAGCTGCGCGCTCGACATGATTGCCGCACTCGACGCCTGGAACCGCGAGCGCCGCGCCGCCAACAAGGCCCCGGTTCGGATCGGGATCGGGCTGCACTATGGTCCGGTCATCGCCGGCGACATCGGCAACGAGCGCCGTCTGGAGTACAGCGTCATCGGCGACACGGTGAACATCGCCAGCCGCCTGGAGCAGTTGACGCGAAGCCTGGACACCGAGCTCATCGTCAGCGACGCCCTGGTCCGCGCCATCGATCGCAGCCGGGACGAAGGCGACGCGCTGGTGCAGAGGCTGAGCGAAGCCGGAACCCGGAAGGTTCGGGGCCGGGAGGCGGGTGTCCCGATTTGGACCCTCGACCGGACCGGGCCGCCATAGCCATAGGGTCGGGTCTGCTTCCGCCTAGTCTGTGTATCCTGCTCTAATGGCATCGAGCAGTCATCCAGGCGGTAAGCGATGGGAAGCCGTGCTCTTCAACGGCCCAGTCAACCGCGTCCCGGGCCAGCTGAACGGCCGAGCTGGCGCGCATGCTGTCCATCGGGGTCGCGGACTGGGAGTCGGCATCCATCGCGCTCATGATGACATTCATGTACTGGAATTGGAGGGCGCAAATAATCTGCGGATCAACCGGCTCGCCGAGCCGTGTCGTGATGATGACGTGGTTGGCCATGATCAAATAGTCCCGTACGGGAAGCTGGTG
The DNA here is from genome assembly GCA_028281985.1 of Alphaproteobacteria bacterium. Taxonomy (GTDB): domain Bacteria; phylum Pseudomonadota; class Alphaproteobacteria; order DSM-16000; family Inquilinaceae; genus JANQIU01. The sequence continues at coordinate 19,148 of JANQIU010000055.1, read as the reverse complement.
ACTGGCAAAGAAGATCGGAGACGGACCGCACAGGCGCACATTCTCTTCTTCCCAATCCATCCCCGCCCTGCCGGCTATGCGGGAAAGCGCCTCAAATGCCGTCTCCCTGGTTTCGATCGCCTGGGCCAAAGCGTCCGCATCGTCCTCCGGAATGGGAACCCGCTGCGTCACGTCGTAGAAGAAGTCGGCGCGGCAAAGATCGCTGATCGCCACGACCTCCTCGGCTTCCACCGCATCGATCAGGGACCCGACCTGCTGCGCCAGGCTGGCGAGATCCGCCACCTCCCCGCGGTAGTCGGGTCGGGGGATCTCCCGGGGCGTCAGCACCGCAACGCCTACACCAAGGCCCAGGAGGACGACCAAGGCGATCGCCCCAAGCGCGTAGGCCAGTGGCGTGGCACGGCGGCCACTCGATGCCGGTCTGGCGGCTGTGCCGTCCTCGGACGGACGGGGCAACACTGCCCCGGGAAGACGGCCCAGGAGTCCCCTTGCGGCGGGTGGGCCGACCACCGCCAGCCGCCCGTGCTCGGCCAGGGCCCAAAGGACGTTCCGCAACACGGTCGGCCCGCCATCGAAGGCGAAGGGGTTCAGGGTTGTCTGTCGGTCCGTGGCATCCGCCAGCGTCAGGCCCTGGAGGAACACCTGCGAGCCGCGCTGCACCCGCTGCTGCATCACCTCCAGGTCGACCACGACAAGCTCGGACCACGTCCCGCCAAGGACCGTCCGGCCCGCTTCGGCGACGTGGAGACCGTCCGCATCCAGCCGGATGCGGATATCCGCGTCCTTGATCCGGGTCACGCGGTTCCGGTACTCCCGCAGCCACAGCGGCGTGAGCAGGATCAGCAGTGCGATAGTCGCGACGTAGAAGAAGCCGACGATCGAAACGATCTCGGCGGACTCTTGGGCCAGTTCTCCGCGATACATCGCGCCACCGACACCGACTACGGCGATGAGCGTCGGCGTGCCCAGCAGGAGCCCGCCGGCGGGGAGCATCACCCGCTGCCAGAAGCGGCGCTTACGTGCCTCCCGGCCCAGAGCCTGGCTCTCCAGGGCCAGTCCGGGCCAGGGCCGGGCGCGTCCCGGCCCGATCGGCGCCCCCAGCTGGGCGATCGCCCGGGCGGCCCGGCTTGCCCGCCGAACCTCCGCCCGACCGTCGGCCGTTTCCAGGTCACCGATCTCGGTGGCCGAATGGTAGCTCCACATCCCCCTGTCCCCCAACAAACCAGCTGCGAGCGCCCAGCCCAGCGCCCTCCTGATCACGTCGTCGATTGTCGGCATCGCTCAAGAAATCGGCGATCCAAAGGCCGGATACCGCCCCTTTGTGGATTTGAGCAGGGCCGGCGAAGGGAGGGAACCCATAACGGGACACGGTTCCCGGCACCTGGAATCCGCACGGGATCAGGCGGGTCAGGCGATCAGCAGCAGCGAGAACGAGAACAGGGTGAAGACGGCGACCGTTATGGCGGCACGCCAGAGGCCGAGCCCCTCGACCACCCGGATGGCCTGGAACAGGCCGAGGACGAAAAGGCACAGGCCCAGCCCGGCCAGCGGCACGTAGGCTACCTCCAACGGCAGGCCCACGCGGTCGGCGGCGTCGGGGACCGTCGTCGCGGCCATATAGGGCAGCGCCGGGATGCCCAGCGGCAGGAGATAGGCCGTCGCCCGGTACAGGAACACGAGCTGGCCGCGCCCACTGACCCCTTTGACCATCAGCCAGGCGACGATGGTGATGCCGGCATGCACCACGACCATGATCACCATGCCGGGGACGATGTTGCCGATGAACAGGATCCAGTTGGGGATGTCGGCGATGGCGATCCCCTGGATTTCCCCGCCGACCGTGCGCTGAAAAACGGCGACGAAGATGCCGAACAGGCATCCGACACACACAATGAACCCGGTGATCCAGTAGGGCGCACGCGGGCTCAGGCAGGCGTGCCGGTAGGGCTCGTCGCGCAGCAGGAAAAGGTCTGACAGCATCATAGACAATCCGGTCCCATATCGGCCGGGAAAGGGAGAGGGACCGCGCGGGCGCGGCCCCTCTCGCAACAAGAGCCCGGGGCAAGTACCCCAGACGCTATTCTACCGTCGCCTCGACGACCGCCACGTCTTCAGTCGCGGTGGCCGGCTCGGCCTGGGCCTGCTCCAGCGCTTCGAAGGCCGGGTCGGGCATGGCCGACCAGACCATCAAGGCCAGGGCGATGGCGGCACAGGCCAGCGGGAACGCCTTGCCGTTGTACCGGCGGGGGTCGTAGTCGTTCCAGCCGTGGATGCGGTCGATCTCGCGCAGGATCTTCTCGTCCTTTTCGCCGCCGGTGGCCAGGCTGACCACGATGGTGATGAACCAGGCGGCCGACGCGCTGAAGATGCCCGTCACCAGGTATCCCAGCGGTCCCAGATTGACCAGTTGCACCCCGAACAGCGTGCCCTGGGTCCACCACAGCACGATCGACAGGGTGCCGCCGACCAGCATGCCGGCCATGGCGCCCGGCTTGTTGGTGCCCTTCCACCAGATGCCGAGGATCAGCACCGGGGTGAAGGTCGACGACGCAACGACGAAGGCCCAGATGACGCTGGTCAGCAGGAAGTCCGGCGGGTTCAGCGCCAGCCCGATCGTCACCAGCCCGCCAAGCGCGGTGAAGAAGAAGCCGGCCCTGACCTTGTTGTTGTCGGACGCCTTCGGCGCCACGGTCGAGTAGATGTCGTGGCCGATGCCGGTGCCGATGACCATTAGCAGCCCGCCGATGGTCGACATGCCGGCGGCCAGGGCACCCGCCACCGGCAGTGCTGCGATCCACGACGGGGTGAACGCCTGGCTCATCACCACCACCAACAGGTCCGCCTCCGCCGGCGCGATCTGCATGCCATTGGGGTTGATCTCGTTGACCACATAGAGCTTCGCGGCAAAGCCGATGGCGAAGGTGGTGAAGAACACGATGCCGATGAAGGCGATGCCCCACAGCGTCGACATCTTGCCCGACCGCACCGACGGGGCCGTGAAGTACCGCATGGCGATATGCGGCAGGCCGATGGTCCCGAATGCGATACTGAGCATGATCGCCGTGTAGAACTTCGGGGTCAGCGGCAGCGCCCCGTCGGCGGTACTGAAGGGATCGAAGTAGGATGGCAGCGCCGCCATCATCTCCGGCACCAGGCTGCCGTAGCCGAAGGGGGGGAAAACGCTGGCCGGGCCGGCATCGAGCCGCCAGAGGATGATCGCCGCGGGCACGAACAGCGCGATGCCCATGATGATCGCCTGCAGCGTCTGATTGTACGACAGGCCGTACATGCCGCCGATGGTGACATAGGTGGTAACGACCAGGCCGCCGACGATCAGCCCGGTCGTGTAATCCCAGTGGAACATCACCTGGAAGACGTTGCCGACGCCTTTCATCTGGCCGATCAGGTAAAGCTGGGCCAGCAGGATCATCCACAGCACGGCCATGATCTTGGCCGCATTGCCGTACCGATCACCGATGAACTGCATGCTGGTGAACTTGGCCCATCGGCGCAGACTGGGCGCGATGGCGATAGAGATCATCACGAAGCCGCCGAGGAAGCTCAGCACGATGGCGACCAGGAAGTACTGAATGCTCCACAGCAGCGCCGTGAAGCCCAGGAAGGTGGCCAGGCTCATATAGTTCGACGTCATGGCCAGGCCGTTGGACACCGCGCCGACGCTGCGTCCAGCGGCATAGTAGTGCTCGGCCGAGGCCACGCGCCGTTTCGACAGCCAGCCGACATAAAGGAACAGCACCACCATCGCGACCGTGTAGATGCTGCCCAGCAGCGACAGGCCCTCTGTGGGCACGAACTCAAAGAAGACGGGCTCCGCCTCGGCGGCTGCCTCCGTCTGCGCCAACGCCTGCAGCGGAAGGAGAAGCAGGACGAAAAGAGCGAGTGCGAACCGGGCCATTAGTCAGCACCTCGCGACGGCTGCGAGGCGGGCTGACCGGATGGCGCGTCTGCCGGTGTCGGAGACTCCGGGGCTTTGGATGCCGCGATCTCCGCGTCGATTTTCTCGCTGACGTTGATGTAGATCCAGTAGACCGGGATCAACACCAGCCAGCCGATGACAATGGTCAGAAAGTAATGGGTTGGGAAACCGAATATTGTCGATTCAGTCAATCCCCGAAACAGGAAATACATCGGGAATATATGGGTCATCAACGTTACAAGCGCAAAGGCAGCCAGCGTGACGAGGCATTCCTTCCGATAGGCGCTATTCATCGTTTGCGTTCCCCCTAAGTTATGTTCCCCCTGATGAGATACTTCTAAAAAGCGTCGACCTCCTTTCCCGACAGATTGGTCGATTTGCCGAGCAAGATTGCGTCCGGTACCTGAAACCATATCCCCGCACCCGGGCCGGATGCGGACCCCCTTACGAAACGATAACCAAAGTTGCTTCCATTGCGCACGATCAGAGATCAATGCGGGGCGATCGCGTGCTGCGACATTTTCGCACACTACCTTGTACGCGGGAGCGTTTCTACTACCCAACGAAGCCAAGCTAGAAGCCTTGCTCCCGGCATCGTCGCCGGGCCGGCGGCACACCTACCCGGCCGCAACCATACGGACTCGGTGGGATGGGCGGTTGACGCCCGTCGGATCGGGTCGTCCAACCGGGTCGGCTGGGAAACAGGCTCGGTCTCGTCCCAGCGAGGTTGGCGGAAGGGTCAGAACGATGCAGGGCGACGGCCATTTCGACGGAGCGGTCGCCGCGATCTACGACGATGATCACGCCATGTCAGACCCGACGGTCATTGACCCGGTGGTCGATCTCCTGGCCGAGCTTGCCGGCGATGGCCGTGCCCTGGAACTGGCGATCGGGACCGGTCGGATCGCCCTGCCGTTGGCGCGAAAAGGGATCGCGGTCGAAGGCATCGAACTGTCACGCGCGATGGCGGCGCGGCTCGGCGCAAAACCGCGCGGCGGGGCGATCCCCATCACCATCGGCGACATGTCCACGACACGCGTTTCGCAGCGGTTTTCGCTCGTCTATCTGGTCTACAACACGATCAACAACCTGACATCGCAGGAGGCGCAGGTCGCCTGCTTTCGAAACGCGGCCGCACATCTCGAACCCGGCGGGTACTTCCTGGTCGAGGTCGGCGTGCCGCCGCTGCAGCGCCTTTCGCCAGGTGAGACCATTCTCGCGTTCGACCGGAGCGATGCGCATTGGGGCATCGACGAGTTCGACGTCGTCACCCAACGCTTCACGTCGCACCACATCCGGATGCGCGGCGAAACCGTCGAGCGCCGATCGATCCCCTTCCGCTATGTCTGGCCTGCGGAACTCGACCTGATGGCCCGGCTGGCCGGGCTGACGCCGAAGGAACGCTGGGGCGGCTGGAAGAGAGAGCCGTTCACCAGCGTCAGCACCAGCCATGTATCGGTCTGGCAGAAGCCGCTGGATTGAGTGTCGACGCCTGCAACGGAGATTGGACCGTCATCTGTCGATGGCCGGCGCATGACGGCACAGGGTCGGAACCGATCGCTACCGGATCGGCCGCCGCCCGGTGCCACATCGTCCCTGTAGCAAGCCGGCCGCTCAGCCGACGGCGATCGCCTTGCCGTCTTCCGCGGCGGACTGGATCATCGCTTCCATGAAGCGGATCGTGCGGACGTTGTCTTCGGCTGTCGCCGCCCCGTCGACCGCGCCCCGCGCCGCGATCGCATCCAGAAATGCGCGCAAGGCCGCAGCACGGCCGAAGGGGTCCATCGACGGTAGCGGGATCGCCTCCTCGGCCTTGCCCTGCCGGGTAACCGACAGCGCGTCGGCGTCGAGCGAGCTGTCGGCGCCGGAGCGCGAGGTGAAGCGGATCAGGCCGTCTTCGCATTCGATGCGCCAGACGCCGGCCCAGGGAGTGTCCGGCAGGCGGGACAGCCAGCTGCCGCGGTAGCAGACCACGGCGCCGTTGGTCATCCGGATGCGGGCCATGCCGACGGGGTCGTTGACGAAGGGGCTGCCGGGCGGGTTCCAAGTCCAGCAGGAAACCTCCGCCGGCTCGCTGCCCAGGACCAGCCGCATCAGATCCAAGTGGTGGATCGACATGTCGGACAGCAGCGGGTGCTCGATGTCCCAATAGCGGTAGCCCAAGGACGGCGCATGCCGGGCGAACTCGATGTCGACCGACAGCGGCTTGCCCAAGGTACCGTCGCGCACCATCTGCCGTGCCGCCTGCACCGCCGGATAGTACCGGTAGTTCTGCGACACGTGCAGCACGATGCCGGCCGCCTTCGCCGCCCGGGCCAGGTCGGCGGCAATCTCGGCCGAGGGCACAAACGGCTTCTCAAGGAGCAGGTGCTTACCCAGGTCCAGACAGGTTCGGGCGACCGTTTCGTGGCCGGTCAGCGCCACCACGCCGATCACGCCGTCGATCGCCGTGGCCTTGCACGCCTGTTCCAACGAGGGGAAGCACTGGCCGGGCGGCAGCCCAAGCTTCACCTGGGCGGTGGCCAGCGTTTTCGGGTGCGCGTCGACCCAGGCCACAACCTTGGCGTCGGTGATCTGCGGCAGCACGTCCTGCGCCCAGTTCAGACCCCACTCCCCCAAACCGACATGGGCCAGTCGCATCATCTTTTCCATTGGTGACGGAATGCCGACACGGCGCCGGGTTGGTAGCGCCGCCATACCGGCCTGTCGAGGCCGCGCGGCCGGATGGCGCTCTTGGCCGGAGGCCTATGGCGCGTTGACACAAGCCGGGTCGCCTTTACGTTTTACCAGGTGCCGACGCGCACAGGGCAACTCCCCACTCCACGAAACGTGATGCGACCGAATGGCGTAGACGCGCCGTCGGATCATCCTTGAGCGCCGAAAGGGCATGAGCATGAGACAGGCGACCAGCGGCGACACGGTCCGCGTGCACTACACCGGGACGCTGGACGACGGCAGCGAGTTCGACAGTTCGGCCGGGCGCGAGCCGCTGGAGTTCACCCTGGGCTCCGGCCAGGTGATCCCGGGCTTCGACAATGCGGTCACCGGCATGGCGGCGGGCGACACCAAGACGGTGACCATGGGCCCCGACGACGCCTATGGGCAGGCCAATCCCGACCTGGTCCAGGTCGTCGACCGCGACCGGATCCCGCCCACCATCGACCTTGAGGTCGGCATGCAACTGTCGGCCGGATCCCAACGCCTGCAGGTAACGGCGTTCGACGACGACAGCGTGACCCTGGATGCCAACCATCCGCTGGCCGGCAAGGCGCTGACCTTCGCGCTCGAACTGGTGGCGATCGTCGACTAGGCCGCGACGGCCGGCCGGCAGTGGTTACCGGCGCGGCCTGGCTTCGGTGACCGCCGTCAGGCGGCCATGTCGAGGACGACGCGTCCCTCGATCTGGCCCTTGTGCATGCGATCGAAGATGCCGTTGATGTTGTCCAGCGGTTCGGCGGCAACCGTGGCCTTCACCAGGCCCTCGGCGGCAAACCGCAAGGATTCGGCCAGGTCCAGACGGGTTCCGACGATCGAGCCGCGCACGGTCACGCCGTTCAGCACCATGCCGAAAATGGGCAGCGGAAAATCGCCCGGCGGCAGACCGTTCAGCGAAACCGTTCCCCCCCGTCGCACCATGCCCAGCGCCTGTTCGAAGGCCTCGGGCGACACCGCGGTGACCAGAACGCCATGGGCACCGCCGATCTCCTTGTGCAGGAAGTCGGCCGGATCGGTCGTCGCGGCATTCACCGTCACCGTCGCCCCCAACCGCTGGGCAAGCTGGAGCTTGGCGTCGTCGATATCGACGGCCGCCACACGCAGGCCCATCGCCTTCGCGTACTGGACCGCCATGTGGCCAAGGCCGCCGACGCCGGAAATCACGACCCAATCCCCCGGCTTGGTGTCCGTCACCTTCAAGCCCTTGTAGACGGTCACACCGGCACACAGCACCGGCGCGATATCCACGAAATCCACATTGCCGGGCAGATGGCCGACATAGCCGGGATCGGCGATCGCATATTCCGCGAACCCGCCATTCACCGAGTAGCCGGTGTTGCGCTGGCTTTCACACAGGGTCTCCCAACCGCCCAGGCAATGGTCGCATTGCCCGCAGGCGTTGTAGAGCCACGGCACACCGACCCTGTCGCCCTCCTTGACGTTGCGGACCCCGGCCCCAACGGCGGAGACGAACCCCACGCCCTCATGTCCGGGGATGAACGGCGGTTCGGGCTTCACCGGCCAGTCACCTTCGGCGGCATGCAGATCGGTATGGCACACGCCGCAGGCTTGGATTTTGACCTGGATCTCCCCCGGGCCGGGCTCCGGTGTGGGGACGCCGTCAATGGCCAGCGGCTGGCCGAAGGCGTGAACGACAGCCGCCTTCATGGTCTTGGGCATGGTGTTCTCCTCCAATTCCTTCTGGGGATCCCGATCCCGCGCATGGCCAAGGGCCGATGCCCGGTGCGCCCCGACTTTCGCGTGACCGTTGATCGTTTCTCCTGGCAATGCGGGCATCGCCAGGTTGCAGCACGCGGCGCGCGATACTCTCAAAGGGAGCAATCGATGTCAGCCAGAGCGGCGGCGATCGTCCGACCGCCTTGTCTCAGGAATGCGACACTTCGGGAGAGGAGATCGGACGCAGCCGCTGTCGGACCCATGAAGGCCCCTGCGATCGGCTAGCGAAAAAATCGGTTTCCGAAGACCACGGATGTCTGGCACGCATCAGGCGCAGGGCGGCGCGGGCTGGGCCATGGCCTCCGGCGAGACCGGGCGGGCCGCAAGCCCTACAATCCGGCGACCCAGCCCATCGCAACCGAAGGCAGTGTCGGAATGGCCGTCGATCACAAAAGCCCCCCGCCCAACCGGTCTTGGAAGACCAGCCGCCTCGGTGTGTTGGCGGCCATTGTATGTCTGGGGCTCGGCATTGCCCTCGCCGTGATGGGGCCAAGCCAGGACGAGATCGCCAGAAACCTGGGGCGGCTGCTGGGAACGTTTGGGTTGTGGTGGGGCGTCCTGGCCCTGATCGCCTGGGGACTGGTGCAGCTTAGGCGGTTCACCATGCCGGCTGCCGCGGCGCTGGCCCTCGTTATCACGACCGTTCAGATCGGCAATACAGGCCGGTTCCGCGCCAGCGTTGCCGAGATCCAGGATCAGGTCACCGACGCGGCGACGGCGCAGGAAGCGCTGGAGGTCATTCGCGATCTCGAAGGATCGACCGGCGTCGAGGTCTTCCTCCAGACCGCTCTGGCCCGCGCCGAAGCCATCGCCGCGGAAGTGGCCGAGCAACACCCGGTGATGCATGAGATCCCGCCGATTCTGCAAACCAGCCCGGAACAGGCGATCGCCGATGCGGCCCGCGACCTGTCCATCGACGCGTTGCGGGATCTTCGGGAGCAGGTGCGCGGCTTCGGACCAGCGAGAATCGAGGCCCATGACGCCGAGACGGCCCTTCTTCGGGATATGGCCCAGACGCTGCCGGCTCTGGCACGGGAAAGCGGGATCCCGTCGAACGAGGCATCCAGCTTCGCCGACCACTTCGTCGACGGAATGATGGGCGCGCGCGGTCGTCTGCTGGAGATCCACCAGGCGGAAGCGGTCTACGCTGATCGGCTGGCGGACGTGCTCGACCTCCTGATCGAGCAGGCCGGTGGGTGGACGGTGGCGGACGACGACGTCGTCTTCGCCGACCCGGGCGAAGCCGAACGATACAGCCAGTCCCTGGCATCCGCCCGGGCCGCCGCCGTGACCGCCGACGAACTGTATCGCGAGGCCGAGACAGGCTGGCGGCAACCGTAAAGCCGCATGGCGGGCGGCTCCTTAGGGCGGGACCCGCCGCTAATGGTGCAGGATCTGGCTGAGGAACAGCTTGGTGCGGTCGCTCTTCGGCTTGGTGAAGAAAGTGTCGGGCGGCCCCTGTTCGACGATTTCGCCCGCGTCCATGAAGATCACCCGGTCGGCCACGGTCTTGGCGAAACCCATCTCGTGGCTGACGCACAACATGGTCATGCCTTCCTGGGCCAGTTCGACCATCACCTCCAGCACCTCCTTGATCATCTCCGGATCGAGGGCCGACGTCGGCTCGTCGAACAGCATGATCTTGGGGCTCATGCACAAGGACCGGGCGATGGCCACGCGCTGCTGCTGCCCCCCGGAAAGCTGGCCCGGATACTTCTTGGCCTGTTCCGGGATGCGCACCCGCTCCAGATAGCGCATCGCCACGTCCTCGGCCTCGGCCTTGGGCATCTTGCGCACCCAGATCGGCGCCAGCGTGCAGTTCTCCAGCACCGTCAGGTGGGGGAACAGGTTGAAGCTCTGGAACACCATGCCGACCTCGCGGCGGACGGCATCGATGTTCTTCAGATTGCCGGTCAGCTCGATGCCATCGACAACGATGGTGCCCCTCTGGTGTTCCTCCAGCCGGTTGATGCACCGGATCAGGGTCGACTTGCCCGATCCGGAGGGACCGCAGATCACGATCCGCTCGCCCCGGCGCACGCTCAGATTGATGTCACGCAGCACGTGGAACGGGCCGAACCATTTGTGCATACCGACAACATCGATCACGACGTCGTCGGCGGCGGCCGATGCCAGATGCGGGGCATCGTCGTCGATGGCCTGGGGGTCCATGGACATGGGCGTGGTCACTCCGCGGGGATTCGTCATCGGCCCTTGTTCAGGTACTTCTTCGGCCACTGGCTGTGTTTCCATATCGAGTAGCAGAAGCGGAAACAGATGGCAGCGGTCAGAGAATAGCTATTGCCAGGGTTGTATGCGGACAGGCGATATGCGACCGGGCAACCCCTTGCTTTCCATAGCGAATCCCGTCCGGGCGGGCGCCGCGCCGAGGATCTGTCACAAAGCGGCAATGTTAGACGGGTAAGGTTTTTGCGCGTCATGTTCGATAAAAGCCAAATTCATCTCAAACGGGAGGCAATTATGGGCGACCTGAAGATTTTCTGGCAGCCGGCCGGATTCACCCTGGATAGCGTCGGCGACAAGAAGCTGACCTCGATCTCCGACGGCGACACGCCGAAGATCGAGGTGCCGATCCGCATGCTGTCCATCGACACGCCGGAAACCTTCGGCAATCCCGAAGGCAAGGACGCCCCGTTCGTCGAGCTGGCACAGTGGATGCGCGAAGGCAGGGCACCGATCGACCGCGATCTGGCGGCCTATCTGATCCCGCGGCTGGAGACCGGCGATGCCGGCACGCGCCAGGAAGCCCAGGGCAACGCAGCCAAAGGCGCGTTCCAGCGTTTCCTCGACGAGCGGCTGACCCGGCCGACGGGCAGCATCCGGCGCCTGTTCGTCCGTGTGTCCGATGCGCCGTTCGACCGCTATGGCCGGCTGCTGGCCTATATCTCGCCCGACTACAACCGCGAGGAGCGGATGGCGATGACCCGGCGCGAACGCGCCACCTTCAACTTCAACATGGTCGACAGCGGCTGGGCCGCGACCTTCATCCTGTACCCGAACATCCCCAATGAGCTGGATCTGCCGATGTTCCACGACGCGGCGCGGTCGGCCGTGGCGGAAGGCCGGGGCGCATGGGCCGACCCGCTGGTGCTGACCGGTTACGAGTACCGCATGATGGACCGCCTGCACGGCATCACCGAAGACATCGTCAATGGCGTCGAGGTGACGTCGCAACGCCGCTTCGGCTGGATCACCCGCTACTGCGCCGACATGAGCACGGCCAAGCTGCACCGGCCGCAGGACTATTTCCGGGTGGCGCCGGCCGACCGCCTGTTCCTCTGGCCCGAGGATGTCCGCAAGGCGGTCGGTGAGTTGAACCTGGTGCCGGCCTGACGCCGGTCCCCCGCCCCGGCGCGCAAGCGCCTGTTGCGTCGTGGCCCGGTTACGATTTATCCGGTGAGAACAACGCGCGCGCCGGCAACAACGCCGGCCCCGAACGGCGGCGTGACGCCGATCGCAACCGACAAGGAACAGGGCTATGGCAAGCAAGGTGATCAAGGGCGGGACCGTGGTGACCGCCGACCGGTCCTACGAGGCGGATGTGCTGGTGGAGGGCGGCCGGATCGTCGAGATCGGCCCGAACCTGTCCGGCGACACCGTGCTGGATGCGACCGGCTGCTACATCATGCCGGGCGGCATCGATCCGCACACCCATATGGAGATGCCCTTCATGGGCACCTATTCGGCGGACGATTTCGAAAGCGGCACCCGGGCGGCGCTGTCGGGCGGGACCACCATGCTGGTCGATTTCTGCCTGCCGTCGCCGGGCCAGAGCCTGCTGGAAGGCCTGGCCATGTGGTCGAACAAGTCGTCGAAGGCCTGCATGGACTACTCCTACCACATGGCCATCACCTGGTGGGGCGAGCAGGTGTTCGACGAGATGGCCGCTGTGGTCGACCGGGGCATCACCACCTTCAAGCATTTCATGGCCTACAAGGGCGCGCTGATGGTCGACGACGACGAGATGTACGCGTCGTTCCAGCGCTGTGCCGATCTGGGCGCCATGCCGCTGGTGCATGCCGAAAACGGCGACGTGGTGGCGCATCTGCAGGCCAAGCTGATGGCCGAGGGCAACAGCGGGCCGGAGGCGCATTCCTATTCCCGCCCGCCGGAGGTGGAGGGCGAGGCCGCCAACCGGGCGATCATGATCGCCGACACCGTGGGCGTGCCGCTCTACATCGTCCACGTGTCCTGCGAGCAGGCGCATGAGGCGATCCGCCGGGCCCGGCAGAAGGGCATGCGGGTCTACGGCGAACCGCTGATCCAGCACCTGGTGCTGGACGAAAGCGAGTACGCCAACCCGAACTGGGACCACGCCGCCCGCCGGGTGATGTCGCCGCCGTTCCGCAACCAGGCGCACCAGGACAGCCTGTGGGCCGGCCTGGCCGCCGGCAGCCTGCAGGTGGTGGCCACCGACCACTGCTCGTTCACCAGCGAGCAGAAGCGCATGGGCCTGGGCGACTTCACCAAGATCCCCAACGGCACCGGCGGCATCGAGGACCGGATGCCGGTCCTGTGGACCCGGGGCGTGGCCACCGGCCGGCTGACGATGCAGGAATTCGTCGCCGTCACCTCCACCAACATCGCCAAGATCCTGAACCTCTACCCGAAGAAGGGGGCGATCGTGGAAGGGGCGGATGCCGACATCGTCGTCTGGGACCCCAAGCGCAGCAAGACGATCAGCGCCGCCGCCCAGCAGTCGGTCATCGACTACAACGTGTTCGAAGGCATCGAGGTGACGGGCCTGCCCCGCTTCACCCTGACCCGCGGCGCGGTGGCGGTTGAGGAATCGACGGTCAAGGCCCAGCCCGGCCACGGCCAGTTCGTCGGCCGCGACCCCAACCCGGCACCGAACCGGGCGCTGTCCCGCTGGAAGGAACTGACCGCCCCCCGCCGCGTCACCCGCGACCCGGCCAACATGCCCGCAGGCGTGTAAGGGCGGCGCTAAAGCCCTCCCCCTTGATGGGGGAGGGTTGGGTGGGGGTGATGGTGCCGCACTTCTTCTGCGATCGCTGCACGAACCCCGTCTGGGTTCGCCAGAACGTCATTGTTCCAGAAACGCAGGACGCGGTAGCCCTGCCCCATCAGGAAATCTGTTCGGCGAACTTCCTGTTCCGATCGGCGATCGTGCTGACCGCCGTCGACCTCGATGATGAGGCTCGCCCCGTGACAGACGAAATCGGCGATGTAGCGCCCGATGGGCACTTGGCGACGAAACCTGCAACCCCCGATCTGACGCAGGCGGAGCATTCGCCAGAGCGTCACTTCCGCGTCCGTCATCTCACGGCGTAGCTCGCGGGCCCGGCGGATGGCGCCGTCGATTGGATGCTTCTTCATCCGCCTCTCCGCTGGCCAGTTCACCCCCACCCAACCCTCCCCCATCAAGGGGGAGGGCTTTAGCCGGCCGAGGGCTACAACAGCAGGTCGACCGGGTCGGGGACGGGGGTGCCCGTTCGGCGGGATGCGGCGACCACGGTGTTGCGCAGCAGGACGGCGATGGTCATCGGCCCGACGCCGCCAGGCACCGGCGTGATGGCGCCCGCCACCGCCCGGGCGGCGTCGAAATCGACATCGCCGGCCAGGCGGTAGCCGCCCTCCGGCTTGTCCACGCGGGTGATGCCGACATCGATCACCGCGGCTCCCGGCTTGATCCAGTCGGCCGTCACCAGGCCCGGCCGGCCGACCGCGGCGACCAGGATGTCGGCCTGCCGGGCCAGGGCCGCGGGGTGTTCGGTGCGGGAATGGCCGACGGTCACCGTGGCGTTGGCCGCCAGCAGCAGCTGCGCCATCGGCTTGCCGACCAGGTTTGAGCGGCCCAGCACGAAGGCCGTCCGCCCATCCAGGCGGTCGGTCCCCAGGGTCTGGCGCAGCAGGATCCAGCAGCCATAAGGCGTGCACGGCACCAGCGCGCCGGGCAGGCCGGCGACCAGCCGGCCGACATTGACCGGGTGAAAGCCGTCCACATCCTTGTCCGGATCGATGGCGGCGATCACCCGCTGCGGGTCGATCTGCGGCGGCAGGGGAAGCTGCACCAGGATGCCGTCGATCGCCGGATCGGCGTTCAGCGCCGCGATGCGGCCCAGCAGGTCGGGTTCGGGCAGGTCGGCCGGGTACCGCTCCACCCGCGAGTCGAGGCCCAGGCCCCGCCCCACCTTCTCCTTGGACGCCACATAGGCCTGGCTGGCCGGGTCGTCGCCGACCAGAATGACCCGCAGGCCCGGAGGCCGGCCAGCGCGGTTCCCGAAGGTTTCGGCCGCCTCGGCCACGCGGGCACGCAGCGCAGCGCCGGTGGCCTTGCCGTCGATCAGGGTTGCGGTCATCGATCGGCCCCTGTTACCGGAAGGGAGGGACGGCGGACAGGCCGCCCGCGCGCTCCATATCGGGCGGCCCCGGCTTCCGCAACCTTGCGTTCAAACGCCGGCCGCCCGCAGGACGAGAGGACCCGGACCCATGGCCGTATCGGAACTGGCCGCCGCCGCCAGGGCGGACACCTTCCAGTGGGACGACCCGCTGCTGCTGGAAGAGGAGCTGACCGAGGACGAGCGGCTGATCCGCGACACCGCGCGCGCCTACGCGCAGGACCGCTTGATGCCGCGCATCCTGGAGGCCAACCGGCACGGCCGCTTCGACCGGGCGATCCTGGATGAGATGGGCAGCCTGGGCCTGCTCGGCCCCACCCTGCCGGAAGCCTATGGCTGCGCCGGCGTCGGCTATGTCGCCTACGGCCTGATCGCCCGGGAGATCGAGCGGGTGGACAGCAGCTACCGCTCGGCGCTCAGCGTCCAGTCCTCCTTGGTCATGCACCCGATCCACGCCTATGGCACGGACGCGCAGAAGGAGGCCTACCTGCCCCGGCTGGCCACCGGCGAGCTGGTCGGCTGCTTCGGCCTGACCGAGCCGGACCACGGCTCCGACCCCGGCGGCCTGCGCACCCGGGCGCGCAAAACGGAAGGCGGCTGGCGGCTGACCGGGGCCAAGACCTGGATCACCAACGCGCCGATCGCTGATCTGTTCGTGGTCTGGGCCAAGGACGACGAAGGCGTGATCCGCGGCTTCCTGTTGGAGCGCGGCATGGTCGGCCTGGCCACGCCGGAGATCGAGGGCAAGTTCGCGCTGCGCGCCTCGACCACCGGCCAGATCCTGATGGGCGAGGTGTTCGTGCCGGAAGAGAACCTGCTGCCGAACACCCGCGGCCTGAAGGGCCCGTTCGGGTGCCTGAACCGCGCCCGCTACGGCATCGCCTGGGGGTCGCTGGGCGCGGCCGAGTTCTGCTGGCATGCCGCCCGCGACTACGTCCTGTCCCGCGAACAGTTCGGCCGGCCGCTGGCCGCCAACCAGCTGGTCCAGAAGAAACTGGCCGACATGCAGACCGAAATCGCCATCGGCCTGCAATCCTGCCTGCGCGCCGGCCGGCTGATGGACCAGAACCGCCTGGCGGCGGAAGCGATCTCCATGATCAAGCGCAATTCCTGCGGCAAGGCCCTGGACGTCGCCCGCCAGTCCCGCGACATGCACGGCGGCAACGGCATCGCCGACGAATATCACGTGATCCGCCACGTGATGAACCTGGAGGCGGTGAACACCTACGAGGGCACCCACGACATCCACGCGCTGATCCTGGGCCGGGCGCAGACGGGGATCCAGGCGTTTGGGTGAAAGACTGAAAATCCAGGATCAAAGGCCTGATGGAAACTGAATAGGACGGGCCGAAGTGAGACGGTAATCGCCTGACCAAAGCCGTTCTCGGCAGGCCCGACGGTATGGGAACCAGGGGGTCTACGGACACCGGCTGTGCAGCATGCCTGTTTCCATCCGTACTCCAGTCACCGGCGCCCAGCGGCGATTCGGGGCGTACCAATCACTGGGCAAGACGCGTGAGACCGATAGAAGCATGAATTGTTGGATCCTCGGAGCGCCTAATCGACGCCAGCAGCGCACTGCCAGCACAAAACTCAGGCCGCCTCCGAGATATGCGACCGGCCGACCGCACCGGCATCGGCGGTTTTCGGCCGCCCTAGCGGCGCTGGCCCTCTTGGCCCTGACCGCCTGTGCGGCGATCGAACCGCTGCCGGCGCGCGAGCGGGTCGCGGTTTATGACGGCCAGGCGGTGCTGGTGCAGATGCCGCCGGCCGACCGGCCGGTGCCGGCCGGGGGCTGGCCCGTCATGCTGTTCCTGCACGGGTTGGGGGAGCGCGGCACCGATATCGACCGGACCCGGCTGCGCAACACGCCGCCGGGGGCCTACCCGGCCCTTGGGCAACTGCACGACCACACCATCCTGGTGACACCGCAGATGAAGCCGGACTGGCGGGCCTGGGACGTGGATTGGGTGCGGGCCTCGCTGGACACCGCCCTGGCCGGGCTGCCGGCCGACCGGTCGCGGCTGATGGTGACCGGCCTGTCGGTCGGCGGCAACGCCACCTGGGACTACCTGACCCGCTATCCCCAGGAGGTCGCCGCCGCGGTCGGCTTCGCCGGGGCGGCGCCGGACAGCATCGTCGATCCGCTGGTCCGGCCGCTGACCTTCCGCGACGACGTCGCCCTGTTGACGCCGGAGGAGCGGTCCAACGCGGCGCTGGCGACGACGCCGTTTCTGGCCGTCCATTGCACCGACGATGCCTTCATTCCCTACGAGCAGGCCGCGCGGATGATCGACGCGCTGCGGTCGGCCGGCAACATGGCCGCCGACATCGTAGCGGTGCCGGACTGCGCCCATGCCAGCTGGCCGGCCTACTATCTGGCGACCGCCACGTTGACGGACGCCCCGGCCCAGACGGTCTACGAGTGGCTGCTGGCGCGCGCACCGGCCGGGGACGCCGAAGGCTGACCCGGCGCGCTATCCGCCTTACACCCAGCCGCCTTCCACCAGATACTCCTGCGAACAGCACATGCGGCTGTCGTCTGCGGCCAGGAACAGAACCATGCGGGCGACGTCGGCCGGCAGCACCTTGTCCTTCAGGCACTGATTGCGGGCGATCTTGGCCTCGCCTTCGGCGTCGACCCACAAATCGACCTGTCGCTGGGTCATCACCCAGCCGGGGATCATGGTGTTGACCCGGATGCGGTGGATGCCCAGGTCGCGGGCCAGCGTGCGGGTCAACCCGTGGATCGCCGCCTTGGCGGTGACGTAGCCGGGCATCTCGCCTTCGCCGCGCTTCCAGGAAAACGAGCCGATGTTGACGATCGACCCGCCGCCATTGGCCTTCATCTGCTCGGCCACCGCCTGGGCGGCAAAGAAATAGTGGCGCAGGTTGACCGCCATCCGGTCGTCCCAGAGCTCCACGGTCACATCCTCCAGCCGGTGGCGCTGGTCGTTGGCGGCGTTGTTGACCAGCGCGCCGACCGGGCCCAGCTCCGCGCCCACCCGGCGGATCGCCGCCTGCAATGCCGGGATGTCCTTCAGATCGCAGTCGATGAACAGTGGTTTGGGGGCGCCCGCCGCGGCGATCCGGTCGGCCAGGGCCTGGCCTTCCGCCACCTTGATGTCGACGAAGGCGACCCTGGACCCTTGCGCGCAGAAATGCTCCACCAGGGTCTCGCCGATGCCGGTGGCACCGCCGCTGATGAAGACGACCCGGTCCTTCAGGCTGGGATAGGTGGCGAACTGGGGCATGCCGGGCTCCGCTGGCGATTTGGGGGATCTGGATGACGACCGGGGGCACCGGCGCCGGGACCGGCGTTGGCGATCCGCTGCACAATGCCCATACTCGGGGTTTGCTGCACCGGGAACCCACGCCGTGTCCAGACTGACCATCCGCCTGCACCCCGACGACGAGGTCGTCGTCGCCCGCATCGAGATGCTGCCGGGAACCCCGGCGGCGGACGAAGCCATCACCGCGGCCGAGCGCATCCCGGCCGGGCACAAGCTGGCGGTGCGCCCGATTGCCCGGGGCCGGCCGGTGCACAAGTTCGGCCAGGTGATCGGCTATGCCGCCGAAGACATCGCGCCCGGCCAGCACGTCCATGTTCACAATCTGGAGATCGGCGAGGATCGCCAGCGGCACGGCACCGCCGCCGGCCTCGCCCCGGTCGACCCGCCGCCGGTGGCCGATCGCGCCACCTTCGACGGATTCGTCCGGCCGAGCGGCCGGGTCGGTACCCGCAACTATATCGGCGTGCTGACCAGCGTGAACTGTTCGGCCACGGTCGCCCGCGGGATCGCGGCGGCGCTGAACCGGGACGGCATTCCCGACCACCCGAATGTCGACGGGGTGGTGGCGCTAGTGCACAGCACCGGCTGCGGCATGGCCGATTCCGGCGACGGCTACGACAACCTGCAGCGGACGCTGTGGGGCTTTGCCCGGCACCCCAACTTCGCCGGGGTGCTGATGGTCGGCCTGGGCTGCGAGGTCAACCAGATCGACTTCCTGCTGGAGGCCTATGGCATCGAGCGGGGACCGGCCTTCCGGACCATGACCATCCAGGGCGAAGGCGGCACCCGGCGGACGGTGCAGCGCGGGGTCGATATCATCGGCGAGATGCTGCCCGACGCCGACCTGGCGCGGCGGACCCCGGTCGACGCCTCGCACCTGACGCTTGCCCTGCAATGCGGCGGGTCGGATGCCTATTCCGGCGTATCGGCCAACCCGGCGCTGGGTGTCGCCGCCGACCTGCTGGTGCGCCAGGGCGGCACCGCGGTCCTGTCGGAAACGCCGGAGATCTATGGGGCGGAACACCTGCTGACCGACCGGGCGGTGTCGGAGGCCGCCGCCGACAAGCTGCGCGCCCGGATCACCTG
>JANQIU010000054.1 GCA_028281985.1 Alphaproteobacteria bacterium | reverse complement strand
CGCCGGCAGCAGTCTTGAAAGGCTCGGTGCACCGCGGCGGGGACGGCGTTCGCCTACGCAGGCCCCGTCGGACACGGCCAAGACGCCCAACCCGGATGGGGCGGGTGACCAGGGCAACGACTGATGGAATGGGGCGGCCTTCGGGTCGCCCCATCCGCTTCGGGGAGATGCCATGACGTCGACCGTCGAAATCTGCAATCTGGCGCTGGTACGACTGGGCGTTCGGACCATCAATTCCCTGGCCGAAGGTTCGTCGCAGTCAATCCACTGTGACCTGCTGTTCGAGCCTACGCGGGACGCGCTTCTGCGCATGGTGCCATGGCGTTTTGCAACGGCCCGGCAGACCCTGGCGCAGCTGACCGAGCCTGCGCCCGCGGAGTGGTCGTACGCCTACCAGTTGCCCAGCGATGGCCTTGCCGCCCGCTATGTCGAACCGGCAGCCGGCGTCGGTGCCACGGTCGATGCGACGGGCACCAGCCCTGCCATCGCCAGCTTGCCCAATGTGGCGACGCCGAAATACGAGGTTCGCGGACGGGTGCTGCTGACCCATCAGCCCGACGCGGTGCTGATCTACACGGCGCGGGTCGAGGACCCTACGCAGTTCGAACCGCTGTTCGTAGAGGCGCTGGCTTGCAAGCTGGCGGCTGAACTGGCCATGCCGCTGTTGTCGGATCGGGAGATGCGCAATCTGATGATGCGCGACTTCCAGATCGTGATGTCGTCGGCGATGGCGGCGAACAACCGCGACGCCCCAGCCCGGATCGACCGGGCGGCCGACTGGATTGCCGGGCGGATCTGACCCATGCCGACACGCATCATCCAGCCGTCGTTCGCCGGCGGCGAACTGGCGCCGGCCCTGTACGGCCGGGTCGAGCTGGGCAAGTACCAGGTTGGCGTCCGGCTGTGCCGCAATGCCTTCGTGCGCCTGCATGGCGGGCTGTCCAACCGGCCGGGCCTGCAGTTCATCGGCGAGGTGGCCGACAGTGCGAAGCGGCACCGGCTGATCACCTTCCAGTTCAACACCGAGCAGGCCTATGCCCTGGTGTTCGGCGACCAGACCTTGCGGGTTGTCCGCAACGGCGGTTTGGTGACCGAAACGGCCCAGACCCTGACGGGTGCGACCCAGGCGAACCCGGTGGTGCTGACCGTCACCGGCCACGGCTACGGCGACAACGAAGAGGTGTTCGTGTCGGGCGTCGGCGGCATGACCGAGTTGAACGGCCGGACCTTCATCGTCAGCGTTCAGTCACCGGACACCATCGCGCTGAAGACCAAGGACGGTAGCAACCTGGACGGCACCGGTTACACCGCGTTCACGTCTGGCGGCACGGTGGCAAAGATCTACCAGATCGCCACGCCCTACACCGAGGCCCAGATCCCGGCGCTGGGCTTCGTCCAGTCCAACGACGTGATGTATCTGGTTCATCCGAGCCACGCGCCGCGCAAGCTGAGCCGCACCGATCACAATGCCTGGACCCTGACGACGGTGACATTCGCGCCGACGATCGCGGCGCCGACGGGCCTCAATGTCTCGGCGACTGTCGGATCAGGATCGACCCCATACTCGTACCGAGTCACTGCCGTTGCCGAGGAAACCGGCGAGGAGTCGCTGCCGTCGACCGCGGATAGCGTGACCAACAACCTGAACACAAGCCCAAACAGAAACACGATGTCTTGGAATGCCGTAAGTGGCGCCGAGAAGTACGTTGTCTATCGCGAAGACAACGGTATCTATGCCTTCATTGGCGATACTGAACAGGTGGCCTTTGTCGACCAGAATATTGAGCCGGATCGCTCTTCGACCCCGCCGAAAGCCCGCAACCCCTTCGATGGCGCCGGCGACTACCCGGCGACGGCCACCTTCTACGAGCAGCGCCTCGTCTTCGGCAATTCGACCAACAATCCGCAGACGATCTGGATGTCGAATTCGGCCAATTTCGAGAACTTCAACGTCTCCAACCCGGCCAAGGACGACGATGCGGTCACGGTGACCATCTACGCCCGGGAGGTGAACGCGATCCGCCATATGGTGCCGCTCGACAACCTGATCGTGCTGACCAGCGGGGCGGAATGGCGGCTGACGGGCACCTCGGACACCGGCTTCATCACGCCGTCGTCGATCGAGCGCCGGCCGCAATCGTACTGGGGTTCGGCCACGGTGCCACCGCTGGTGGTCGGCAACACCCTGCTGTTCGTCCAGGACAAAGGGTCGAAGGTCCGGGATCTGGCCTATTCGTTCGAGTCGGACGGCTATGCCGGGTCCAACCTGTCGGTCTTGGCCGAACACCTGTTCGAGGGCCACGCGATCGAAGAATGGGCGTTCGCCAAGGTCCCGTACTCGCTGGTCTGGTGCGTGCGCGAGGACGGCAAGCTGCTGACCCTGACCTACATGCGAGAGCACGAAGTGTGGGGCTGGGCCCAGCATGAGACGGACGGCACGGTGGAGTCGGTCTGCGCGGTCAGCGAGGGCGACGAGGACGCGGTCTATGTGATCGTCAAGCGGACGGTCGACGGCCGCGACGTGCGCTACATCGAACGCCTGCGCAGCCGAACCTTCACCGCCATCGAGGACGCCTTCTTCGTCGACAGTGGGCTATCCTACAGCGGACCGGCGACGACGACGCTCGGCGGCCTGTGGCATCTGGAAGGACGCGAGGTGGTCGCCCTGGCCGACGGCAACGTGTTTCGCGGGCTTACCGTGGCCAATGGCGCGATCACGCTGAACGTGGCCGTCAGCAAGGCGCATGTCGGCCTGGCCTATGTCACCGATATCCGGACCCTTCCGGTCGACCTGGGCAGCCGGGAAGGCACCGTCCAGGGGCGCAACAAGCGGGTCGGTAAGGTGACGCTGCGGGTCGAGCAGAGCCGCGGGATCTTCCTGGGTCCGTCCCCCGAAAGGCTGACCGAGTGGAAACAACGCGCGACCGAAGGATGGGGCGAGGCGATCCAACCGTTCACCGGCGATGTCGACGTGCCGATCCTGCCGCAGTGGACGACCGAGGGTGACCTGTGGATCCGGCAATCGGACCCGTTACCGCTGACCCTGCTGGCGGCGATGCCGGAGGTTTCCGTCGGTGGTTGAGGTCTCGATCGGCCCCGTGACGCGCGCCGGTCTGGCGCAGGTGGCCGCCGGGATGCGGCCAGCCGATCGGGCCGAAGTCTGGGCCGCCGGCCACAGGACGCCACGGGAGGCGCTTGAGCGGGCCGTTGGCCTGTCGACGGTGATCCGCATGGGCTACGCAGATGGCGAGCCGGGCGCGATCTGGGGGGTCGGACCGGCCAGCCTGCTGGGCGAAACCGGCGTGCCCTGGCTGCTGGGGACGGGCCTGATCGAAAGGCACGCCACGCTGTTCCTGCGCGGTTGCCGCGGCGCGCTGGACGACCTGCAGCGGGACTTTGTGGTGCTGCGTAATCTGGTCGACGCGCGCAACCGGCTGTCGATCCGCTGGCTTCGCTGGCTGGGTTTCGCGATTGATCCGGCGGTCCCGTATGGCCCCGACCGGCTTCCGTTCCATCCATTCTGGAGACAGGTCGATGTGTGATTGGGGCGTGGCTGCAATGGTGATGTCGGGTATCGGCACGCTGGCCCAGATGCAGGGGCAGCAGGACGCCGCCGCCGCACAGGCCGCACAGGCCAACTATCAGGCCCAGGTCGCGGAGAACAACCAGATCACGGCCGAACGCCTGGCGGTCGACGCCGAGCAGCGCGGCGAAATCGACGTCCGCCGGCATCGTCAGCAGGTCGAGCAGTTGAAGGGCCGTCAAGTCGCCGCCCTGGCCGCCTCCGGCGTCGACGTGGCGTCGGGGTCGCCACTGGACATCCTGGCCGACACCGCCGCCCTTGGGGCGATCGACGAACAGACGATCCGCGACAACGCCGCCCGGGAAGCCTGGCAGTACCGGGTGGAGGGGTCGAACCAAGGGGCACAGGCCGGGCTGTACCGGCAGCAGGCTGACAGCGCGTCATCCGGCGCCGTCGGCACGCTGCTGACCGGCGTTGGCGGGATTGCTGACCAGTGGTGGCGCTACCGGACCCAAACCGCGCCGGCTGGTGGTTCGTCGCTGGCCGGCTACAGCGGCGGAACCTCAGGCGGAAGCGTGGGCGGATTTTTTGGGGGGTGATGGCGGCTTCGGCCGGTCTTCATTCGATTGGGCCGCTCTCAGAAAAAATCTCAATGAGAGCATCAAGACCCTCTTCTCGCGCCGGCCCATACAAGACTCTGTGGCATTCTCGAATGTCGTCTGCGCCTGCCCATGAGTTCGATAGATCTTCTGCGAACTCCCGACTTGTGCAGTACATGTAAATACGGTCGTCGAGCGGCAGTTGAATAGTCTTCACTACGTAATAGACCGCAAGCACGAAGGGCGAAATGAACACAGTAAATATAATGATATCAATCAGATCCGCGCGCACAAGTCTGCGCCTCATAACTCACGACCTTCGTCCAAAAAAATGTCCACAATGGCTCCCAGATGATCAATTTCGTCCTGCTCTAGTATGACGGATCGGCATAGCAGCAAGATCTCAGTGTCAGTGGCAGAAGAACGGCCATCCGGGGGAAACACCTCGTCTTGGCAGTAACGGTAAAGATACCTGGTGCGGTCAATACGTTCCTCGAAAAACGGAAGGGCCATATCAACAACTACGGCAACCAAAACACCAACTATAAAAATGTTGATGAAGTTACGCTCTATCCAATACGGGATCATCTACTCGGTTGGCCCCACACCGTCGATAATGATCTCGAACAGATCGTCTACGGTCTCGCTGCGCTCGCGTAGCGCATCCGCCTGTTCAGCGGCCTCGCGCTCGTCGAGATCGCAGAAGCCGCAGTTGAAATTCGCATCGATCGTCAGCCGGTCAGCCGCGCGGTCTTCGAGAAAAAGCGTCGATCGGCAGTATTCGCAGAAGGTCATGCCGGGGATGTGGCTCGGCTCATCTGCCGGATGAACATAGGTGTCCTGCCCAAGCGCGGGGTCCGAAAGCAAAAGCAGAACCGCAAGGACTGTTCGCATGCTCGCAATGCTAGCGTGGGGTGATCGCTAATGCCAACTGTCCCTCGATATGGGGGCGGTGGCGCCCCGGGGCCACGCCTTCGTCGTTTGCCGATGAAAAAAACGTGCGGTCAAATGAACAAAGCCAAAATAAATAAGAATGGGCCAAACAAGAAAAACCAAATGATTAACCCTAGACCGACATCGGAAAAGCTTTTTCCTCTCCAAGCTTCGACCTTCTTAACGGCGAAGTACACAGCGGCGATGTACAAAATGACCAAAAACAGGTCTAATAGGTACATATTTACTCCACCGGCCGCTCTTCGAGAAGTATGTCCCAGAGCTCGCGTAGGACTTCTGCTTGTTCTTGTTGGCCCTCGCGGTCCTCAGCCAACCATTCCTCGCACGCGACGATGATTTCGTCACTGACGAAGCCATCACGAACATCAGAAATGAAGCCGTTCGTCGGGCAGTAGTCCGGCAAGTACTTGCGACAGTCAGTGTCGGGGGTCCATTGCTCAGAGCTGTGGACGAACGACAAAGAGCAGATCGTTGTGAGATAGCCGGCCGGAACGGTACGCCACTCCGTCCAGGCTTCCTGCGCCGCAACAGGCGTCATCAGACAAATCAGTATCAGTGACCACAACCTCATCCGAGCGACCTTAGTAAGGAGCGCTAACGTGCCACGTGTGCCTGTTTACGGTCAGAGTCAACCCGGAGCGCGACTCCAGCAGCGGTTAGACAGCCTGCCGAACGCCTATCAAGATCTCGCCGTCGATGCGCGAATGTTCGGCCTGAGCCAAGCGCAGGCGCTGGAATCGGCCGGTCGCGGGTTGGGTAACCTGGCCGATACCGCTTTCGCGATCACCGAACAAAAGCTCATCCGGGCCAATGAGACCGAGGCCGCCGCCGCCCGGACGGCGCTGAACGAGTTCATCGCATCCGATCTTTATGGCGAAAACGGATACTTCCAGAGCCGCGGACAGGATGCCGTCCAGCGATTTCCGCAGGCCGACGCGGCCTTCAGCCGCCGGTACCAGGGGTTATTGGAGGCGCTGCCGACGGCAGAGGCGCAGCGGTTGTTCCGGGAATCGACTGAGGCCCGTGTTTTCCAGACCCGCCGCGCCATGGGCAGCTATGTCGGTCAGCAGCGGACCGCGATGCAGGCGGAGGTGGCGAACGCGGAACTGTCGACGGCAATGCGCTTGGCGCAGTCCGCGTGGAATGACCCGGCGCTGGTCGAAAGCACGCTGACCCAGGCCGAAGACGTTATCCGGCGCCAGAGCCAAGCGCTCGGGCATCCGGACGTGGTCACGCAGGATCGGATTGATGGGTTCCGCGAGGGTGCATACGACCAAATTGCTGCGCTGGCCGCACAGCAGTCGCCGGACCTCATTCTTTCACTGTCTGGTGGACCGCAGTTTCAGGTCGATGCCTCTCAACCGCGCGGAATCCGGAACAACAACGCTCTGAACATCGAGCGCAGCCCGTTTGCAGATCGTCAGGGTGCTGTTGGAGACGATGGGCGGTTCGCGCGGTTTGAGACGCCCGCGGCCGGCATCGCGGCGGCAGCCGAACTGCTTCAGATCTACCAGTCTCGCCACGGCCTCAACACCATCGCCGGCATCATCGGCCGTTGGGCGCCAGCCGGCGACGGCAACGACGTATCTGCATATGCGGCGGCGGTGAGTCGATCCACCGGCTTCGGCGTCGATCAGGAGCTCAACCTGCAAAACCCGGCGACGATGCAGGCGGTGCTCACCGCGATGATCGAGCACGAGAACGGCCAACAGCCCTACGGCGATGACCTCATTGCCGGCGGCGTCGCGATGGCCGGCATCGGCGAGATGCCCGAAGGGTTTGACCCCACGGCCAGCGGCCCCGCCCTCGTATCGGTCGCCACCATGGCCGAACCGCCCGCCGATGCCCCCGCCTGGTGGCGTGGCGCTTCACCGGAGGCCAGGGCAGCAGCGTGGCGGACGGCGGATCAGTTCCGCCGGCAGCAGCAGACGGCAGCGCGGGCGGTGCTTGGGCCGCGGCTCCAGGATGAAGAGACCATGCAGTTGTCAGGTGTCGCGGTCCCCGCCGCCTCCCAGGTCAGCCGGGCAGAGATCGGCGCCGCGTACGACGCGGCCGAGGCAGACCAGATCTGGCAGGATGTCGAGCGGGTGCGCGAGGCGGGGGCGAGGCGCCGGCAGGTGGCCGGACTGCACCCGTCGGCACAACAGGCTTTGCTGGACGAAGCGGAGCCGGTGCCCGGCGCGGACTTCGGTCATCAGCAAGAGCTGTACAACGGCCTGCAAGCTGCAATCGCGGCCGATCACGAGATGCGCCAGCAGCCAGCCCGGTACGTGGCGAACCATGTGCCCACGGTAATGGAAGCCTGGGGCATGAAAGAGCCCAACGGCGCGATCGGCGAGTTGTCGCCAGACGAGATGCGAACGGCCATGCAGGTGACGCTGCAGGCCCAGGCCGATATCGGCATCCCCGAAGCGGCGCGGGTTCCGATGCTGGAACAGGCCGCAGCCGGCTTCGTGATGCAATGGCAGGCGGAAACCGACATGGGCGCCCGGCTGGATAGCCTGTCGGCCCTGACCATTGGCCTGAACGATGAACCGACGGCGCGGCGTGTGATCCGGCAACTGTCGGACGCCGGTATGCCCGCGGATATGGCCTACGTCCTGGACATCGCCCGGGATCCAGGCCGCAGGCAGAACGCGCTGGATCTGATGTTCGCGCTCACGGCCCCGATCGAAGCCCCGCCGACGGAAGACCAGCGCCGCGAACTGCGGGACGAGCTGAACGGCTACTGGGATGCATCGGCCGTCACGGTCCACCTGCGGGCCGCCTTTGAATTGCGGGACCCCAGGCTTGCCGTCCGCTCCCAGGACGAACGGGCGATGTTCGAGCGGGTCGCGGAACGACACATGGCGACCTACGGCGACGCCGACGCGGCAATCGAGCATGCCAACCAAACGCTATTCGGCGCCGTGTCGACGCTGAGCGATCCCCAGTTGGCCTACATCACCTATCCGGCTGACCTGGACGCCGGCATGGTTCAGGGCGGGCTGGAGCGGCTTCGGCAAGAGCTGATCACGATCGAGCGCGGCGACGACGGTGATGCCGAGGTCACGGCCCTGCCGCTTGAGGCAGTTCGGCAAGGGCTCCAGCGCCAGGCGGACATTCTCGGCGAGGGCAGCGTCACCGGTTCTGTCGTGGTCGATGATCAACTGGCCATGGCCTACATCCGCGATCTCCGGTTCAACGCCGTCTGGGTCAACGACGGGGACGAGAACTACGTCCTGCTGGACCCCACGACCGGCCTCGCTGTGCCCGGCGTCGATACCGAGACCTACTCATTCTCGACGCAGCAGATCCTGGAGGCCGAAGCGCGGCGCATCCAATCTCAGATCGACCAGCGCAGCGGCGAAGCTTCGCTATACGATGTGATGCGGGGCCGGGTCCGGGATACTGAAATCGACGCGCTGCAAAACCGGCTTCAGAATATCGAGCGCCAGATGCTGTCGCGTGGCGTGGTGTACAACTGATGGGCTTCACCTACGAGGCCCAGCCCCGGGCCATGACCGACCTGGAAATCGCCAGGTCGGCACTGACCCGCCGGACCCGGTTTGGCGAATTCCTTGGTGCCGTTTCTGGGCAGAGCTTCTTTGAATCCCTGCCCGGTCAGGCGATCGCTCAGGCCCGGACGCCGACGGCGGCTCTATCGCCATTGGAGGAGATGGAAGTCCCATTCGGCGACGACGGCGACACGGTGCGGGGGCTGTTCCAGGCGCCCCGCATGTCGCGGCAGGAATGGCAGGACAGCCCGCATTTCCGGCCGGACCTGGCCTGGGACGAAGGGATGTCCGAGGAACGGGCCGCCGCCCTGGCAGCGGAGAACGACCGGTTACGCCTGCGGCAGATCCTTATCGCCAATCGCGACGCCAGCCTTGGCGACCAGGTCGCGGCTTTCGGTGCGGCCCTCGTCGGTGCGGCGCCGGATCCCTTGAACTTCGTGCCGATCGCTGGACCGGCGGCACGCGCGGCGGCTGTGTCCCGGTTTGGCCGGATCGGCGGACGGGCTGCGCTGAGCGCCGGAGAGGAAGGCGTCGTCACCACCGCCGCGCAACCCGTACTGATTCCCAGCAGGGAGATGTTCGGCGATCAGGTCACGCTTCAGGACGCAATCATCGACATCGCCTTGAGCGCGGCGGTGGGGTCGATCTTCGGCGGTGCGGCGGGTGTCTTGGATCGCAGTCCGGCAACACGCGCGCTGGACCTGCAGACACGGGCCGATGCGTTGCGCACTGCCGCCCTGGCCGCCGATCAACTCGCCCGAGACGCGCCCATTGATGTCGGCGCCCCATCGTCGCGCTTCCGGGCCGGTGTCGAGCGCGCCGAAGCTCGGGCGAATACGCTGACCCGTCTCCGCCCGCCGGAGCGCACAGGCTTTGAGGCAGGCCCGCAGACGGCCGGCAGCGCGCCGCTGACCGTTCTCCGCCCGCTGCCGCGGAACGCGCGCACACGGCTGCCGGAGCCGCAGCAGCGGGCAATCCGGACGGAAGCGCCCGAAACCCCCGACGCCGTCGGCGCGGTGACCGATCCCGGCCGGCCGCTGACCCGGTTGCGGCGCGACAACACGGCGGTCGGCCGCACCCCGGAGGATGATGTTGTGGCCGTGGTGGAAGATCCGGAAGCCGATGCCGAGCTGGTCGACGCGAGCCTTGATCTGGAAGTCCGCCGCATCGACGAAGCCGGCGCGATCCGAGCCGAGGAACGGGCCGAGCTGGAAGCGGCGCAGCGCGAGGAACAGCGGGCCGCCAACGCCAATGCCGCCTATGACGCCGCGGTCATCTGCATCGTGAGGGCCGCCTGATGTCCATTCGCGACTGCATCGACAGCGTTAGGGCGGCCGGCGGCGAAGGGTTCGACGACGCCACGGCGATGCAGATCCTCGACAGCCTGGACAGGCGCCGCGCCGCGCTGAGGGCCGAGGGCAACGTTGCCGACCTGGAAGGCAAGTTGCGGCAGCACGGCCGGACCCTGGCCGAACAAGCGCAACGGGACGCGGTCA
>JANQIU010000047.1 GCA_028281985.1 Alphaproteobacteria bacterium | reverse complement strand
TGCCGGCAGCGGGTTCGGTATGCTGCGTGGCCTGCCGGCCCGGCGTCGGCGGGGTGGGCATGGCCGTGACGCCCACCGCCATGGCGATGGCGCAAAGCGCCGTCAGCGACGGCCACAGACCTGTGCGCGCCATGGACCTGTCCCTTGATGCTGGCCTGCCGGCGCTGGCGAAGCGGGAACCCCGCGGCGCAACGCCCTGATCGCCACCGTGCCGGCTTAGTCTTTCAAATGTATTTACGCGAATTGCGATATATTAGGGCACGAAGGGAAAGGTCGACAAGGTTCCGCGGCCGGTGTTCGAGGTGAACCGGCGTCGGACCGCCGATCCTGTGCGATGCGCCGGCCGGGCGCGCCGCTGGACCGGCCCGTCCCCGGGGTCGCGGCCGATGCGCGCGTCCCGTGGTCGCAGCCTGCCGCGACTGCGCCGACCGGATCAGAAATGATTGTCGCCGGGCTGGTGCCGGCGACCATGTATCCGCGGTGTTCCCGGAGTGCGGGGGGTGTCAGTTGCGGCCAGGCGATCCCCGGGCCGCCCCCGGCTGGGCTGCGGTCGCTATCGGCCCGAGCGCCCGTCCTGCAGGCCTTGCTGGTAGGCTTGGTCCTGGGCCTGGACATGCCGGTCGAACAGGAAACTTCCGGCCAGCCCGGCCGCCGCACCGATGCCCGCGCCCAGGGCGGCGTCGCCGGCCAGGGCGCCGATGGCCGCGCCCCCGGCGGTCCCCGCCGCGGTTCCGGTCAGCAGCCGCTGTTCGGTATCGGTCAGGCCGGCACACCCGGTCAGCAGGGCGGCGCCGGCAACGGCACTCAGCCAGACTTTGGTCATCGACTCTGCTCCTTGGACTTTGGCCGGCAACGCTCTATGGGCAGGGGTAGGACACGGCCAGGAAGGTGAACAGCGCATCCAGCGCCTCGCCCGACAGGTATTGCGGGTTCTGATCCATCCACGTCAGGAAGTCGGCCAGCGCCGCTTCGCGTGTCGGGGGCGGGGTGGGGGCACAGAACATCCGCCGCTCCGGCATCGCCCGGACTTCGATCAGATGATACTGCAGGGCACCGTGGCCGTAGCCTTCGCAGAAATTCGATGCGGCCACGTAAGCTTCGTCGGCCGGGTCGACACTGCACACGGCCACCAGGTCCGCCGCGGTGTCGATGACGTAGTTTTCCGGCATCTGGGCGGCAGCAGGAGCCGCCATCAGCAACGACAGAGCGGAAACCAGAGCGAGGGGTCGCATTCCAGGATCTCCCTGTTCGGCCTTTTCGGCGGATTGACGTGACGTCCGTCCGTGGCGGTGAAGTCGATCGTTCGGTGCGCTTAGCGCACGGATCGACGCTTCGTCTCCTCAACTATACGTGCACAATGACCGCAGGCGCTCGCGCCGATTGGGAAGTGCGACAGTCCGCTACGCCACCGCCTGTACAGGAGGCCCGACAGGCCTGCCCGCCGCATCCGTCCGGTCATCCAGTGGCGCCGGCTGTACTCGGTAGAGAATGGCGTAGAGCACCGGGACCAGGATCATGGTCAGCACCGTGCCGAAGCTGAGGCCGGCCATGATGGTCACGGCCATCCCGACCCAGAAGACATCCTGCAGCAGCGGGATCACCCCCAGCACCGTGGTCGCGGCGGCGAGCGCCACCGGGCGCAGCCGCGACACGGCGGCGTCAACGACGGCGGTGTGGCGGTCCTTCCCCAGCTTAAGATTGGCGTTGACCTCGTCGAGCAGCACGATGGCGTTCTTGATCATCATGCCGGCCAGGCTCATCGCGCCCAGCAAGGCCACGAAGCCGAACGGCGCGCCGGTCGCCAGCAGGCCCCAGGCGATGCCGATGATCACGAACGGGATGGTCATCACGATGACCAGCGGCGGCCGGTAGGCGTTGAACAGGGCTACCATAATGAACAGGATGATGGCAGCGGCCGGCAGAACCCCCGGGATCAGCGATGCCTGGGCGTCCTGCGAGGCTTCGAATTCGCCGCCCCATTCCGTCGAGTACCCGACGGGCAGCGTCTCTGCGAAGGCATCGATATCGGCCAGCAGGTCTGATCGCAGCTCGGGCAGCGTTACGCCCAGGATCGGATTGGCCTGGATGGTGATCGTCCGGCGCCGGTCGCGGCGCTGCACCAGCGGGTCCTCCCAGGTCCAGTCCAGGCCGCCGATGACCTGGGCCAGCGGCACGGAATCCAGGGATTGGGCACCACGCACCGGGATCACCGGCAGCCCGCCGACATTCTGTCGGGTGTTCTCCGCGTGGCGCAGGATGATCGGCAGGATATCGTCGCCGTCCCGGAAGCTGCCGATTTCCCGCCCGTCGAAGGCTTGTCGGATGGCGCCGCCGACATCGTCGCGGGTAATGCCGGTCCAGCGGGCGCGCGCATCATTGTAAGTGGCGACCAGCCGCGGCACCCGCTGGCGCCAATCGGTCTGATGGGCGGCCACCAGGGGATGCGCGTCCAGGACCGCGGACAGCTCCGTCGAGAAGCGCCGCAGGGCTGCGGGATCGGCATCGGCAGGACCGCTCACCCGGACCTCGAACTTCCAGGTGTTGCTGGGGCCGACGCCGAACTGCCTGAGCGGCACCAGCGCCTGGGGATAGGCGTCCTCGATCCATGGCGCCAGTTCATCCATCAGCGCCGGTATCTCCCGGTAGTCGGCGACATTCACGATCAGCTGGGCATAGGCGGAGGATCGGGACTCCGGTTCCACCGGCAGATAGAAGCGCGGCGGTCCCGCGCCGATGAAGGCCGCGACGCCCACCACCCGATCGTCGTCCAGCAGGTGCTGTTCCAGGGCCTGCAGATCGCCGGCAACGTCCTCCAGTCGCGAACCCTCCGGCGCCCAGTAGTCGATCATGAACTTGTCCATCGAACTGGCCGGAAAGAACAGTTGGGAAACGCTGCCGAAGGCGACGACGGCGCTTCCCAGCAGGCCGATGGCAACGGCAACTGTGGCCCAGCGGAACCGGATGGCCAGCGTCACCAACCGCCGGAACGCGGCGAGCGGGCGACCTTCTCCCTGGCCCTTTCGCGACGCGGTCTTCAGCATCATGATGCATTGAAGCGGCGTCACGGTCATCGACAGCAGCCAACTGATCACCAGCGATATGGCAACGACGGAAAACAGCGCGGCGCAGTATTCGCCGGCATTTTCCGGTGACGCGGCGATGGGGTAGAACGCCATCACGGCGATGACCGTGGCACCCAGCAATGGGATGGCTGGCCCGGACGCGGCCCTGGCGGCCGCGGTGCGGGGATCGTTCCCGGCGTCGACACGGACCACGTGCCCGTCGGCGACGACGATGGAATTGTCGACCATCATGCCCAGCGCGATGACCAGTGCGCCGAGCGACATGCGGTGCAGGTCGATGCCGAACAGGGCCATCACCACGAACGTGCCCAGGATGGTCAGTATCAGGCTGGTGCCGATGATCACGCCCAGCCGCCAGCCCATCACCAGTGTCAGGACGACCAGAACGA
This sequence comes from Alphaproteobacteria bacterium, assembly GCA_028281985.1. Classification (GTDB taxonomy): domain Bacteria; phylum Pseudomonadota; class Alphaproteobacteria; order DSM-16000; family Inquilinaceae; genus JANQIU01. Next base: position 14,868 of record JANQIU010000047.1, on the reverse strand, counting down.
TCGCGATCGCTTCCGCCAGGTTGATCAGGAAACTGCTGATCGCCAGGTCGATGATGTCCGACTGCCAATGGACGTGGCTGACCTCTATGCCGATCGGCAACTCGGGGATCAGTTCGGCCAGCCGGGCGTCCACGGCGCGGCCCATCTCCACCACGTTGACGCCGGGCTGATTGGCGATGGACAGAGCAACCGCCATCTGGCCGTTGAACCGCATCAGCGTGCTGGGCGGCTCGATATAGGCCTCGGTGATCACCGCCAGGTCTTCAAGTTGCAGGAGCTCGTCGCCGCCCGGTTCGGTGCCGTAGCGGGCTTCCGCCTGGATCCGGTCCAACGCGCTGGGGTTCAGGAAGACTCTCCCGATATCGGCCGGCTCGGCGAAGGTCCCCGACGGGGTGACCGGAAAACGGCGGTCCTGAATGGCGATGCTGCCGGAATTGATGACGGCGTTCTCCGCCTCCAGGGTGTTGGCGATCGATTGATCGGAGATGCCGAGATCGGCCAGCCGACCCGGATCGACATCGAGATAGATGGCGCGTTCGCGGATCCCCCAGAGGTCGACCCGGGCGACCCCCTCAACCAGCCGCAGCTCGCGCTGCAGCCGTTCGGCATACTGCTCCAGCTCGGCATAGGTGAAACCGTCGCTCTGGATCGCCAGGAGAAGCCCGAAGACATCGCCGAAATCGTCGATCACCTGCGGCCGCCCGGTGCCCGGCGGGAGGGAGATCTCGATGTCCCGGATCTGGCGGCGAAGCTGATCCCAGATCTGCGGCAACTCCTGCGTGGAGTAGTTGGGATAGATATGGACCTTGATCTGCGAGAGGCCGGCGCTCGACGTCGACTCCAGGAAATCGATCTCGCGCATCTCCTGTAGTGCCAACTCGATCTTTTCGGTGACCTCCATCTCCACCTGGGTGGGCGTCGCACCCGGGTAGGGCGTGATGATGATCGCGGTCTTGATGGTGAAATCGGGGTCCTCCAACCGTCCGAGCGACTGGAACGCCACCGCACCGCCGACCACCAGCAGCGCGACCGCGAACCATAGAACCGCGCCGTTTTTCAGCGACCAGGCGGGCAGTCCCATAGTCTTGTCCCTAGATGATCAGAGCGAGAGCAGGCGGACGCGCTGTCCCGGTTGCAGCGAGTGGACACCCGCGGTGACGACGATATCGCCGATCTTCAGTCCCTCGGTGACGATGACCCCTTCGACGATGATCTCACCCAGCCGGACCGGCTGTTGCGAGACGGTCTGGGAGCCCGGGTCGACGATCCAGACCAGGGACTCGGTCCCGTCCTCGCTGTCCACGATGGCACCCACCGGGACGATCAGGGGCCGGCCTTCGGGCATCTCGATCAGATGCGGTGTCGCCAGGCCGGCCATGCCGGGCAGAATCCTTGCCCCGTCAGGCTGATCCATGGTCAGCGTTACCGGGAAGGTGCGGGTGGTGTTCGATGCTTCCGTGCCGACCTCGGTGATCTCGGCCGGCAGTTCGATGCCCGGCAGGGCATCGAAGGTGACGATGATGTCGCCCACGAACGGCAGCTGGGAAATCAGCGTTTCGGGCACGTCGATCGTCATTTCGATCCGCGACGGATCCAACAGGCGCAGAACCGCTTCGTTGGTGCCCACATCCTCGAAAGCTTCGACGTAGGTGGCGACGATGACACCGTCGAACGGCGCATGCAGTTGGGTGTAGTCCAGATCGAGCTGTGCCTGGCGCAGCGCCGCTTCCGTCGCCGCCACCTCGGCGACTGCCTGGGCCAGGACGGCCTCGGTCTCGTCCAGGCGGGCCTGGGCGATGTGACCTTGCGAAAACAGGATGCGGTCGCGTTCGGCGTCGCCCTCGGCATTGGTGTGGCTGGCAAGCGCGCGCTCGCGGTTGGCGTCGAGCCGGGCGACTTCGGTCTCGAAGGTCGCTGGGTCCAGCATGGCCACGATCTGGCCTTCCACCACCTCCTCGCCGACCGACACGGTGATTGCCAGGACATCGCCCGGTACCCGAAAGCCCAGGGACACCTCGCGGGCGGCTTCCGCGCGACCGGTCAGACCGCCCCGCACGGTGGGGTCGATATCGCCGACGGTGATCGTGCGTACCGGCCTTATCGACGGGTCGATCCCACTCTGGTCGCCTTCGCTTTCCCCGCAACCAACCAGTCCGACGGCCCCGATTATCCCGAATAGTCGTAGGGTTTTTCCGGCGGCTCTTCGCATGGTCGTGCTCAACCTCGTCTGTGGCTTTTTCGGACGCTGGCGCGGCGGCGCCTACCTAGCCGGCGATGCCCCAGGTCCCGTCCGGGCGCTGGCACAGCCGCAGATCGAACGGCGCCTGGCGATCCCGGCGCATCACCATGATCAGCACGCGGCCGCAGGCGGTACCAGCGTCATCGTAGGTTTCCAGCAGGGTTGCTTCCCCGGACATGCCGGTCTCGGGATTGGACCAGGCGTCACGGGTGCCGACGGTTCCGCTTTCCAGGACTGTGCGGACCGACTGCTTGGCCAGTTCCAGGTCTTCCCCTTCAACTTCGACGCCCGAGCGGTACAGGTTGAACCCGAGCTGCGCCGAGGCGATCGACAGGGGCATTGCCAGCAGGAGGCCGGCGAGAAGGACGGATCTCAACATGATCGAATCCAATCGCGTCTGTTGGTCCGGGTGCGTCGACTTGAGCTACCGCAAGACGACGACGTCTACGATACCCGCATCGGTATGCGGCAGGGAACCTGTTGCACCCCAGAGGTATGGGGGCGTGCCAAATTGCGGCACCGCGCCGGGCGGCCGATCGGACGCGCGGTTCGGGCGCACTACGTGCCAGCTCGCCCAAAGACCGCGATTGATTTATGGTTAATGCAACCGAAACCGGAGGGGGTCAACATGCTGATGCGAAGCTTGGTGCCGGGCTTGATGCTGGCGGTCTCGTTGACGGTCCCTTTGACAGCGGCGGCCGATACGCTCGACCAGGTTCGGGAGACCGGCACGCTGACGATCGGATATCGCCAGGACGCGGCCCCGTTCTCCCTGGAACAGCAGGATGGCCGCCCGGCTGGGTATTCGGTTGACCTTTGCAACGCCATCGCCGACGCGGTGGGAGAGGCGCTGGGGATCGCCGATCTGCTGGTCGCCTATCAGCCGGTCACGGCCGATAGCCGGTTCGACGCCCTGGTGGACGGGGAGATCGACCTCCTGTGCGGTGCGACCACGGTCACCGTCAGCCGGCGCAATACCTTGGATTTCAGTCTGCTGACCTTCGTCAGTGGCGCCACTGTCCTGGTCCGCCAGGACTCGCCGATCGATTCCCTGGCCGATACGGCAGGCCGGCGGGTCGGCGTGCTGGGCGGCACGACCACCGAGGACGCGCTTCGCGCGGCGCTGGCGGCAGACGGCATCGATGCCGAGATGGTGGCATTCACCGCGCGCCCGGACGGGCTGGAGGCGCTGCTGGCGGAAGACATCGACGCCTTCTTCGGCGACCGCGAACTGCTGGCCGGGCTGGTCGTCGCATCGGGCGTGCCCGGGGAACTCCGCCTGTCGTCGACGTTCCTGTCGATCGAACCCTATGCCCTGGCCATGCGTCGGGGCGACGACGGCCTGCGCCTGATTGCCGACCAGACCCTGGCCCGGATGTACCGGGACGGGCGCATCGAACCGATCTTCCAGCGCTGGTTCGTCGGCATGCAGCCCAGCAACCTGCTGCAGGCCTTGTATCTGCTGCAGGGATTGCCGGAATAGCCGGTTTCAGCGCAAGGCACCGCGCAGGGCGGCGGCGCCGGCGACCGGCGCCACCGTCGCGGACAGCGCCAGGCAGCCGGCCAGCAGCAGCAGGTTCGGCCGAATGGGCGATCCGGACAGGGCGGCTTCGATGCCGCCGACGGCAAACACCATCAGCGGGACGAACAGCGGCAGCACGATTACGGCGATCAGCACGCCGCCGCGGCGGGCACCGACCAGAAGGCTGGCGCCCAGCGCCCCGGTCAGGCTGATGGCCGGTGTGCCGATCGCCATGGTCGCGGCCAGGGCGCCGTAGCCGGCGGCCGGCAGTTGCAGCATCAGGGCCAGCAGCGGCGCGGCGACCAGCAGGGGCAGCCCGGTCGTCAGCCAGTGGGCCGCCGCCTTGGCCAGCAGCACCGCCTCCAGCGGCAGCGGCCCCAGCGCCAACTGATCCAGGCTGCCGTCCTCATGGTCGATCTGGAACAACCGGTCCAACGACAACAAGGCGGCCAGCAGCGCCCCGACCCAGACCATGCCGCCGGCCAGGCGGGACAGCAGCGCGGCGTCCGGGCCCACCGCCAGCGGCACCATCGCCACTGTCACCACGAAGAACAGCACCGCGGTTGCGCTGTCGGCGCCGGACCGCACGGTCAGGCGCAGGTCCCGCAGCACCAGCATTCCGAAGAGAATCAGGACGCGCATCAGGCCGCGGCGCCGGCCGTCGGGGCGAAGCGATCGACCGCCAGGGTCTCTGCCCCGGGCCAGTCCAACGGCCGGTGGGTTGCGGCGATGACCAGCCCGCCCTCGTTGCGGTGCCGGGCGACGATGCGGTCCAGCGCCGCCTCGGCCCGGGCATCCAGCCCGACCGTCGGCTCGTCCAGCAGCCAGACGCGCGCGCCCTTGGCGAGCAGGCCGGCCAGGGCGACCCGCCGCCGCTGGCCGGCCGAAAGGTAGCGGCCCGGGACCGGCGCCAGCGCCGCGATCCCCAGATCGGCCAGGGCCTGGTCGGCGCGTGGCCGGGCTTGGCGCGGGTCCGCCAGCCGGGCGGCCAGGCTCACCATCTCCAGCGTGGTGAACTGGGCCTTCACCCCGTCGGCATGCCCCAGATACCCGATCCGGCGCCGGTGGGCCGCCGGGTCATCGACGATGGGGGCGTCCCCCCAAAGCAGCCGGCCATCGAGCGGCGGCAGAAGGCCGGCGACCATCCGCAACAGGCTGGTCTTGCCGCTGCCGTTGGCGCCGCGCAGCAACAGCGCGCCACCGGCCGCCACCGCGAAGCCCAGCGCGGCGAACACCAGGCGGTCGCCGCGCAGGCAGGACAGGTTTTCACCGCATAAGGTGGGCGTGAGAGGGATCATCGACTTGGACGCATCGCCCGACCCGGCCGTATCGTCAACCCGCGATGGCATTTCCGGCCGCCGCCATCTGCCCGGTTGGACGGTAATCAGGGCTGCATGTGTGTCGAATGCGGCTCAAATGCCCAAAAAAAGGGCCACCCGGTTGTCTCGGGTGGCCTTATGTACCCAGCCTGGGCCTGTGGCTGGCGGAGGCGGATTGCCTCCGAATAATCGGTGACACTGGGCCGGCCGGCGCTGAACCGCCCGATCCGTGTCACCCTGGGGACCAACTCTTATCAGGCGGCACAATCATGGCCAAACTATGGTGCCGCCCCATTGTTGCCATGGAGATCGTCGCCAACCACCCCGCCGTACGTGCGCCAACGGAGGGAAAGCGACGCGTACACTCGTTGCGATTAGAGGCGCAGCGAATTGACGTACTCGCGCAGCGCAGCCCGGGCCGCCTGGCGTTCAGCCTGCGCTTGCTCGATGGCGGCGCGCAGATCCAGCAACTCGTCTTCCTGTCCGGACAGCGTGGCCAGGTAGCGCTGATACAGGTCGCTGTCCTCCGGCACCGCCCGCAGGTTGTCCCGTATCCGTCCCTGTTCGGTGACGATCGTGGACACGGAACCGTTCAGTTCGGACAGCCGCTCCTGCAGGTTCGCGATGGTGGTCAGGTGGCCGCGCATGTCGGCGATCGCCGCCCGCACCTCGGGCGACAGCTCGTCGGACTGGGAATAGAAGCCCACCTGGCCCAGATTCAGGTCGGAGAGGACGATGCGCTCGGTTTGCGGGCGCTCCAGGACCACGTCGACCGTCACGGTTTCGCCGGCCGCAATCTCCAGCGGAATACGGTAATGGGTGTCGGTGACCTCCGCATCGTCCTCGACCATCGGGGATACCAGGCGCCAGTCGCCGCCCGACCGGGGGTGCTCCAGGATCACCGTCCGCGGCTCGCGGGCCGCCCCCTCCACCGTGTAGGTCGTCCGCTGTTCCTCGGTCACCTGCAGGCGCAGCATGCCGTCCGCGATCGCCGACCGCGAGACGACGCGGTCGCTGGAGATCTGCCGGTCGATGCGCACCTTCTGGTCGACGGCAAAGCTGATCATGCGCTCGTCGCCGGCCGGCAGCGCCGCCAGGCGGGCGTCGCCGACGTAGGCAACCTGGCCGCCTTCGGTGCTGCGCTCGTACAGCGTCAGCACGCCGGGCGGCAGCCCGACTTCGCCGTCATTCACCAACCGCACCGACGCCAGCGGATGGGTTGGATGGGTGTCCGGCTGGTACACCGATACCCGCTCCAGCGGGATCGCCTCGGCGACGATCGGCACCAGCAGCGAATGACCGCTTTCCACACTGACGGGCTCCGGCACCCGGAACACGACCTGGGTCGTGGCGTCCTCGCTTTCCGCTGCACGCACCCGCGCCTGTTCGGGCGTGGGCGCGAAGGCGTCGTATTCCGCATCCATGCCGATCAGGGCACCGACGGCCGCACCGACAATTGCGGACTCGGCCGGCGCCGGGGCGGGGGGCGGCATCAACTGGGCCCGGGCGGCCATCTGCGGCTCGGCCTCCGCCCGGTCGACGGCGCCTTCGTCCAGCCGCGGCATCACCCGGCCCAGCACCTCGACCGGGATCTCCGGCCGATCCACGTAGTAGGCGGTATAAAGCGCCTGGGTGAAGGTGACCGGATTGCCGGATACGACGGTCAGCTCGACATCCTCCCAGGCCTCGCCGCTCATGTTCTCCAGGACGGCCCAGCCCAGCAGGTCGCCGGCCTCCTCGGTCTGGTCGTCGGACAGGGTCAACCGGTAGCTGGACTTCCACAGGGGCGCTTCGACCACATAGGCGACCCGTACGGTCCGGTCGCCCTCGCCGACCATACGCACGGCCAGGTCCCGGCGATCCCGCTCATTGTGCCGGGACAGCGCTTCCAGCGCCTCGCCCACGGCCGCCTGCAGATCGGGATCGGTGAACTGCAGGGCGTCGGCTTCCTCCAGGATCAGCTGGCGCAGGCCGTCATCGGTCATCAGGCTCAAGCGGTGGCGCGTGACCGTGCCGCCATCCGTCAGGGCGACATTCTCCTGGGTCACCGACAGAATGCGGCCCGACACCGACCGGGCGCCGATCGACTCCACCTCCGCCCCGCGCAGGGCATTGAACAGGGCGGCCGGTGACGACAGGGCGTCCGGGCCGAAGGGCATCTCGCGGAACACTTCGCGCAGCGGCTCCTGGCCGGGCAGGCTGATATCGCCCACGCCGCCTTCGTCGTCATAGACGACGATCGACTTCAGCACGTCGTTGACCTGATCCAGGCGCACCTGCAGCGACAGGTCGGCCGTCCCGGTCACGGTCGCCTCGTACTCGAAATAGCCGACGCCGCCGGTGGACAGCATGACCCGGCGCAGGCCCAGATCTTCTCCGTCCTGGGCCGAGGCCACACCGGTCGCCAGCAGGGCGACGGCCGCAACACCGGACAACGCTGATCGCTTCAGTGAACCGGTCATGATGGATCTCCCTGGATCGACTTCCCCGGCGTCCGGCGCCGGTCGGTGGCGTCTGCATCTTGCACGTGTGGCGGGAGCGGCACCATGTCGGTCTGCGTCACCGCGCGGATGCGTCTGGGATGATCCGGCAATGTGGCAGCAGCCGGGCGGCGTCGGGAAGCTGTTGGGGCGCTGCGGCGTTCACGCCGTGCGCCAGGGCTCCAGTAGTTCCAGCGCGACCCGCCGGCCCTTGGCCGTCAGATGCAGGTCGACCCCGTGGCGGACCACCAGGCCAAGGCGCAGGCTGCGCTGGACCACCTGGTCGGCTTTGCGGTCGTGCCATCCCAGATGGTCGCGCAGGGCGCCGACGACGGTTTCCTCCCGGCTCTGCGGCGTATCCTCATGGTTGTAGAGGTGAACGGCCAGCGTGCGGCTCTCGTTGACGTAGCGCTGACCCATCCGCCGCCAGGACTGGGCCAGGATCCCGTAGCGCGGGCCGAACAGGAAGGCGGCGGCCAGGAACCCGCCAGTCATCACGGCCATCATGGCGCCGATCGACACGTCCAGCGCCACGGCGGCGTAGTAGCCCAGCACGCTGGACGCCACGGCGATCAACACGCCGATGACCAGCATATGCGCCAGACGGTCGGTCAGCAGGTAGGCGGCCGATGGCGGCACGATGACGAAGGCGATGAACAGGATTGCGCCGACCGCGTCGAACGCGGCCACCGCGGTCATGCTGGTCAGCGCCAGCAGGCCGTACGACAGCAGCGTCGGCGCGAAGCCCAGCGCGGTCGACAGGGCCGGGTCGAAGGTCGCCAGCTTCAGGTCCTTGAAGAACACGGTGACGAAGGCAGCATTGACCAGCGTCACCACCGACATCCACACCAGGGCCTGGGGCACGTCGTAACCGCCGATGCTGATGGTGTTCAGCCAGACGAAGCCGATCTCCCCCAACAGCACGGTATGCGTGTCGATATGCACCGACCGGGCATACAGGTTCAGCAGCAGGACACCGATGGAAAACAGCGCCGGGAACACCAGTCCGATGGCCGCGTCGTCCTTCACCTTGCGCGACTTCACCAGCAGCTCGGTCAGGAATACGGTCAAGAGCCCGGTCAGGGCGGCGCCGACGATCTGCACCGGGCCGCTCTGCTGGCGGGTCAGCAGCCAGACGATGACGATGCCGAAGACGATCGAGTGGCTGATGGCATCGGACAGCATGCTGTTCTTGCGCAAGACCAGGAACACGCCCACCAGCGACGCCGCGCTCCCGACCAGCGCGCCGGTCGCCATGATCATCAGCGGGATGTTGGACAGCAGCGCTTCGACCATCACCGGCCCCCGGCGTCGATGTCGACCAGCACCTGCCGGGCGGCGGCGTGGCCGGCGGGGGTCAGCTCCCAGTGCGGGCCTTCGTCGGGCATATGGCGCACCGGATGGACCAGGCCGCGCCGGGCCAGACGTGTCAGCGCCCGCCGGGTGGCCAGCCCGTGATAGGTGTCCAGCATGCCCTGTTCCACTGGATAGGCCGGGTCGTCGTGGTGCCGGGCCAGCCCCTGCAGGGTGGTCAGCACCTGGTTGTCGCCCAGCTCGCGCCGGTCGCGGCCGCGCTTGATCTCCTCCCAGATCACCCCGCGCTGCGGCGCGAACAGGATGGAGACGATGACCAGAACCGTAGCGGCCAGGATCACCAGCGGGCCGGTCGACAGGCCGCGGCCGGTGGCGCTGATCAGCGCCCCGACCAGCCCGGACACCACGCCGAAGACCGCCGCCAGGACGACCATCTGCTCCAGGCGCCGGCTCCATTGCCGCGCGGCGACAGCCGGGGCAATCACCATGGCCGCCATCAGCACCACGCCGACCATCTGCAGGCCGATGACCACGGCGAAGGCGACGATCACCGTCAGCAGGGTTTCCAGAAGCGCCACCGGCAGGCCCTGGGTGGCCGCGAACACCGGATCGAAGGTGACCAGCTTGAACTCCTTCCAGAACCCGGCGACCAGGGCCAGCGACAGGAGGGTGATCCCGCCCATGATCACCAGGTCGGATCGCAGGATTGCCGCCGCCTGGCCGAACAGGAAGGCGTCCAGGCCGCCCTGGCTGGCATTGCCGGTGCCCTGGATGTAGGTCAGCAGGACCACGCCGATGGCGAAGAAGATGCTGAGCGCGATGCCCAGCCCCGCATCGGTCTTCAGCCGGCTGTTGCGGGTCAGGGCCAGCATGACCAGCGCCGCCAGCACCGCGGTGACGAAGGCGCCGGCCAGGATGCTTTCGATCTGCCGGGCGCCGGCGATGATGAAGCCCAGGCAGATGCCGGGCAGGGCGGCGTGCGCCAGCGTGTCGCCCAGCAGGCTTTGCTGGCGCAGCACGGCGAAACTGCCCAGCACGCCGCTGACGATCCCGAGAAGTGTGGCGCCGATGACGACGTTCTGGATGGTGTGGTCGCCCAGAAACGCCAGCAGGCCGCTCATTGCGCCGACTCGGCCACCGGTTCCCGTGGTTCGGCCGCCTGCTGCACCCGGTCCAGCAGCGCGATCTGGCTGCCATAGGCCTTGTGCAGGTTCCCGATGGTGTTGATCTCGCCCACCGGCCCCTGGGCCAGGACCCGGATGTTGAGGATGATCATCCAGTCGAAATAGTCCTGCACCGTCTGCAGGTCGTGATGCACGACGATCACCGTCTTGCCGGCGTCGCGCAGCTTGTGCAGCAGGGCGACGATGGTCCGCTCGGTGGTGGCATCGACGCCCGCCATGGGCTCGTCCAGGAAATAGACATCCGCCTCCTGAACCAGGGCACGGGCCAGGAACACCCGCTGTTGCTGGCCACCCGAAAGCTGGCTGATCTGCCGGTCCGCCAGGTCGGCCATCCGCACCTCGCCCAGGGCCCAGAGCGCCCGCTCGCGCTCAGCCCGGCCGGGCCGGCGAAACCAGCCCAGCCGGCCGTAGAGCCCCATGGTGACGATGTCCAGGGCCGTGGTCGGGAAGTCCCAGTCCACGGAGGATCGCTGCGGCACATAGCCGACGCGCTTGCGCTGGCTGCTGTAGGGCGCCCCGTGGAGGGTGATGTGCCCGGCGGTGGGTTTGACCAGACCCAGGATCGTCTTGATCAGCGTGCTCTTGCCGGCGCCGTTCGGCCCGACCACGGCCGCCATTACCCCGGGCGGGATATCCACGTCGATATCCCACAGCACCGGTTTGCCGTGATAGCTGACCGTCAGGTCCTCCACATGCACGGCCAGGGACGGCTCGTGCAGGTTCTCAGGCACCGTCATCTCGGCTCGCTGCCCTCCGCCGTTCGTCCGAACATCCCTGGTCAGTTCGCTGCCAGGTCGATGTCCCAGGTCTCCGCCCAGGGCACCAGGATGTCGGGCAGCGGCGCGCGCGTCCCGCCCAGGGCATCGACGATGGTGATCGTGTTCTCATACAGCATCCCGATATAGGTGCCGCCCGCGGTTCCGGCTTCGCCCATGGCGTCGGAATACAACTCGCCGCCGATCTCCACCTGCTGGCCGCGCTGGGCGGCGGCGTCGATCACCGCCTGGATCGTGCGCGGGTTGATCGTGCTCTCGATGAAGACGGCCGGTACCGACCGGTCGACCACCACGTCCACCATGTCCCGAATGTCGGCGACGCCGGCCTCCGACTCCGTGCTGATGCCCTGGATGCCGGCAACTTCGATGCCGTAGGCCCGTCCGTAATAGGCGAACGCGTCGTGGGCGGTCACCAGGATCCGCTGGGAATCCGGAATGCTGGCGATGCTGGCGGTAATCCAGTCATGCAGGGCCGCTAGCTGGTCCTGATAGGCGGCCGCCCGGTCGGCCATGTCGCCGGCGCAATCGGGCGCCACTTCGCCCACGGTCTCCGCGATCACCGGCGCGATCTGGCCCCACAGGCTGGCATCCATCCACAGATGCGGGTCGATGCCGTACAGGTCCTGGACCGAAATCAACTCGGCCGGGCTAATCGCGGTCGGCGAGACGGCGACGGTCGGCTTGCGCCCCTCCATGGCGGCCAGCACCTCGCCCAACTGGCCCTCCAGGGCGTAGCCGGAGTACAGGATCACGTCGGCCTGCTGGAAGGCCTGCACGTCGCTGGCGCTGGCCTGGTACAGATGCGGGTCGATGCCCGGCCCCATCATCAGGTCCACCACGGCACAATCGCCGACCACCGTATCGGCCACATTGGCGATCATGGCGATGGTCGCCAGCACCATCGGCGGGTCGTCGGCCCGGGCCGTCGCGGGAACGGTCGACGCGGCGGCCAGCGCCACCAGGGCGGTGCCGAGGGCGAGCGAGCGTCGTTTCATGGGGCGATCCATGCCTTGCGTTTCTCCGTCCGGGAATGGGTAGGCGGGCAGGACCCGCCGATGCGGTCGAAATGTATGGGCTGACTTCATATGCGTCAATCAACAAAGAATTTTAGACTTGCCTTAAAATTTTTGTCGGCCTATCTACTGCAGTCAGGCCGGCATCAGCCCGCCGGCAGCCGTGAGGACAGGGTATGCGCCTGCGCGACGCCGAACGTCAGGCCCGCAGTTTCGAAGAGGTCCGCCGCGCCCATCAGCGGGAAGTGGCGGAAGACTATGTCGAACTGATCGCCGATCTGCTGGACGCCACCGGCGAGGCCCGGTCGGTCGACCTGTCGGCGCGGCTCGGCGTAACCGCCGCCACGGTGAACAGCATGCTGCAGCGGCTGACCCGCGACGGCCTGGTCCGGAAGGAGCGGTACCGGTCGATCTTCCTGACCGCGGAAGGCCGGCGCATGGCCGACGAAGCCCGCGAGCGTCACCGCATCGTCTTCGACTTCCTGGTGGCCCTGGGCGTTGATCGGCAGACCGCGGAAACCGATGCCGAAGGGATCGAGCACCACGCCAGTGCCGAAACGCTCCGGGCATTCCAGGCTTTCGTCGACCGGCAGGGACGATGACCCGTCGTGCCCTGATGGTGCAGGGCACCGGGTCGGATGTCGGCAAGTCGCTGCTGGTGGCCGGGCTGTGCCGGGTGGCCCGGCGGCGGGGATTGGCTGTCCGGCCCTTCAAGCCGCAGAACATGTCCAACAACGCCGCCGTCACCGCAGACGGTGGCGAGATCGGCCGGGCCCAGGCGTTGCAAGCACGGGCCTGCGGCGTCCCGCCGTCGGTCGACATGAACCCGGTCCTGCTGAAGCCCCAGACCGACCGCGGGTCGCAGGTGGTGGTGCAGGGCCGGATGCGGGGCACCGCGGACGCCCGGGCCTACCAGGACATGAAGGCCGGCCTGCTGCCGGCGGTGCGCGACAGCTTTGCCCGTCTGTGCAGACAGGCCGATCTGGTGCTGGTCGAAGGTGCGGGCAGCCCGGCGGAGGTCAATCTGCGCCGCAACGACATCGCCAATATGGGCTTTGCCGTGGCCGAGCAGGTGCCGGTGGCGCTGGTCGCCGATATCGACCGCGGCGGGGTGATCGCCGCCCTGGTCGGCACCAAGGAGTTGTTGACGTCGGAGGAGGCGGCCCTAGTGCGCGGCTTCGTCATCAACCGCTTCCGCGGCGACCCCAGCCTGTTCGACGACGGGTTGGCGATCATCCGGCAGCGAACCGGTTGGCACCCTTTCGGCGTGCTGCCGCATCTGCCGCTTGCCGGTCGCCTGCCGGCCGAAGACGCCGCCGCCCTGTCCCGGGATACCGGCGGTCGGAACGCCGGCGACGGCCGGTTGATCATCGCCGTACCGATGCTGTCGCGCATCGCCAATTTCGACGACTTCGATCCGCTGGCCCAGGAGCCGGGCGTGGACCTGCGGATGGTACCGCCGGGCACGCCGCTGCCCCTGGATGCCGGTCTGGTGATCCTGCCGGGATCCAAGGCCACCATCGGCGACCTGTCCTTCCTGCGCGCACAGGGCTGGGATGTTGACCTGGCTGCTCTGGTGCGCGCCGGCGTGCGCGTCCTGGGCGTCTGCGGCGGCTACCAGATGCTGGGGCACGGCATCGCCGACCCCGACGGCATCGAAGGCCCGCCGGGGCGGGTCGATGGGCTGGGGTATCTGGCGGTCGACACGGTGCTGACCGGCCACAAGGCCCTGCGCGCGGTCACCGGCCGGCACCCGGCGACGGATGCGGCGATCCGCGGCTACGAGATGCATGTCGGCGTCACCGAAGGGCCGGACCGGCAGCGCCCCCTGCTGCTGCTCGATGACGACCAGCCGGAGGGCGACAGACCGGACGGCGCGGTGTCCGCCGACGGCCGGATCGCCGGCGCCTATGTGCACGGCCTGTTCGCCGCCGATGGCTTCCGCCGCGCCTATCTGGCCGGGCTAGGCGTCACCGGCAAAGGCATGGCCGACTACGACGCATCGGTCGACATGGCTCTCGACGCGCTCGCCGACGCCATGGAGGCGCATCTGGACGTCGACGGCCTGCTGGCGGCGGCCGGCTGATCACCCGTCGCCAAGCCTGCGTGAGGCCGGCATCACAAGCGCGTCGCAGGCCGCGCCGCCGGTTTGCCGAATCCGCGGAATCCGGCTACATCTCTCCCGCACTATTGGATCGGTCGGCGACGATCCGGGCACACCCGGCCCGCCATGAACCGGACCCAGTCGCCCCAACCGCGCCCCGGCCACCGGGAGCGCCACCAGGAAGGGCCGACGCCGCGCCGGCGCCCCGCGCGCGCCGTCCTGGCCGGAAGGAGCCAACGCGTGACCATTACCGGACATGACACCCTGAAAACCCGCCAGACCCTGACCGTCGACGGCAAGGACTACGACTATTTCAGCCTGGAGGCCGCCACCGCCGCCATCGGCGATGTCAGCCGGCTGCCCTACTCGCTGAAGGTGCTGCTGGAAAACCTACTGCGCTATGAAGACGGCCGCAGCGTCACCACCGACGATGCCAAGGCCGTCGCCGACTGGCAGATCGAGCGCCGCTCCGACCGGGAGATCGCTTACCGCCCGGCCCGGGTGCTGATGCAGGACTTCACCGGCGTGCCGGCGGTCGCCGATCTGGCGGCGATGCGCCAGGCCATGGTTTCGCTGGGCGGCGACCCGCAGCGGATCAACCCGCTGTCGGCGGTCGACCTGGTGATCGACCATTCGGTGATGGTCGACAGCTTCGGCACGGCCGCGGCGTTCCAGTCCAATGTCGACCGCGAGTTCGAGCGCAATGGCGAACGTTACTCGTTCCTGCGCTGGGGCCAGACCGCATTCGACAATTTCCGCGTCGTGCCGCCGGGCACCGGCATCTGCCACCAGGTGAACCTGGAATATCTGGCGCAAACGGTGTGGAGCGAGCCCGACACCAGCAAGGGCGGCCGCCTGGTGGCCTACCCCGACACGCTGGTCGGGACGGACAGCCACACCACCATGGTCAATGGCCT
>JANQIU010000041.1 GCA_028281985.1 Alphaproteobacteria bacterium | reverse complement strand
ACCGAAACGGACGGCCAGTGACGGAGACCCCGATCCCCTTGTTCTTCGGGGCGCCACCATCAGGGAGGTTCGCCATGCGGCGTCACCGCTTGCTTCTGTCCGCGGGCACGGCCCTATTCGTCGCCGCCGGTGCGCATCCCGCCGATGCCGAAACCTTCCGCTGGGCGGGGCAGACCGACCCGTCGACCATGGATCCCCATGCCGCCGCCGTGGCGCCGGTGTTGAGCTTCCTGAACAACGTCTATGAAGGGCTGGTCCGCCGCGGTCCGGACATGGCCATCGAACCGTCGCTGGCGGTGTCGTGGGAGCCGCTGGAGGCCGAGCCGGGCTGGCGCTTCCATCTGCGCGAAGGCGTCACCTTCCACGACGGCGCGGCGTTCACCGCCGACGATGTCCAGTTCTCCTACGAACGGGCGATCTCCGAACAGTCGGATGTGGGCGCCTGGTTCGCGTCGGTGACCGAGTTCCGGGTGATCGACGACACCACGGTCGAGTTCGTCACCGATGCGCCGAACCCGCTGTTTCCCGAGAGCATCGCCAATTTCCTGATCATGGACCGCGACTGGTCGGAGGCGAACGGCGCCGACTTGCCGGCGCGCGAGGAGGAGAGCTTCGCCACCCTGAACGCCAATGGCACCGGGCCGTTCCGCCTGACTGCCCGCGAGCCGGCCATTCGCACGGTCCTGGAACCCAATACCGACTGGTGGGACGCCGCGCAGCACAACCTGACCGAAGCGGTGTTCACGCCCATTTCCGTCTCCTCGACCGCCGTCGCCGCGCTGCTGTCGGGCGAGATCGACTTCTTCGAGCCGGTGCCGCTGCAGGATGTCGGCCGCGTCGATGGTGCCGACGGCTTCCGGGTGCTGCAGGGACCGGAGGCGCGGGTCATCTTCCTGGGCTTCACCCATGACCGCGAAGCGCTGCACACCTCGGATCTGGACGGCGTCAATCCGTTCCAGGACGCCCGGGTGCGCCAGGCGATCTACCATGCGGTCGATGCCGACCCGATCGTCGCCACGGTCATGCGCGGCGCCGCCGATCCGGCGGCCCTGCTGGTCGGCCCGGGCATGGGCGGGTATTCGGCCGACCTGGACCAGCGGCTGGACTTCGACCCCGACCGGGCCCGGCAGCTCCTGGCCGATGCGGGGTATCCGGACGGCTTCCGCTTCGGGCTGCGCTGCCCGAACGACCGCTACATCAATGACGAGGAGATCTGCACCGCGGTGACCGGCATGCTGGCCCGGATCGGCCTGGATGTGGACCTGGTGACCATGCCGGTGGCCGGCTACTGGGACGAGCTGCGGGCCGGCAACTACGACATGTACCTGTTGGGCTGGTCGCCCGGGACCTTCGATGCGGAGCACCCGATCCGCTTCCTGCTGCATACGCCGGATCCCGACCGGCGGCTGGGGAGCTGGAATTTCGGCGGCTACTCCAACCCGCGGGTCGACGAGTTGCTGCCGCAGATCCAGACCGAGTTGGACCCGGACAGCCGCCAGGCCATGATCGACGAGATCCACACCATCGTCCGCGACGACGCGGTCTACGTGCCGATCCATGTCCAGCCCCTGGTCTGGGCGATGCGCGACGGGGTCGACGTGGTCCAGCGGCCGGACAATTTCTTCATGCTGCGGCACGTGACCCTGGCAGCCGATTGAAACAGTCATTCAGCAGGTCGCGTTCATGTGACAATTATATGACTAGACAGGGCGGTCAGGTGGACCATATCGTTCGCCATGACCGTTCGTCTCCTTATGGTCATGCTGCTTTGCCTCGGCATGACCGGCCGGGTCGCGGCACAGGAAACTGACCGCGACCAGGCCCTCGACCGACTGTTCGACGTCCTGGCCGATACCGCCAATGCACAGCAGGCCAGCCAAGTCGAACGCGCAATCTGGACCCTCTGGTTCGTCTATGACGGCGTGCGCGCCCAGCAGGTCAATCTGCTGATGCGCTTAGGCGAACGCGCCATGGGCAGCCGCGACATGGACGCGGCGCTGGCGGCTTTCGACGAGGTGGTCGATCTGGCGCCGGGCTATGCCGAGGGTTGGAACCGGCGCGCGACCGCCCGCTACCTGGCCGGCGACTACACCGGGTCGATCGCCGACATTCAGGCGGTGCTGGCCCTCGAACCACGGCATTTCGGCGCCCTGTCGGGCCTGGGCCTCTGCCTGATCGCCCTGGATGCCCTGCCGGAAGCGGTCGCCGCCTTCGAGGCCGCCCTTGCGGTCAACCCCCATATGGACGGGACGCGGGAGCGGCTCGAAGAGGTGCGCCGGGAAATGGCCGGCCGTCCCACCTGAACGACGCGACCTGATCACACAAGCGACTGCCGGGCCGGTCGTTTCCGACCGGCCCGCCAGCGCTCTACTCTGAATGATAGTTTTATGTCCGAACCGGGGATCGAAGCGGGGCCCGTTTCGATGGACCCCGTTCTAGAACCTCGGCTGCAACGCCTTGACCAGCGAGATCTGCTGTTCGACGACGTTCAGCGACAGGCGATAGCCGATCTTCGCCATCGCCACCCACTGCTCGATCGCAGCATCCCGCAGGTCGTTCACCATCTTTCCAGAATACATGCCCGTTCCCCTTCCTTGTCCATCGGGGCCCCCCAGCCCCTATTACGAAAGTCTAGCCTACCTGTAATCCAGATAATTCGAAAGGCGTAGATTTCTCCAAAGATTGCCGAATCGCCGCGGGTGGCACGATCCGGAACGCGAAGAGCGGCATCCGGCGCTTGACCCTCCCGGACCGATCGCGTGGGGTGGCGGTGCCGCGATGGGCGGTTCGACAGGGGGGAATGGGAGGCATCTGGTGACCAACACCGTGGCCGAAGACGGTCTGTTTCTGGGAATCGATGTCGGCACCGGCAGTGTCCGGGCCGGCCTGTTCGACGGCGCGGGTACCATGCTGGGATCCGGCAGCCAGCCGATCCAGCTTTGGCGGCCGGAGCCGGACTGGGCGGAACAAT
Source organism: Alphaproteobacteria bacterium (assembly GCA_028281985.1). GTDB lineage: Bacteria > Pseudomonadota > Alphaproteobacteria > DSM-16000 > Inquilinaceae > JANQIU01. The sequence continues at coordinate 5,067 of JANQIU010000041.1, read as the reverse complement.
CGTCCGACGACATCTGGTCGGCTTGCGGCATAGCCGTCCGGGCTGCGCTTGACGCCGCGGGTGCCAGCCCGGACCGGGTGGCGGGCATTGGTTTCGACGCGACCTGCTCGCTGGTCGTCATGGACCGGGCCGACCAGCCGCTGTCGGTCAGCCCCTCGGAAGATCCCACCCGCAACGTGATCGTCTGGATGGACCACCGCGCCATCGACCAGGCCGAGCGGATCAATGCCGGCGGGCACGCGGTGCTGGACTATGTCGGCGGCCGCATCTCGCCGGAGATGGAAACGCCCAAGCTGCTCTGGCTGAAGGAAAACCGGCCACAAAGCTGGGCGGCGGCCGGCCGCTTCTTCGACCTGCCGGATTTCCTGGTCTGGCGCGCCACGGGAACCGACACCCGGTCCCTGTGCAGCACGGTCTGCAAATGGACTTATCTGGGCCATGAGCCGGCAACCGTGGACGGCAGCGTCGGCCGCTGGGACGACAGCTATTTCGACAGCGTCGGCCTGGGCGATCTGGCGGCGGAAGGGTTCGCGCGCATCGGCCGGCGGGTCAGGCCGATTGCCGAAACGGTGGGCGCCGGGCTGACGCAATCGGCCGCCGCCGAGCTGGGACTGCGCAGCGGCATTCCGGTCGGCGTTTCCGCCATCGACGCCCATGCCGGCGGCCTGGGGGTCCTGGGCGCGCCGGTCGGGGACGAGCCGGTCGACGCCGCGGCCCTGGGCCGTCGGCTGGCGCTGATCGGCGGTACCTCGAGCTGCCATCTGGCGGTGGCGCCCGACCCGATCTTCGTACCCGGCGTCTGGGGGCCGTACCATTCGGCGCTGCTGCCGGGCCTGTGGCTGGCCGAAGGCGGGCAGTCGATCACCGGCGCGCTGATCGACCATGTGATTCAGACCCATATGCGCGGACAGGATCTGATCGCCGAGGCCGGTCGGGCCGGGACCACTGTCTACGCCCTGCTCAACGACCGTCTGGCCGCCCTGGGCCAGGGGCTGGACGTGCCGGGTTCGCTGACCCGGGACCTGCATGTGCTGCCGGACTTCCACGGCAACCGCTCGCCGCGGGCCGACCCCACCCTGCGCGGAGCGATCACCGGCCTGACCCTCGATGACAGCGTGGATGCGCTGGCCCGCCTCTATCTGGCGACGGTCCAGGCGCTGGCCTACGGAACACGGCACATCATCGACCAGATGAACGACAAGGGCTACGCGGTCGACACCATCCTGGCGACCGGCGGCGGCAGCAAGAACCCGGTGTTCCTCCAGGCCCATGCCGATGCCAGCGGATGCCGCATCGTGCTGCCGGCGGAACCGGAAGCCGTGCTGCTGGGCAGTGCGGTGATGGGCGCGGTAGCCGCCGGCCGCTATGGCGGCCTGGTCGAGGCGATGGCGGCGATGAACCGGGCCGGCCAGGTCATCGAGCCGGCCGGCGGGGCGACCCGGCGGTTCCACGATGCCAAGTATCGGGTGTTCCTGGACCTGCACGACCAGTCCCAGGCGAACCGCGCGGTCATGCGCGAGGCCGGGTTCGGGCCGATCTAGGGCGCGATCGTGTTGGGCGGAAGCGTGTCGCTACCGCCCAACCCGTGAATCGCGATTCTGGGCTAGGGAACGGTTTCCGGCCGGGCCGGGGGCAGGGCGACGTCGCGGGGCAGCGACCCGCGCTCGCCCTCAAAGCCCATGTCCTCGGGCGGTTGCGGCGGCGTCTCGACACAGGCCACCACCCAGACGTCGAATACAGGATGGTCCATCGCCGACACGGCCGGCGAGGAGGCGAACATCCAGCCCGTGAACACCCGCCGGGTTTCCTCCCGCGGCGGGGTGTAGTCGATCTCCAGGAAGGCGGCGCTTTCCGGCGTCTCCTCCGGCGGCGTGGCGCGGCAGGCCCGGACGGTGATGTCCAGGCTGGCGAACTGGGCCGTTTCGCCGACCCGCACGTCCATCTGCGACACCCGCGCGGTGATCTTGTCCAGCGTCTGCAGGATGGCGAACGGCATGTCGACCGTGGCCCGCGCCGACGCCGGTTGGGCGCCCGCGCCGGTCATCGCGGCGACGGTGCCGGCGAAGGCGGCGGCCAGGGCGGCGGTGCGCAGGGCTTGGGGCAAGCGTGACATGGCGGGTGCTTACGGGCTCTCGGACCCGCCGCTGTCCATGCCGTGGATCAGGTTGCCGATGATGGCATCCAGCGAGATCCCCGACTGGGTCACGTAGATCGTGCCGCCGTCGCCGATCAGCTCCTCATCCGCACCGAGCTGCAGGGCGATGTGGTTGCCGCCCAGCAGGCTCTCCATGGCGATCGAGGCCGAGGTGTCGGTGGTCAACTCGATGGCCGGATCGATGGTCATGGCGATTTCCGCCTGATAGGTGACCGGGTCCAGCCGGACGCCGACGACGCTGCCCACCTTGACCCCGCTGATCCGCACATCGGTGCCGACGGCCACCCCGTCCACGGAGCTGAAGCTGGCGGTGACTTCATAGCCGGAGACCGTGCCTAGGTCGGCCCGGGTATAGGCGAAGGCCAGAAAGAACACCGCAACGGCCAGGACGACCCCGCCCATTACGGTTTCGAGGATATTGCGGCTCACGCCCGCCCTCCTTGGCTGTTGGCCGGCAGGCTGCCGGTTACTCCGGAACCCATGGTTCGTAGTCGCCGGTCGCCGGCGCCCGCCGGGCGCCCTGCTCGACCGCCCCCGGCGGCCGGTAGGCCCGCAGCGTTCCCGTCAGGTTGGGCTCGTGGTCGGCCTGCCATTGCCTGCGCAGCGGGTTTTCGTCGCCGGGAACCTCGTCGACGGTGAAATGCAGCCAGGCATGCCATTCCGGCGGTGTCAGGCTGGCGTCGGTCTCCCCGGCATAGACCACCCAGCGCCGCTCGCGCTTCGACCCGGCATCCTTCCGGTCGCGGTAGTAGACGTTGCCCAGCTGGTCGTTGCCCATGCGTTCGCCGAAGCGCCACGTCTTGAAGCGCAGGAACGCCCGCTGGCTCCACTCGTACAGGTTAAATCCCATGGCATCCGCCCACTGCTCGTACCGACCGGTCACCGCCGGTGTCGACCCGTTGCCCGCCCTTGCCGGACCGGCACGGGGCAGCGCGGACTATGGCATCGGCCCGGCGCAGCGTCCAGGCACACGGCCCGGCGACGCCGCATGCCGCATGGGTGCCGGCAAGGGCCGCCCGGCGCACGATCATTATGCACTCGCGTAACGTTTCTTTCATGCCTTCAATGCATACTCTGACGCTGTAGAGTTGATCCATACGCAGGCCTGAAGTGCAGTTTTACGGCTCCTCGCAGTGCAGCATCAGGCTTACGTAAGAACTCGAGATTGATTGGGAGAGGGGGCCAGGCCCCCGGGAATACTGGGGTCCTCCCCCCGATCCTCGTGCTGCTGGTCAGGAGGATCGATCGTGCTGAAACGCTTGCGCAAAGTGTCTGCCGAGCAGCGCCATGGGCGCGCGGGCGATCACGCGGAATTCGAAAACCTGATGGCGATGACCGACGGCGAACTGGCCGATATCGGGCTGCGCCGGGGTGACATCGAAGCATGGGGAACCGGACAGGTCGGCCGTTTGCACCGCCGCCTCGGGTGAGGATGCGGCCGATCGCGTGGGTACGGGCGGTGTTCGTGGGGGTTTGAAACCTGGAGGGCGGAGCCATGAAGGCCGAGCAACCAACATTCGAAGGATATCACGTCGCTATGATCAGCGTCGAAAAGCTACATGCCCTGGAGACGGCTGCGCGCCGTGAACAGGGGCGGGTGATGGGCAGAGCCATTGTTGCCGGGGTCCGCGAGGCCGGCCGGCGGGTGTCGCGGCTGTTCGCCGGCGGATCGGAAGCCCGCCATGCGGCGCCGTCGCCGTCGTTTGCGGCCAACCACAATCACGACCACCGCGCGGCCGCCTGATTCGCCCGCGGGGCGCCGCGCGCGCCCACATCAGCGTTGTTGTTTGGCCGGTGCGCCGCTTTGAGGGTTCCGTGTCCGGGTGAAACCATCTGAACGCGGCTGAATCTGCAACGCGGTACGCCGGCAGATGCCGGTACGAACGAGGACACCCCGCCCGGGACCCGGGCGGGGTGTCGTCGTTTTCGGGCGCTTTATCGTCGGACGGGGACCGCCCGTCTGCTATATCTTGTAGCGCGTTTGTTGATGCGGCCGGCCGGCGTCCGCCGCGCAGGCCCCGAACCCCAACATATGGGTGGTGGGCTGTGTCCTAGCCACCACATGTCGCCGGTTTTTTTCCATCGACGCGCAGATTTCTAATGCCATCCACCACATCTCGTGGCAGTCTGGGAATTCGGCACGACATCTAGCCTGTTAGGGCGGTTGGCGGCCGACACAATCTGCAAACTCGGGCTAGTCAGGGGACGCTCACCACCATGCGCATCGACCGCCGATTCACGACCGACGCCGCCGATCCGTACGCCGCCATCCCCTTCCGGTCGGCGACCAGTGAGATTCGCAACCCCGACGGCTCCGTCGTGTTCCGGCAGGCCGATATCCAGGTGCCTGAGGCGTGGTCCCAGGTGGCCAGCGATATCCTGGCCCAGAAGTATTTCCGCAAGGCCGGCGTGCCGGCGGCCCTGAAGCCGGTCGAAGAAGCCGACGTGCCGGCCTGGCTGTGGCGCCGGGAGGCCGACGAGGCGGCGCTGGCCGAGCTGCCCGAAGACCAGCGCACCGGCGGCGAAACCGACGCCCGGCAGGTGTTCGACCGGCTGGCCGGCACCTGGACCTATTGGGGCTGGAAGGCCGGCTATTTCGACCAGGAAGCCGACGCCCGCGCCTATTTCGATGAAATGCGGATCATGCTGGCCCGGCAGATGGTGGCGCCGAACAGCCCGCAATGGTTCAACACCGGCCTGCACTGGGCCTACGGCATCGACGGCCCGGCCCAGGGCCACGCCTATGTCGACTACCGCAGCGGCGAGCTGGTCGAGAGCACCGGCGCCTATGAGCACCCGCAGCCGCATGCCTGCTTCATCCAGTCGGTCTCCGACGATCTGGTGAACGACGGCGGCATCATGGACCTGTGGGTGCGCGAGGCCCGGCTGTTCAAATACGGCTCCGGCACCGG
>JANQIU010000032.1 GCA_028281985.1 Alphaproteobacteria bacterium | reverse complement strand
GCCCGTTCAGGCCTCCTTCTGCATCGACGTGCGCTCGGAGGTGTTCCGCCGCGCGTTCGAGGCGCAGAGCTCGGAAATGGAGACCATCGGCTTTGCCGGGTTCTTTGGTCTGCCTCTGGCGCACAAATCCCAGGGTTCGGATATCGAACAGGCCCATATGCCGGTCCTGCTGACACCGGCCATTACGACCGAGAGCCGTGCCGATGAAACGACTGAGCAGGGGTTTCGGATCGCCGCGCGCGCCCGCCGTGCCTGGGGCCGGTTCCGGCAGGCCGCCGTGTCGTCCTTCGCCTTTGTCGAGGCGGCGGGGCCAGCCTATGGCTGGAAACTGGTGAAAGACGCCTTGGGGCTGGGCTCCAAGGGCCTTCAGCCGGAGCCCGCGCCACATGTCGTCGGCGGGCTGACGGCCGAGCAGAAGGCCAACACCGCCGCCGCGGTCTTGCGCGCCATGAGCCTGACACAGAACCACGCGCGCCTCATCCTGTTGCTTGGCCACGGCTCGCAGGTCACCAACAATCCCCACGAAAGCGCTTATCATTGCGGGGCGTGCGCCGGTCAGACCGGCGAGGTGTCGTCGCGCGTGTTGGCCACACTCCTCAACGACCCCGAAACGCGAGCCGGCCTGCCGGCGCACGGCATCCACCTGCCCGAGGACACGCTGTTCATGGCGGGGCTGCACGATACCGTGACAGACCAGGTCACCTTCTACGACGACGTCGACGAAACGACGCACACGGCCGATATCGCGCAGGCCCGGAAATGGCTGGAAACGGCAGGCGAAGTGGCGCGCAGCGAACGTGCCCTGCGGCTGCCCAGGGCAACGGCCGAGAATATCGCGTCGCGCGCGGCCAACTGGGCAGAGATACGCCCGGAATGGGGCCTTGCCGGCTGCGCGGCCTTCGTCGCCGCCCCCCGTGGCGTGACAGCGAGCGCGAACCTTCAGGGACGCACCTTCCTGCACAACTACGAGTGGAGAGGCGATGCGGACTTCGCCACTCTCGAGCTGATCCTCACCGCGCCGGTCGTCGTCGCGAGCTGGATCAATCTGCAGTACTACGGTTCGGCGGTGGCACCGACGGCCTTCGGCGGCGGCAACAAGCTCATTCACAACGTGGTCGGCGGCATCGGCGTCGTGCAGGGCAACGGCGGCATCCTGCGGCCTGGCCTGCCGTGGCAGACGATCCACGACGGTGACAAGCTCATGCACGAACCGCTTCGCCTCACCGTGATGGTCGAAGCGCCGAAGGAAGCGATCGCGGATGTGTTGGAGCGTCACCCGGATGTGCGCGCTCTCTTCGACAATGGATGGCTCCATCTGTTCGCGCTGGAGAATGGTCAGGTCGCAGGTCGTTACCGGCCTGGCCTCGAATGGGTCGAGGAGACGCGCACCCCGCTCGCTGCTTGACCGCGCGCTCGCCCAGGCAGCGTCGGGAACACGACGCGGCAGAGAGGCGGCGCTGCTTGGCGCCGCCTCTTTTGTTGGTTATAGCTCAGGGACGCGTGGAGCTTGCGATCTCGGTGGAGGCTATCTTGCACCTTCGGTCCGGGGGATCGACCCGGTCCCCAACCAGTTGCTCGCGCATACCTCTCCGGTCGGATCGGAGCGGACCGCGTTCTCCGGCGACTTCATGGGCGACCGCGCAACGTGGCAATGATCCTGCCGCTTACCAACTTGCGCGCTATTTAGACGCCGCGTAGGGAACTCGTCGGACCCGACGTCCCGGCCGGGATGACGTCGAGACCCTCGCCCGACTGAACGAGCGGGGTACTCCGTTCGGCGTCAGCCTCGTCAACGGCCGACACAACCGGGCCGCAGTGATGACCATCCGGGATGTTCTCGACGCCCCCGGTGCCCGTTGACTTTACAATTGACTCGCAGACTTGGCCCTAAATCAGCGGGCAGTTTTGGCCGCCTTGGGTGCGGCGCATGGGTGCAGCCCCGAGCGGCCCGGAACTGCAGGCGGTGGGTCAATCGGGGGTCAATCGTCGCGCCGATCCACACCTTCTCCTTCGGCTTGGCTTTCCGTGCTGCAAACTCAACCAGTGCCGTGGGAGTAGCACCGAAAAGATACCCCCTACTGGACAAGAGGCAGTGTTCGCCATGCGCGCCCATGCGGACGGCCGATACGAAAAAACCGCAGAGTTCTGCGTTTCTTGCGGGGACCATGGAAGGCTATGTAAAGGGGTGGTGGTGCCCAGGGATGGAGTCGAACCACCGACACGAGCATTTTCAGTGCTCTGCTCTACCACCTGAGCTACCTGGGCGGACCCGGTGGCGCACACGGCGCGCGCGGAAGCGGCCTTATAGGCGACCGGCTAAGGCCTGTCCAGGGTCGGTTTGCGCCGAAAAACCGCTTTCCCGAAACTCATCTGTCGTCGGGATCGTCGGCCTCGGTTTCCACCACCGGAACCGCATAGTGGCCCTTCAGCCAGCGGCTAAGATCGACATCCCGGCAACGGCTGGAACAGAAGGGCCGGGTGGCATGGCGCGCGGGCTTGCCGCAGGTCGGGCAGCGTCCGACCACGGGTGACGGCCCCTCCCCCACATCTTCGGTCATGGTTCGGCACCTCCAGGTTCCCGGGCTCGACGCACCACCTCGCCGTAGCATAGGCCGCGACGTTGTCGCGCCAAGGCGACGAGACCGAACGACCCGACATCGTCGGACAGATGGATCTGGGCGAAGTCGCCGTCGAGCCCCCTGCGCAAACCCTGGAGGACTGCGGCGCTGTCCTTGGGACGGCGCGTGGTGATGAAGTCGATAACCACGGTCCCGGCGAGGTTCCGCAGTCGCATGTGCCGGGCGGCCAGGCTGGCCGCTTCCCGATTCACCGCCAGGACATCCCCGGCGCCGCCGGCATCGACATCGATCGCCGTCAAGGCGCGGGTCTCCTCGATCGCCAGCGACCCGCCCCGCGACAACGGCACGACGGTGGACTCCAGATCGGGCAACAGGTCCAGCGCATCCGACGCCTCCCGGCGCACCCGGTCGCCCAGCGCCGGCGCGGTCCCTGCGACCTGACGCTTGACGCGGAGGTGGCCGGCCGGATCCGGAACGATGATGGCCGCCGGGTCGGCGGTATCCAGGATCATCCGCAGCGCCACGCCCGGGGCTGGCATGACGACGGCCTCGGTTCCCTGCCCCGCCTGTGCCGCGGCCCAGGCGGTGGTCAGCCGATCCGCCTCCCCGGTCAGATCATCGGCTTGGGCGGCAGCGGCAGCACGGCGAAGGATCCATCCGCCTGGCCGTTCGGCCAGCGAGGCCATCAGTCCCTGGGCCGCCTGCTTATCCAGCGACCGGGAACCGGCGACACCGTCCCCAAACGGCCGGTACACCAGGAACCGGCCGGGGACCGCGATGTCCAGCGTCGCCTCGCAGCCCTTGTCGGACCGGGCATCGGCCGTCACCTGGACCAACGCCCGATCGCCCGGATTGGGCAGCAGCGGCGTCCCCGGTCGCGCCGGGCGCACCCAGGCCGGCCGAGCCTCCCCGATCGCGCCGAGATCGACCCATCCCCCGCGCCCGCCGGCGTCCCGGCGCAGCACCCGGGCGGCGACGACAGCCCCCCATGCCAGGGACCGCTCCTTCGGCTCCGCCAGCAGGTCGACCGGCATGCCGTCGACGACGCGCAGGGCATGGATCAGCCCGTCGGCCTCGATCAAGTGGATTTCGCCGGCGACGCTCACCGGGTCAGCGCCGTCCCAGGCCCCGCAGCAGGGCGGCGACCTCGTAGAGCGGCAGACCGACGACATTGCTGTAGGACCCGCTGATCGCACGCACGAACACCGCCGCCCGGCCCTGAATGGCGTAACCGCCCGCCTTGCCCCGCCACTCCCCTTCTGCGAGATACGCGGCGATCTCGGGTTCCGACAGCCGTTTGAAACCGACATGGGTCTGCACGAGGCGGCGCGCGGCCCGGCCGTCCGGTGCCAGGACCGTCAGCCCGCCATAGACGCGATGGCGCACGCCGGAGAGCAGGTCGAGGCAGCGGCGGGCCTCGGCCTCGGTTTCCGGTTTGGGCAGCACCCGGCGCCCCCGCGCCACCACCGTGTCGGCGCCGATCACATAAGCGCCGGGATGCCGGCCGGCGACGACCGCGGCCTTTTCCGCGGCCAGCCGGGCGGCGTGCGGGCCGGGCAACTCGCCCTTGTGCAGGCTCTCGTCCAGATCGGCCGGATCGACCACGTCGGGCGCAATGCCGATCTGCCGCAGCAGTTCGAGCCGCCGCGGCGACGCCGACGCCAGCACCAGCGGCGCGGCGGCATGGTCGGCTGGGGCAGAAACCGCGGCCGCGCTGGCAATCACTTGAAGCGGAAGGTGATGCGACCCTTGGTCAGATCGTAGGGGGTCATTTCCACGTTCACCCGGTCGCCCGCCAGGACGCGGATGCGGTTCTTGCGCATCTTCCCCGAGGTGTGTGCCAAAATCTCGTGTTCGTTATCGAGCTTCACCCGGAACATGGCATTCGGCAACAGTTCCACAACCGTGCCGGAGAACTCGATCAGGTCTTCTTTCGCCATTCTTTACCGCAGCCGCGTGCAATGGACCGCATAGGTGAAGCAGCCGGCCGCCGGGGTCAAGGGCACGCCTGACCCGATTGCGCTGCAACCTGCGGGCGGGTATCGGCGCTTGCCCATGCAGGGCGGCCCGCCTATGGTGCGCCGCGGCGTCGATCTGGCGCCGATCTCTTGGGGGCGGGGGAGTTCGGCCGCCGGTGCGGTTGTGGTCCGCAGCCGGAACGTTTGGTCGGCTGGCAATCGCCCCCATTCAGGTCACCCGCGCCCGGGCAAGCCTGCACTTTCCCTCGGCGCCACGATCCACGGGGGGCGACGGACGATCCATGAATATCCATGAATACCAGGGCAAGGAGTTGCTCAAGCGGTATGGCGTCGCGGTGCCGCGGGGCGGCGTCGCCTATACGCCGCGCGAGGCGACCCGGGTCGCAGAGGAGCTGGGCGGGCCGATCTGGGTGGTGAAGTCCCAGATCCACGCCGGCGGCCGCGGTGCCGGCCGCTTCAAGAAGCCGGACGGCAGCGTCGACATCGACGGCAAGGGCGGCGTTCGCCTGGCCCGGTCGGTCGAGGAGGTCGGCGCGCACGCCGAAGAGATGCTGGGCCGCACATTGGTGACCAAGCAGACCGGCGAGGTGGGCAAGGAAGTCAAGCGCCTGTACATCGAGGAAGGCTGCGACATCGACCGGGAGCTGTATCTGTCGCTGCTGATCGACCGCGCGACCAGCCGGGTGACCGTTATCGCCTCCACCGAGGGCGGCATGGACATCGAGGAGGTGGCCGCCAAGACGCCCGAGAAGATCCTGACCCTGCCGATCGATCCGCTGACCGGCATGAAGGGCTTCCACGCGCGGCGCATCGCCTTCAGCCTGGGGCTCAAGGGTGCCCAGGTCAAAAGCGCGGTTTCGTTCCTGACCGGCATGTACAAGGCCTTCACCGAGCTGGACGCCTCGCTGGTCGAGATCAACCCACTGGTGGTCACCAAGCAGGATCAGGTTCTGGCGCTGGACGCCAAGATGAACTTCGATTCCAACGCGCTCTACCGCCACCACGACATCGAAGACCTGCGCGACGAAAGCGAAGAGGACCCGGCGGAGCTGGAAGCGGCCCGGTTCGAGCTCAACTACATCAAGCTGGACGGCAGCATCGGCTGCATGGTCAACGGCGCCGGCCTGGCCATGGCCACCATGGACATCATCAAGCTCTACGGCAGCGAGCCGGCGAACTTCCTGGATGTGGGCGGTGGCGCCAGCAAGGAGCGGGTTACGGCCGCCTTCAAGATCATCCTGTCCGACCCGAATGTCGAAGGCATCCTGGTCAACATCTTCGGCGGCATCATGCGGTGTGACATCATCGCCGAAGGCGTCGTCGCAGCGGCCCGGGAAGTGCACCTGCACGTGCCCCTGGTGGTGCGCCTGGAAGGCACCAATGTGGAGCTCGGCAAGCAGATCCTGGCCGAAAGCGGCCTGCCGATCGTGTCGGCCGACGACCTGGGTGATGCCGCCGAGAAGGTGGTAACGGCGGTGAAGGAGGCCGCGTGATGTCCATTCTCGTCGATGCCAACACCAAGGTCATCTGCCAGGGCTTCACCGGCGCCCAGGGGACCTTCCATTCCGAGCAGGCGATCGCCTACGGCACCAAGATGGTCGGCGGCGTGACGCCCGGGAAAGGCGGGTCCACCCACCTGAACCTGCCGGTGTTCGACACGGTCGCCGAAGCGGTCGAGGCCACCGGCGCCAACGCCTCGGTCGTCTACGTGCCGCCGCCGTTCGCGGCCGAAGCGATCCTGGAAGCGATCGACGTCCAGATCCCGCTGGTCGTGTGCATCACCGAAGGCATCCCGGTGATGGACATGGTGGCGGTGAAGCGGGCGCTGGCCGCCTCGGCCACGCGGCTGATCGGTCCCAACTGTCCCGGCGTCATCACCCCGGACGTGTGCAAGATCGGCATCATGCCCGGCCATATCCACCGGCCGGGGCGGATCGGCATCGTCAGCCGGTCGGGGACGCTGACCTACGAGGCGGTGGGCCAGACGACGGCCGCCGGGCTGGGCCAGTCGACCTGCATCGGCATTGGCGGCGACCCGGTCAACGGCACCAACTTCATCGACTGCCTGGAGCGGTTCCTGGCCGACGACGCCACCGACGGGATCATCATGATCGGCGAGATCGGCGGCTCGGCCGAGGAGGAGGCCGCGGAGTTCTATAGCCGCGCCAAGGTGAAGAAGCCGATCGTCGGCTTCATCGCCGGCCGCACGGCCCCGCCGGGACGCCGGATGGGCCATGCCGGCGCCATCATCGCCGGCGGCAAGGGCGGCGCCGACGACAAGATCGAAGCCCTGAAGTCGGCCGGCTTCAACGTCGCCGACAGCCCGGCCAGCCTTGGCAGCACCATGCTGAAGGCGATGGGCAGCTAAGCGGTCCATCAGCGCCATTGGAAGCATGACGGGCCGGTCCTGCGGGACCGGCCCGACTTTCTCGACAGGCCGACGCGGCCCGCCCTCGACGGGAACGTCCTGTCTTTACCAAGCGTTTGTCGACCATCGGTAGAATCGCCGCACAGAGTACCGTTTGATGGTGCGGAGGCTTTCCCATGGACGATCGGCCGGACACCGTCTCGCGACGCCGAGGCATCGCCCGCGCCCTGCCGCGACGACTGCGCCGTTTCTCACGCGACCGTCGCGGCGGCGCCTCGGTGGCCTTCGGATTGGCAAGCATGGCCTTGCTCGGCATGGCCGGTATCGCCGTTGACAGCGCCTATCTTTACCGCCTGAAGACGCAGCTGCAGATTGCCGCCGACGCGGCGGCGTTCGCCGCGGTACGGCAGCTGCCCGATCAGGACACGGCCCGCGCCGACGCGATCACCTATGCCACCCGCAACCTGCCGACGGCCGAGCATGGGGCGACGGTAACCGACGACGACGTGGTCTTCGGTCGGTGGGAAACGGACACCCGAACCTTCACGCCGGGCGGGACACCGACCAATGCGGTCGAGGTCCGGGTGCTTCGGGCTCAGGCCAACGGCAACCCCGCCATCCCGTTCTTCTTCCAGATCTTCGGCTTCGACGCGGTCGATATCTCGGCCCGGTCGCTGACCTCGATGGAGGCCGGTCAGCCGGGCTGCATTCTCGCCCTCGATCCCGGTTCGACCTCGAAAGCGCTGGAGTTCTCCAGCATGGACTCGGTTGAACTGAACGACTGCACGCCGGTGGCGAATTCGACCCACAACGAAGCCATCAAGCTCGGCAGTCTGGACAGGTTCCATGCCGGTTCGCTCTACACCGCCGGCAACTACAGGGCCGGGTCGATCGGCAGCCTGAACCTCGACCAGCCGGCGCAGACCGGCCAGCCGCCGGTAGCCGATCCCTATGCGTACCTGGCCGAGCCGTCGCCGGGCGTTTGCGACTACCCCGGCGCCAGCGGCAGCGGGACGCTGTGGCCCGGGACCTATTGCGGCGACATCGATGTCAGCGGGTCGGTGACGCTGAACCCCGGCACCTACTACGTCGTCAACGGCGATCTGGAGTTCAGCAGCGGCAATGTCAGCTGCAATTGCTCAGCCCCCGGGGCCGGGGTGACCTTCGTGCTGACCGGATCCGGGTCGAGCATCGGCACCTTCGATTTCGGCAGCATCAACAGCCTGTCGCTTCAGGCGCCCGCCGACCCGTCCTATGATTATCCGGGCATCCTGATTTACGTCGACCGGGACTCGCCGCTGCAGGAATCGAAGTTCAGCAGCATCGACAACCTTACGTTCAATGGGGCGATCTACGCGCCGACCCAGCAGCTGACCTACAGCAGTATCGACTGGTCGTCGCACACCGATTGCAGTCTGATCGTCGGGTACCGGATCAAGTTCAACAGCATCGACGCGTTCGGCAAGGCGGATAACTGCGCTGAATACGGCACCCAGACCTTCGGCCCCGGCATGTCCAGCCCATCCCTGGTGGACTGACGCGCGGGCGCGGGCGCGGATTACTGTTGCATCACCGCCCCGGCATCCAGCGTGCCGGTCTGGAAAAGCCCGAACAGGTCCAGGAGTGACGCGTCGGCCAACGGCGCCGAGATCCGGACCTCGTAGTCGCTGTGGGTCGGCGGATTGGGCGGGATCACCGTGACAGTGTAGGTGATGCCCCAGTCAAGCAGGCGCGCCTCGGCATAGGTCTGGGCGCCGCTCTGGTCGATCTCGCTCTCCACCAGGCTCCGCGCGGTCTCGCGCGCGACCTGGAACATGTGGGTTTGCAGCAGGTACAGGCTGGCAAACTGAACGACACCCACGACGATCATCAGCAGCAGCGGCCCGATAAGCGCCAGTTCCAGAGCGATGCCCCCGTCGGACCCGCGGAGCATCGCTCGCATGCGATGGATCGGATTGACGGTAGCGTTGACCCGCCCATGGCTCGGCAGCCGCCCCCTCACCCGCCGGCCTCGTGGCGCATCGAAACCGTCGCCGGCATGGTGTGGTCTTCAAACAGGCCCAGCAGATCGAACGGCACGGCTTCGGCCAGCGACACGCTGATGGTCACCGAAACGTCCGTCTCCCCGGACGCGGGCCACGTCGCGGCGACCGTCGGCGTTGCCCAGGTGATCAGCGTATCGTTGACGAAGCTCGTGACCTGGGACTCGGAGGTGAATTGGCCCACCGCCATGCGGCGGGCGGCATCCTGGGCGGTGTCCTGCATGTTGTTGCGCAGCAGCAGGACCATTCCGAACTGAACGATGCCGGCGAACAGCAACACCAGAAGCGGCGCGACGAAGGCGAACTCCAGCAGCGCGGCACCGGTATCGTCGCCCCATCGGCGTGCCAGCGGGCCGAGGGGACCTTGCGAGGCGCAGCGACGGGCGAGGCTGACTGACGGCATGGGTTCGTTCCGTCCCCGTTCAACCGACCGCAAACCACGCGCGGATGGCCATACTGACCGCGAACAGAAACCCCATCCCGATCAGCGTGCCGAAGCCCATCATGAACAGCAGGTTGCCGGCGGTCGCCAGGGGATGGCGCGCCCGCTCCTGGGACAGACGTTCGGCACTGCGCCGTTCCTTGCCGGCGACGATGGTGATGTAGAAGCGGCCGAACAGCAGCGGCACCGACAACCGGATGTTCACCGGATGGTCGTTGCTCCAGCGCCGCGTATCCTGCGGCGCTTCCCGGTCCTGAACCGGGGAGGAGGCGGTCCTTGGTCCGTTGATGGCCCGCTCGATCCGCGCCGAATAGTCCATGGAGCCGTTTCACGTCGTTGGTGACGCCGTCAGGCGAAGCTTTGGGCAAACCCCGGTGTGTCATGGTGCCCCAAACCCCTTTCCTATCGATTAACTCCCAGGAAAGGAATCGCATGGCGGGCAGCTTTGTTGGATGACTTCTGCATGGCTCTATGCTCGGGAAGAGGGCCGTCCGGACCAGCCGGCATGCCAAAAATCGGGCCTGATTTGGCCCTACGTTGTGCGCAGCCCCATCATCGGAGACGGCCGGCATGAAGATCACCTTGCGCAGGGCGCACGACCTGGCCCGGAACGGGAAGCTGCGCGGCGTTCATATCCTGCCCAGCCTCTACGAGTCGGAAGGCATCCAGGGCAGCCGCTTCGTCCGGTCGGTGGGCCACCCGTTGCAGCACGTCGCCGTGCTGACCGCCCCGGCCGGCGACAAAAGCCTGACCGAACGGTCCCGCGCCATGGTGTCGACGACCGAGCAGTATGGCGGCCTGGCCATGCTGGAAGATGCCTACCACCAGCGCGGCCCCGGCAATGCCGGCCCCAAGGCCCATTCCCAGTTCAAGACCGATACCGGAGCGGCGGAGAAGGTGGCCGACGCCTTGAGCAGCCGCGGTGGTATCCGGGCGCTGGACCTGCTGAAAAGCTGCCCGCACCTGACCATCAAGCTGACCGCCTATGTCGGCAACAGCTTCGACATCCACAAGCGCACGGCGCAGATCATCGACCAGACCGACCCGACCAGCGTGAAGAACTTCGTCTGGCTGCAGACCACCAGCACCGACCTGGTGGTGGTGTTCCTGCACCCGCGCGCCAGCCTGCTGCACATCCAGTCCTGCTATCCCGCCAACCCCGACGCCATGTCCGCCCGCTGGCACTGGGAACTGCAGGTCACCGAGCACCTGGGCAACGGCAACCGCACCAACCATCCGGCGACGTACGGGTAGGCAGCTTGCGGTCGCTCGATCCTTGCGACCTTGACAATCTTTGCCAAAAACTGTCATCTCCTGCGGATCAAGGAGAGACCATGGCAACGATGAATGTCTCCCTGCCCGGGCCGATGAAGGACTGGGTGGAAGCGCAGGCGAAAAGCGGTCGGTACAGCAATGCCAGCGACTATGTGCGCGATCTGATCCGCCGGGACCAGGACCGGCTGGCCAAGATCGTCGAGATGCAGCGTTTGGTGACGGAGGGACTGGACAGCGGCGTCGGCGACCGGTCGATGGCCGACCTCCTCGAAGCCGCCCGCATGCAAGCCGGATCCGTCAAGCCATCGGACCATGGCCTATAGGCTGACGCGCCAAGCCGAAATCGACGTCATCCAGATCTACGTGCAAGGCGCCCGCGATTTCGGCGCCGCCCAGGCAGAGCGTATCACCACAAGCTTGAAGGCGCCTTCGCCCGCATCGCGGCGTTTCCACAGATAGCCGGCGAACGCCCGGAGATGTCACCTCCGGTGCGCATCCAGCCCTGCGGCCGCCACCTCGTCGTCTACGTCGCGGAAGACGGCGGGGACGTGCTGATCATCCGCATCCGACACGGCCACGAGGACTGGGCACAAGACCCGGACTGAAGATGCAGTGTGGCTTCGTTTGAGCCTTCGGCGGCCGACGATCAGGCGCGGTGTGCACGACACCGTATGTCGGGAGCCCCTCCATACGGCGCCTTGGCAAACCTCAGGTCAGCGCGTCCCTTCGTTCCGCTACGCCACCGCCTCCAGCGTCGACGCTGCGGCCGGCGCATGGGTCGGCTCCCAGGTCAGATTGCCGGCGTAGCGGTGGGCGAGTTGTCCCTGCTCGTCCATGGCGAACAGGTGCAGCCACTTGTTGTCGAACAGGGCGCGGACGCCTTCGTGGCGGCTCAGGATATCGGTCATCGCCTCGCGCGGTGCCTCGATGCAGACCGACAGGCGCAGCGGCTCGTGCATGAACTTGTCGCCGTCGTGAACCGACTGCCAGGGCAGTCCGGCCCGCAACAGGCCGCCATTGCCTTCGAAGACGCCAATGCCGCCAACCACGTTGTGCAGCAGCTTGTTGCCGGACCCGAAGGTCTCCGGCGCTACGGTCGAGCCGTAGTATTGCAGGCTGATCCAGCTTGCGACCACGACCGGCGCGGTCATGATCAGTTCCAGCACGCCGAAGCCGCGGGCACTGTCCTGCTTCCAGTCGTAGTCGTGCAGAAAGGCGCGGCCCTCCAGACTGCGGCCGAGCGTGCGTACGCGCGGCGCGGCGATGAAGGCCTTGCACCCGGCAAGCGCCCATTCCGGCCGGACTTCGGCCCAATCGCGGGCGCGGATGGCGATATCGCCTTCCTTCGATGCGCGCGGCAGGCGCAGCGCCCGTTCGCCCCGGGTGACCTTGCCGGCGGCAGCCAGCCACTGGCGCACCCGGTCCAGGTCGGCGGCGTGCTCGGGCGACTTGGTGTCCTTGTCGTAGAGGGTGATGGTGTCCGTCGTGGTGTCGTGCAGCGCGCCGACGAACAGCGTGTCCTCCGGCACCACGATGCCGCGGTCGACCAGCCCCGCGCGCGCCTGCCGGTCGTTGAGCAGGCCGGCCAGCAGCCGGGCGTTCACCTCGCCCGAATAGCCGCCGCAGGCGCCGCAATGCAACCCGCTGGCATGGGGATTGTTGACCACGTTGGCCCCGTGGCCTGCCAGCACCACCACCCGCGCGAAGTTCTCGGTCAGCGACATGGCCCGCAGCACGGTTTCGGCAGCACCGGTCCGGGTCTCCAGGTCGAGGTTGGGATCGAAGCGGGGCGTGGGATCGTTCGGCACCGGCATCCGGTTGAAGCCCAGCGCGTCGCGGGCCAGCTTGCCGATATAGACTGGTCCCATCGCTTCGACGAAGGCGAAGGACGACACCGCCGCCAGCTTGAAGCGACCCCAGGCCCGCTTGGCCCGGGCGGAATACCGGGCGTCGAGATCCTTCTTCTCCATCTCCGGCGTGCCCGAGCACGAGGTGATGGTCGGGTTCAGCAGCACCGGCAGCCGCAGTTCCTCGACATCCGACGCGAAACGCCGGTGCTTGGCGAACACGCCGAAGAAGCCGGCGAAGCCCAGGGTGCGGATCGACGGGTCAACGGCTTCCAGCGCGCGCCGGAAGACCTCCGAGCGCACGTC
>JANQIU010000355.1 GCA_028281985.1 Alphaproteobacteria bacterium | reverse complement strand
TTCCCAGGGCATCGAATACGACGTCGCGGTCGACGGGTTCCGCCCGACCACCGACCGGCAGCTGATCCCGGTCTACGAAGCCATCTTCGCCGGTGCCCCGGCCGGGGCGGCCGCGACCGAAGACTGGCTGGGCCGCTGGAAAGAAATCCTGGACGTGGTCATCGGCGACTATCACCGGGGCGACGACCACCTGCTGAACAGCTACAGCTTCCTGTTCGGCAACATCGTCGCGGCGTATGAGAGCACCGGCCTGGGCATCGACATCGTCGCCGCCTCGACAGCGCTGGGCATCCCCGACGGGTTGATCGTCACCGGCACCGGCGACATGGCCGGCACCGGCGACAAGGACATCTTCTACATGGGCGCCGGCGATCAGGTGGCGCGCGGCGGTCCCGGCCATGATTCCTACGTCTTCGGTCGCGGATTCGGCCAGGACGTGATCGACGATGTCGAGCCGGTGATGACCGACCGCCAGCCCGACAACATCCGCTTCGCCGACATCCTGTCGACCGAGGTGTCGGCCCGGCGCGACGGGCTGGACCTGATCCTGACCGTCGACGCCACCGGGGATTCGGTGCGCGTGGTGCGCCAGTTCGAAGGCATCCTGCCCAGCCTGCTCGGCGGCGATTTCTCCGACGAGACCGGCGTGGCCGAAGTGATCTTTGCCGATGGCGTGGTCTGGGACTCCCACGACATCGCCGAGCAGGTGTCGGATCCCCAGCCCGGCGACCAGACGATTACCGGCACGCCGACCGGCGATGTCCTGGATGGCGGCGCCGGCAACGATCACCTGGATGGCGGCGACGGCGGCGACATCTACTGTTTCGGCCGCGGCTACGGCCACGACACCGCGTTCGACGGCCTGACCAACATCCTGATCACGACGCCGGACATCGTGATGCTCGGGTCGGGCCTGACCCTGGATGACATCGAGCTGGTGCGAAACGGGGCATCAAACGACCTGCAGATCCGCATCCGCGATACCGGCGAGACGCTGACCGTGCAGGCGCAATTCGCCGCCACCTATACCGGCTCGCTGGGGACCGAGTGGCTCCACCGGATCGAAGCCATCGTCTTCGACGACGGCCTGTCCTACGACTGGCAGGAAATCATGGGCCTGCTGATCGATCAGGCGAAGACCGACGGTGACGACACCATCCACGGCTTCTCCTTCACCGACCGGTTGGACGGCGGTGCCGGCAACGACTACCTGTCCGGCGGTAACGAGAGCGACACCTACGTCTTCGGCCGCGGCTACGGCCACGACACCGTCCACGACAACATGGACAACATACTGGCCAGTAACAACGACCGGGTGGTGTTCACCGACCTCACCATCGACGAGGTTGAGCTGTTCCGCGACGGCGGCTCCCTGGACCTGCAATTCCGACTGGCCGGCACGGATGACGTTCTGACCATCCGGGGGCAGTTCGACCTGTTCCATACCGGCGTGTTCGGCTCGCGCAGCTGGACGATGGTCGAAAGCTTCGAATTCGCCGACGGCACCGTTCTGGGCTGGCAGGACATCAACACCCGGTTGTTCGACCAGTTGAAGACCGACGGCGACGACAGCATCCACGGTACCTGGTTCGCCGAACGGCTGGACGGCGGGGCGGGCAACGACTACCTCGCCGGTGGCGGCGACAGCGACGTCTATGTCTTCGATGTGGGCTACGGCCAGGATCGGATCCGCGATCACTATGCCAACCTGTTCCTGCCCGACGCCGATCGGGTGGAATTCGGTGCCGGGATCGCGCCGACGGACCTGGTGCTCAGCCGCTCGGGACACGATCTGACCTTCACCATTGCCGGCACCGGCGATGCCCTAACGATCGAACGTCAGTTCGATTACAGCTCGATGAACTCCCGGGACTACCGGATCGAAGAGTTCCATTTCAGCGACGGCACGATTTGGACGGATGCGGACGTCAAGGCGCTGTTGCTTCAGGGAACAGATGGCGACGACACGCTCGTCGGCTTCAACGGCGACGACCTGCTCGACGGGGGCGCCGGCAACGATCGGCTGGAGGGCAGCGACGGCGCCGACACCTATGTCTTCGGCTTCGGCTACGGTCACGACACGGTTCTGGAAAACCCGCGCTGGGTCTTCCGCAGCGGCTCCGACAGGGTGCAGTTCGACGATAGCGTGACCCCCGATGACGTCACGTTCTCGCTGTCCGGCGACAGCATCGTCGCGACCCTGACCAGCGGCGAGACGCTGACCGTCGAAGGCCAGACATGGCACTACTGGCACCATGTCAACACCTATGTGTTCGCCGATGGCACGGTGCTGACCCGTAACCAGGTGTTCGACCTGGTGGGCCAGGGCAACGCCACGGACGACGTGCTTGTCGGCAGTAGCGTCAGCGAGGAGTTCTGGGGCTATGAGGGCGACGACATCATCAGGGCCGGCGAGGGCAACGACATTCTGGTCGGTGGGCCCGGTAACGACCGCCTGGAAGGGGGCGGTCATAGTGACACCTACTACTACTACGTCGGTGACGGCCACGATGTCATCCATGACACGACCTGGAGCCCGGGGCCCTCAATCGCCAAGCATGACAAGCTCATCTTCGGCGAAGGAATCCTGCCCTCCGATGTGCGGGCCGAGCAGGTCGACAACGACCTTCTGCTGACCTTGCTGACCCACGATGGGTCGATCTTCGTCGAGAACCAGTTCAGCTGGGCCGAATGGGGGCTGGAGAGCATTGTTTTCCACGACGGCACGGTCTGGGATCGCTATGACGGCCTTTACGAAGCCCTGGCAACGGCGGGTGACAACTCGTTCATTGGCAGCGTTTACGACGACACCCTGTATGGCGGCGCCGGAGACGATGTGCTGCGTCCGGGCAGCGGGACCGACACGCTGATCGGTGGTCCCGGCAACGATCGTTTGGAAGGCGGCGATCACGGGGACACGTACCATTATCGAATCGGCGACGGTCACGACGTCATCTCCGACTACGGGCATCTGGACTATCACGGTGTCACCGACGGCAATCGGCTGATCTTCGCGGAGGGCATTGCGCCCGAGGACGTCCTGCCCCGGATCAGCATCGACACCAAGCACCTGTCATTGCTGCTTCCGCAGTACGACGGCTCGATCTTCCTGGAGAACGAGTTCACCGACCGGCACTGGGGGGTTGAGACGATCCTGTTCGACGACGGGACCGTTTGGACCGCCAATGACCTCAGACTGTCCGACACGGTGGGGACCGTCGACGCGGATACGATCGTCGGCAACGGGCTTGGTACGGCGATCTACGGCGACGCGGGCGACGATCACATCAATGCCGGCGGCGGCGACGACACGGTGCACGGCGGTGACGGCAACGACCATCTGATCGGCGGCGCCGGTGCGGACGCGATCGACGGCGGCGACGGGACCGACACCGTCGACTACAGCGCCATGACGGCCGGCCTGTCGCTCTCGCTGGTCGACGGCACATCGAGCGACGGCGACACCGTTACCAATGTCGAGCACGCCATCGGCGGGTCCGGCGAGGACGACATCACCGGCGACGCCGGCGCCAATCGCCTGTCCGGCAAAGCGGGCGCCGACACACTGCGCGGCCTGGGCGGCGACGACTGGCTCGCCGGCGGCGCCGGGGTCGACACCTTCGACGGTGGCGACGGCGTCGATACGGCGGACTTCTCCGACGCTGGCGGTCACTGGGGCATCGACCTGTCGGCCGGTTCGGCGACGGATCACGCGGGTAATGAAGAGGCGCTGATCTCGATCGAGAACGCCGTCGGTGGGGCCGGCAATGACACGATCATCGGAACGTCGGCGGCCAACAGCCTGACCGGCGGCAATGGCAACGACGACCTCGACGGACTCGGCGGCAACGACACGCTGACCGGCGGCGCCGGTCATGACGACCTCGACGGTCTTGACGGCGACGACACCCTGATCGGCGGAACCGGCAACGACACCTATCGGTTCGGCCTGGGCGGCGGGCACGATACGGTCACCGAAGGCGCAGGCGACGGAACGACGGACACGGTCGTATTCGGCGCCGGCATCGTACCCGCCAGCATCGGCTTTGCCTTCCTGGCCGACCAGACCGGCCTTGTCTGGACCCTGGCGGATGGCGCCACGCTGACCATCGCCGATCAGTTCGGCGCGGACGGGGCCGGTGTCGAAGCCTTCCAGTTCGAAGACGGAACCGTCTGGGACAGCCTGCGCGTCTACGATGCGCTGGTGAACGTCGCCCCGACCGTCGCCGACGGGATCGCGGATGTTTCGGTCGACGAAGACAGCCCGCTCGCTTTCGACATCCCGGCGACCGCGTTCGGCGACATCAACGACCGCGACGTGCTGACCTACACGGCGCGGCTGTCGTCGGGCGAGGCCCTGCCCGATTGGCTGGCCTTCGACGGCAGCAGCTTCACCGGCACGCCGCTGAACGGCGATGTCGGCACCTATGCGGTCGAAGTCGAGGCACAGGACCGTTTCGGCGAAACCGTGTCGACGACCTTCACCCTGACGGTGGCCAACACCAACGACGGGCCGACCCTCGGCGATCCGTTGCCGCGCACCGAAGCACCGGTCGGCGCCGCCCTCGATTTCGTCGTACCCGCCACGGCCTTCGACGATGTCGATGTCGGTGACCTGTTGACCCTGACCGCGACCCTAGCGGACGGCAGCCCGCTGCCGGCATGGTTGACCCTCGATGGCAGCCGGTTCATCGGCACGCCAAGGGTCGACGATGTGGATATTCTCACCGTCACGGTCACCGCGACGGATACCGGCGGCCTGTCCGCCCAAAGCACCTTCCAACTCGACATCGTCCCGGCCGACGGTGTGGCCCCGGTGGTCGGCACGCCCGGTGACGACGCCTTGGACGGAACGGCCTTCAGCGAAACCCTGATCGGTGGCACCGGCGACGACGTGCTTTCCGGCGGCGGCGGTGACGATACCTATTGGTACAATCTGGGCGACGGCAACGACACGATCCGGCGCGGAGATGGCGGCGTGCTGGCCGATGTCGACGTTCTGCGGTTCGGTCAGGGCATCGACCAAAGCGACGTGACCTTTGCCATCCAGGGCAAGAGCTTGCTAGCCACCATCGCGACGGGCGGTTCGATCCTCGTCGAGAACTATCTTACCTTTGGACGGCTTGCGGAAATTCGCTTCGCTGACGGCACCTCGCTGGCATGGCGCGACGTGCTGGCTGCCGTATCGACGATGACCGATGGCGCGGATTCCCCCAGCAGCAGCACGGGATCGGATGTGTTCATTGGCCTGGGCGGCGACGATACCTTCATCGCCAACAATGGCTACGACCTACTGATCGGTGGTCCCGGTAACGACATGCTTCAGGGGCAGAAGCACGGCGATACGTATGTCTACGACCTCGGCGATGGCGACGAGTATGTCTACGACCGCGCATTCACGACCAGCCGTGGCCAACATCTGGGCGATGTTCTCCTGTTCGGGCCGGGCCTGCGTCTCGAGGACCTGATCGTCACACGGCATGACGACGACTGGGACGACGTAACCCTGAGCTTCATCGGCATCGAAGGCCAGGTCTTCGTTAGCGAGCAGTTCGCCGCCGGCGAATTTGGGATTGAAGAATTCCACTTCGCCGACGGCACCGTGCTGACCTCCGCGGAGATCGCCGCCATCGGGTTGTCCCAGCGGACCACCGCCGGCGATGACAACCTCTTTGGCTCGAAACATGCCGACACGATCGACGGAATGGCCGGTAATGACGTCATCTCCGGATGGGACGGCAACGACGTGCTGACGGGCGGGCTGGGGGATGACCTGCTGAAGGGCTTGTACGACCACGACATCCTGGAGGGCGGGCTCGGTGACGACCGGATTGAGGGCGGGTATCACGGCGATACCTACATCTACAATCTGGGTGACGGCCACGACACGATCTACGAGCGGTCGTCCATCTCCCGAGGCCGCCATCTTGGCGACAAACTCGTGTTCGGCGCGGGGCTCAGTGTCGAAGACCTGCTGGTTGCCCGCCACGACAACGACTGGGACGACGTCACCCTGAGCTTTGTCGGCATCGAGGGCTCCGTCTTCATTACAGAGCAGTTCAACCTGGGCGAGTTCGGGCTCGAAGAATTCCACTTCGCCGATGGTACCGTGCTGACGCCCGTGGAGATCGCCGCGATCGGCTTGGCCCAGCGGACGACTAACGGCGATGACGACCTCTTTGGCTCGAAACACGCCGATACGATCGACGGACAGGCGGGCAACGACCTCATCCGGGGATGGGACGGCAACGACATGCTGATCGGCGGGCTCGGCGACGACCTGCTGCAGGGTGGGTACGGCCACGATACGCTGGACGGCGGACCGGGCGACGACCGGCTGGAGGGCAGCTACGACAACGACACCTTCATCATCGATCCCGATGGCGGCAACGACGTTGTCTACGATCTGCGCGGCAGCGAGACGGTGCGCATTGGCGGCGGTGTGACGGCCGACGACCTGATCCTCTCCCAAAGCGGCATCAACCTGGTCATTCGGTTTGCCGGCCACACCGGACAGGTCACCGTTCTCAACCAGTTCGCCTGGGCCTCGTGGTGGGCCAACGACCTGATCGAAACCTACGCATTCGACGACGGCTCGACCCTGACCCGCGCCCAGCTGAACGACCTCCTGTTCGCCGGAACCGAGGGCGACGACAGCTATCTCGGTTCGGGATCTTCGGAGGTCATGCGTGGCGGCGATGGGGACGATTTCCTGGATGGCAACCGCGGCAATGACACGCTGTATGGGGATACCGGGAATGACGATGTCTATGGTAGTTCCGGCAACGACACGCTCTACGGTGGTGATGGCGACGATATCGTGAGAGGCGCCGACGGTAACGACACGCTCTATGGCGGGGATGGCAACGACACGTTGCACGGCGGTGCGGGTAACGACAGCCTGTATGGTGGTGCCGGCGACGATTACCTGAACGCGTATTTCGGAACCAACTTCATCGACGGCGGTGAGGGCAACGACACGGCTTACTACGGCGATCACACCAGTGCTTTCGACATCAACCTTGACGTCGGGTTTGCCGGCACCCTGACGCTGCTAAATGTCGAGAACGCCATTGGCTCGCACGGCAATAACGTGATGACCGCGGTTGCCGGCGGATCGCGTCTCGAAGGTCTCGGCGGACATGATACGCTGCATGGCAAAGAGGGGGCCGATCACCTCCTCGGCGGGGATGGCAACGACGCGCTCTACGGCGGTGGAGGTGACGATCTCCTCGTCGGTAACGCGGGTTACGACACCATCGACGGCGGTGACGGAAACGATACGGTCGACTATGGCTACTCCGGCAGCGCATTCGATATCGACTTGACGGCCGGAACCGCCGGCAGCGACACGTTGTTGAATGTTGAGAACGCGATCGGCTCCAACGGCAACAACACTATCGTGGGCGTTGCCGGCGGATCGAGTCTCGAGGGCCTCGGGGGCCATGATACACTCCACGGCGGTGACGGGGCCGATGTGTTGAGCGGCGGAGCCGGGAACGACACCTTGGACGGTGGTGCAGATGACGACGAGTTGTCTGGCGGCGTCGGTGACGACGTGTTCGTGTTCGCCGAGGCTGGTCATGACCGGATCGTCGATTTCGCCGCCGGCGCGGGCACCGAAGACAGAATCGACGTCTCCGCCCTTGGCAAGACGACCTTGGCTGAGGCGCTGGCCGGTGCCTATGAGGACGCTGGCGATACCGTGCTGCAGTTCGACACGGGAACGACGGTCCGGCTTGCCGGGGTCCAACTCGCCGAACTGCACCAGGACGACTTCGTGATGGCAGCGTAGGTGATCCCACATGGACGCGATGGTGGCGCGCTCATGAAGGGTCACCATCGCCTCCAACGCGCCAGGAAGCCTTCAAGCCTCCAGTCGGTCGTTGACGCATGATCCCCGTTTCGACAAGGGCATCCCTGTTGCCCCTCTCAGGAATCCTTGTTCCGCTGAGAACGCACCCTGATCCGCCACGTAGGAGATTCCGTCAAAAAGGGTAAGAAATCAGGAGATTAGGCATATGCAGTGCCTCGGATTTGGTTCGAGAGCAGCGAGATTCCCTGTTTCTTCCCAGCCAATCAGGGAACCGACCAGAGACGGGTTCGCTGAAGACTGCCTGCACCGCCATCCGAAGCCCCCCGCGCCAACGGCTAAGACCGCCCTTGGACGGTTTCGAGCGCCGGATGCTCAAGGCCCAGCGACTGAGAACTGGGGCCTTCAGGGAATGCCGGGGGGTGGGTTCTCGGATATGGCGTCAGGCATATCGTTGCGTGACCTGTAAACGACACCGACCCCTTTTTGCGGCGTAACCACCTCGTGAAGGTGTTTCGCCGCCTCGCGCGCTCGGCAGATCGCTCGGCAGGTCTCGACAAGCCCGTCAGTTTCAGGATTCCTGATCCGATCTTTGCGAGGGTTACGCTTGGAGCAAAAGAGTGCTTCCGATTGAGCGTTACTGTCCAGCGGCGACACGGGAACTGGCATTCATTTCACCGGAATTCAGTTGCGCGAACATTCACATTTTCTCCAGCGAGCCGCAGGAGTTTGAGTACGTCGTACCTGCCCATCGCTTTTGCCTGAATATTGCCGGTGGGACAGATTACACAGAGATCTTCCATGACGGCCGGAAAGCTTATTCTGGCAGTGATCGCGCACGTTTGCTGACCGTGGTTCCCGCAGGTGCGGATAGAAGGTCCGTGCTGAAAGGAGCGGATCTTGAATACATACGGTTTGAAGTTTGTGAGATTTTCTTTCGGCGGATTGCCAGATCTCTGTTCGGCAAAGACTCACAGTTCGAGGTTCGTCCGATCGATAATCAGGATGTGCCACGACTTCAGGCCATAGGCCTTGAGATGCGCGAGAGCTTGTTCCGCAGCCACGACGTCCTTTCGCTTGATCTACTGGCCGCAAGTTTCGTGCGGGTCGTCCTTGCAAGAAGCGGGTACCGCGACGCCTCGCGGAGTGTCTGGGGCCTCGATGCACGTGCGCTCATGCGCGTACGGGATTACATCTATGGGCATCTCGACGGCGCCGTGCGGCTGGAAGCGCTCGCCGACGAGGCCGGCCTGGGCCCCATGCCGTTCATACGGGCGTTCCGCGCCTCAACCGGACGCACGCCCGGACAGTTCCTTGCCGCCGCTCGCATGGCGCGTGCAAAGGAGTTGCTGCTGGACGTCGACCTGTCCGTCTTCGACGTTGCAGTCCGTGTCGGCTACAAGACCCATAGCCATTTCAGCGCTGCTTTTCGCGGCGCCGTGGGGGCGACACCGACCGCCTATCGCAGACGTCGACTGCGATGAATGGTTGATATCTCGACAGTCGGGACCGCACCAAAAACCAAATAAAGCGCGAGAGGCCGCTGAGTGGGACCGCAGTGATGATTGCGCCCACGAAGCGCGTCAGGTGCCGGCGCGTGGCTGTGCCGGCGCCTGAGTCTCTGTGGCATCAGGAAGGGGAGCGGCATGGCCAACAGCATGCAAGGAAAAGCAGCGCTCATCACCGGGGGAAGTTCCGGCATCGGCCAAGCGACGGCGGTCGCGCTGGCCAGGGAAGGTGCCAAGACGGTCATCACCGGTCGCAGCACTTCGGGGCTCGAAGAAACGGCGGCCAAGGTCAAGGCCGCGGGTGGCGAAACGCATGCGCTGGAAGCGGATCTGAAGGACCCGAACGCGATCGAACCGCTGGTTGCCGACGCGGCCGCGGCGTTCGGCCGGCTCGACTACGTCGTCAACAATGCCGGGGCGGAGGGTGAGGTCAACGTCGTCGCCGATCAGCGACTCGAAAGCTATGAGGACGTGTTCGCAACCAATGTCCGCGCGCCCTTCCTGATCATGAAATATGCCATTCCGCACCTCCTGAAGCAGGGCGGCGGGGCCATCGTAAACCTCGCGTCCGGTGGCGGCCTCGTCGGCGTGCCCGGCGCCTCAATCTACTGCGCGTCCAAGCACGCCGTCATGGGACTGACGAAAGTGGCGGCCATCGACTACGCCAAGCAGGGGATCCGCGTAAACGCCGTCAATCCGGGCGGCGTGGACACGCCCATGCTCCGTAAATTCTTCGAGTCCATTCCCGACGCAGGCCAGCGCAAGGCTGCGCGCGAGGCCTTTGACGCGACGCACCCTATCGGCCGGATCGCCACGCCCGAAGAAGTCGCCGACGCCATCGTCTTCCTGTGCTCCGACAGGGCCTCGAACATCGTCGGCATCGCGCTGCCCGTCGACGGCGGCTATGTCGCCAACTGACGCGCCCCTCTCAAGCGAAGGAGGCGACAGCGCCATGACCCACCCGGAACTGATCGTAACTGGTGTTCTCACCGCGCGTCCCGGCAAGGAGGACGAGGCACGGCAAAAGCTCCTCGCCGCCACCGATGGCGAGCGCCGCGTCGGACCCGACTTCGGCATGAGGCGATCTGATCTGCATCAGAACTGTGCGAACCCGTCCCAGTTTCTCCTCTATGCAACCTGGACGACCGAGCAAGGGTTCGACGCGTATCATCGCGCCCACCGGCCTCCGGAGTTGTCGTCCTTTCTGGAGGAGGCGAACGACCTTTTCTCGAAAGCAGCCGAGGACGTGTCGCAGCGATGGGCGATGATCAGCGCGCCGGCCGACAACCGCGCGGCAGTCGCGGCGAACGCCTTCCTCGACGCCCTCGCAAACTCCGACGCGGATGCCATCTCCGAACTCTGGACCGATGACGCGGTTCTGGAGTTCCCCTTCGCGCCAACAGGGTTCCCGCCAAGCGTCGAAGGCCACGCCGCCATCGACCGGTACTTCCGCACCGCGCTTGCTGCGGTCACGCCCATTGCGTATCCCGGCCGGGTCGTCACGCCGCTTGCCGATCCGAACGCCTGCGTTATCGAATTCGGCAGCCAACTGACGGTTGGCGACGACCCGACCGTGCGGGAAAACAACTACATCACCATCGTACGGACGCGCGGCGGCAAGATCGCTCACTTCAAGGAGCACTACGACTCCGTGAAGCGGGTCGAGGGCTTTCCCTCCGCTGCGGCGATTGATGGCGACGGCGACGAGGCGCCCGGCCATGCGGTCACGGTCAACCTGCGCGCCCGGCCGGAAGCCGCGGAAGCGCTGGCCGGCCTGATGCGCGAAGTGAGCGTGCGCGCTGCGAAGGATCCAGGGTGCCGGTACTACCGGGTCTTCCGCGCCCATGACGACCCGTCGGCTTTCACCATTGTCGAGGCTTGGGACCGGGAGGCGGACTTCAACGCCCATATGGCGGCGGACTGGGTCGCGGAGATCAACGCGAAGATCGCTTCGCTTCTCGACGGGGATATCGCTTCCCACGCCCATGCCGAACTGTAGCGGCGCGGGTCCTTCAGCGACGGTCGACGCCTAAGCGTTGCCCACGCCGGCACCTTCGCCGCTGTTTGGGCGGATGAGTTCTGAGCTTTGCGCCGCCAGCGCCCAACGAGTTTCACCAAGTTCGCACCCGATCACGCCGCGCGGTTGTTGGCGCGCCAACCGAAGGAGACGCCCATGCCTGAAGACTTCAAAGGAAAGACCGCGCTGATCACCGGGGCGACCACCGGTATGGGACGTGCCGTGGCGCTCGCACTCGGCGAACGCGGCGCCAGCATCGTCATCGCCGCCCGCCGTGAGAAAGAAGGGGTCGAAGCCGCGGCGGAAGTCGACGCCGCCGGCGGCCAAGGTCTTTTCGTGCGCACGGACGTCACGAAAGAGGCCGAGGCCAAAGCGATGGTCGATCAAACGCTGGATCGGTTCGGCCGGCTCGACTTCGCATTCAACAACGCCGGCGCCGGCGTGAACACGCCGATCACCGAGATGACCTCGGCGGAATGGGATCAGGACATCGCCGTCAATCTCACGGGCACGTTCTATGGCCTCAAGGCTCAGATGAGCGTGATGGAGTCCGAAGGCGGCTCCATCGTCAACATGAGCTCCCAGACCGCCAGTTATGCATCACCAGGCTATGGCGCCTATGCAGCCGCGAAGGCCGGGGTGGAAGCGCTGACGCGCGTCGCCGCCATCGAAGGCGCGGCAAAGAACATCCGCGTCAACACCGTCGCGCCCGGCGTCATCAATACCGACATTCTGAAAACCGTCCCGGCGGAGCTTCTCGACGTGCTGAAGTCGCGCATCCCGATGAAGCGGCCAGGCGAGATCGACGAGGTCGCAAATCTCGTTCTCTTCCTGCTCTCCCCCGCATCGAGCTTCATCACCGGCCAGAACATCCTCATCGAGGGCGGGTTCACCAAGGGGCTCAGTTTCTGAGCCCGGCGCTTCATCCCCCGTTTTCCGTCTGACCCCTGCGATGGAGAGTGTGATGACGACAGCAGACCTTGCGGAGCGCTTCCTCAATGCGCTGACGACGCGCGATGTCGAGCAGGTCATGCCGCTTTGGAACGAGGATGGGGTGATGGAGTTCCCCTTCGTGCCGGAAGGATCGCCCAACACGTTTGAAGGTGCCGAGGCGATACGCGCCACGCTTGCTGGGGCCTTTGTCCAGCGTCCACGCATGCGGTTCTTCGACGTCAGGGCGCATCAGGCCGCTGATCCCGACCTCGCCTTCGTGGAGTTCAAAGGCGACATGACGCTGCAGAGCGGGGCACCTTACAACAACACCTATATCGCGAAGGTCGAGGCCCGCAGCGGCAAGCTCCAGCACTTCAAGGAGTTCTTCAATCCCCTTGTCGACCTGGCAGCGGGCAATCCGCGCGAAGCGGAGAACCGATAGTGGCCGGCGCCCGGCTACCAGGCGGGGTGGTTTCCCGAAGACCGGCATGCGGGCCAGACGCGAGAAAAAGGGGTCAGTGCCGTTATTTAATCACTTGTCCGTCCCCAATAGCTTCGCTGAATGGCGAAGGCGACTACCTTTCGCGCTTCCCGCTTGCTTTGATCTGAAGATCGGCACATGTCTCAGAACAGCAGGCAGTCCGCCTGCAATGGAGCCTTGATGCTGACGACTGTGGGCCGGCGCTAGTCCCAGGACGGCGCGTTGTCCGAACTCTCCATCGCGCGCCGATCAGGGCGTGAGGGGTTTTTGCGTCCGTCATTCAGGCTCCGAACGACGCCCTCGCTCCCCGCGGAGGGCTGTTCGGCTCCCACCTCTACCAGATCACCTGCCGCTTTGTCCGCGCGGCAGTCAGGAGCCAGAACATTGATCAGAAATGCGAAGTCTAGCGATCTTCCCGACCTCAAGCGGATCGCGGAAGGAACCGGGATGTTCCTCGGCACGGAACTCGATAGCTTTCTTTCCGAAATGACCGCACACCTCAGCGCCGTCGAAGGGGGCGAAAACAACCCGGCGGAACTGGTCGTCGCGACGGATGGCGACAGCGAGACAGCGCCCGTGATGGGTGCTGCGTATTTCATGCCGGAAGTCATGGCGCAGGGCGTCATGAACCTGCTGTTCATCGGCGTGCTGCCGGCAGCGCGCAAGCGCGGGTTCGGACAGGCCCTCCTCGACCGGTTCGAGGAAGCCGTGCGCGATCGGGGCGCCCGTCTGGCGATCATAGAGACCGCAAGCGACGACATGTTTGCGCCTGCGTGGGCCCTCTACAGAAAGGCCGGTTACGACGAAGAAGCGCGCGTTCGCGACTTCTACGACGACGGACTGGATAAGCTGGTCTTCCGTAAACGCCCCTAGAGCAGGATCATCCTGGTTGGAATCGCCGTCGGCCGATACCAGCCAGGACGTAAATCCTGCTCTCATCGATCATCAGAGTGCGCTTCACAGGTTAGGCGGAATCAGACCTGCGTCCGCCTAACCTGACCGCGCTCCAGCCGGCGATTCGACACGAGGGGCGGTGCCGTCGGGCGGTCGTCCCGTGCGGGTCGCCATCCTGGTTTGACCCCGTTCGGCTTCAAACCCTGATCGTGGTGAGCAACCGAGTTCCAGGTCGATCAGCGTGCCGGTCCACAGGCAGCGTGCCGGTCCACAGGCAGCGGGCCGGTCGCCGGGTGGCCGTCGAAACGACGCACCGCGCGGCGGCGAATCCCGTTCCCGGGTGCCTTGCCGGCCGCTATCATGTCGCTTTCAAGTGACAAATCCCGGTCCAGAAATTCAACTCAAGCGCCACAGAGGGCTGCGACCAT
This sequence comes from Alphaproteobacteria bacterium, assembly GCA_028281985.1. Classification (GTDB taxonomy): domain Bacteria; phylum Pseudomonadota; class Alphaproteobacteria; order DSM-16000; family Inquilinaceae; genus JANQIU01. The sequence goes on along the minus strand of JANQIU010000355.1, from coordinate 1,660 downwards.
GGATGTCGGCATTCCGATTGTCTTCACGGCTTTCCTGATCACCGTCGTCGAGCAACCAAGGCAGGTCGATCTCATCCCGTTTACCGATATAGACGACTTCACCATACCCAGGACCCGGATGAGCGACCTGGGGCATGCCGGCGTCCTGTTCCTGCGCGGTCGCGACGGCATGACCAAGTACTATGAGTACGGGCGTTACGACTCCGCGAGCCTGGGCCTGGTCCGCCGGACCCGCATCCCGAATGTCCAGATCGGGCAGGACGGCAGGCCAACCCGTGCCTCGTTGGCCAATACCCTGCGCACGATCTCGGCCCGCGCGGGCCAGGGCGGCCCGGTCAGTGGCGCCTACATCGAGGTTGAAAGCGGGTATCAGGCGATGCTCGACGAGGCGCAACGCCGCATGCAGTTGAACTCGGATGGTGAACGGGTGCCGTACAACATCCTGACCAGAAGCTGCCTGCATTTCGCCGTCGACGTCGTCAGGGCGGCCGGTGTGGACATGCCGTGGATCCTCGATCCCCGGCCGGTCAGCTACCTGGAGCGTCTGCGCAGCGCGTATCCGGACCTCGAATACAATCCTCGTACCCGGCGCGTGACGGTCGAAGGCATCTACGGGAACGGCTGATGAGGCGCGGACCCTGCTTTCACCCGACCGGGCAAGGCGCCCTCGGCCGCGCCGTGCGCCGATCCGCCCTCGCCATCGTGCTGTTGTCCGGTGCCGCCTGCCAGCCGGAGGCCGCATCCCACGAGCCAGCGCGGCCGGACGGCGTGCCCGAGGAGGCGATCTGGGTCGGGGGGGCGGACGGGGGTGTCTTCCTCCTGGTTGTCGGCGACGGCGATCCGGCCTATCGCGGCTGCATCTTCTTCGACCGCAGCCCGCACCTGTCCTATAACGGTCTCCTCGTCAAGAACACGCCGGGCCCGATCGAAGGGGCGCTCGATGATCCCGCCGCTTTCGACGCCTGGGATGGGGTGCGGCTGCACCTGGCGGAAGGCGGCTGGCTAAGGGCGGCCAGTCCGTTCAACCCCGAGACCTTCGGTCACGACGACTCGGCGGAGGCGTGCGACCTGGACTATGCGCCGACGGCGCCACCGCTGCCTGCGGGCGTCCCGGAGGACAGCGTGTGGTTGGGTGGTCCGTTTGACGGCGCCTTTGTCCATCTGTCGCCCGCCGCGGGCACCGACGCGCCTTACGAAGGTACCGTCTACTACGACTACTCCGGCGAAGTGGCTTATGCCGGTGCGTTCCGTCTCGAGCCGCCGGAGCCAGGCCCCGTCGACGTGACCGACCGCAGCCAGCTTACGGATTGGGACGGGGTGGCGATACACCTTGCCGACGGTCGGCGGCTGGTGCCGGTGCAATCGGACTAAGGAAAGACTGGTGGCGCTGCGGGCCGCCTCGTGAGGACGCAATCCTCAACGGGCGTCTCGCAGCGTCTCGCGTCGACCGGGTGACCCTGCCCTATGGGTTCGGCACGAAGTCGCCGCCGCGGCAGGTCTTCAAGTGGTTCAGCGCCGCCACCTGGCCGGTCATTTCCAGGGCGTCGCGGTAGACCGGATCGTGCCAGCCTTCGATGTCGATCGAGCCTTGGAAGCCCACCCGGCGCAGCTCGGAGATGATCGCCGTCCAGTCGCTGTCGCCGAAGCCCGGCGTGCGGTG
>JANQIU010000295.1 GCA_028281985.1 Alphaproteobacteria bacterium | reverse complement strand
CCGCCGAGCGCCTGACCGCGGTGCTCGACGCGCTGGCCGCCGGCGAGGCGGTCGAGACCGGGCCGCAGACCGGCCGCCGGGGCTCGGCGCCCGCGGGCGAGGCGACCAGCCTGCTCGAGGTGCCGCCGCCGACGCCCTTCACGCCGCCCGCCGAGGCGGCAGACGGGCAAGGCGGTGGGGACGAAGCGCCGCCGGCCGGCGGCGGGGGAGGCGGCGCCTGATGCTGCAGGACAAGGACCGTATCTTCACCAACCTCTATGGCCAGGACGACTGGCGCCTGGCCGGCGCGCGCCGGCGCGGGGTTTGGGACGGCACCAAGGGCATGATGGCGCTGGGCCGCGACGCCCTGACCGACATCGTCAAGGACTCCGACCTGCGCGGCCGCGGCGGTGCCGGCTTCCCGACCGGGCTCAAGTGGTCCTTCATGCCCAAGGAGAGCGGCGGGCGGCCGTCCTACCTGGTGGTCAACGCCGACGAGTCCGAGCCCGGCACCTGCAAGGACCGCGAGATCCTGCGCTACGATCCGCACCGGCTGCTGGAGGGCTGCCTGGTCGCCGGCTTCGCGATGGGCGCCAGCGCCTGCTACATCTACATCCGCGGCGAGTTCTACGCCGAGAGCGGCCACGTCCAGCAGGCCATCGACGAGGCCTACGAGGCCGGCCTGATCGGCAAGAACGCCTGCGGCTCGGGCTACGACTACGACATCTATCTGCACCGCGGCGCCGGCGCCTACATCTGCGGCGAGGAGACCGCGCTGCTGGAGAGCCTGGAGGGCAAGAAGGGCCAGCCGCGGCTCAAGCCGCCGTTCCCCGCCGCCGTCGGGCTCTACGGCTGCCCGACCACGGTCAACAACGTCGAGACCATCGCGGTGGTGCCGGAGATCCTGCGCCGCGGCGTCGACTGGTGGAAGTCGATCGGCCGGCCGAAGAACACCGGCACCAAGATCTTCTGCATCTCCGGTCATGTGAACCAGCCCTGCAACGTCGAGGAAGAGCTGGGCATCCCGCTGAAGGACCTCGTGGAAAAACATGCCGGCGGCGTGCGCGGCGGCTGGGACAATCTCCTGGCGGTGATCCCGGGTGGGTCGTCCACGCCGGTGCTGCCGAAATCCATCTGCGACAGCGTTCTGATGGATTTCGACAGCCTTAAGGAGGCGCAGACCGGCCTGGGTACGGCCGGGGTGATCGTCATGGACAAGTCGACCGACATCATCTACGCGATCGCCCGCCTATCGCATTTCTACATGCATGAGAGCTGCGGCCAGTGTACGCCGTGCCGCGAAGGCACCGGCTGGCTCTGGCGGGTGATGCAACGCATGGTGCGCGGCAACGCCCATGTGGACGAGATCGACACGCTGTATCAGGTGACCAAGGAAATCGAGGGTCACACGATCTGCGCCCATGGCGACGCGGCGGCCTGGCCGGTTCAGGGGCTGATCCGGCACTTCCGCCCGGAAATGGAGCGGCGGATCCTGGAGTACCGTGAGGCCGCGCACCGGTCGGCAGCCTGACCGGCTGCACCGGGAAGCGCCCAAAGGATACGAAAAGCAGAGGTGAGCCGATGCCGAAGCTGACCATCGACGGCATGGATATCGAAGTCGAGCCGGGAACATCCGTTCTGCAGGCGGCCGAACGACTGGGCATCGAGATCCCGCGCTTCTGCTATCATGACCGGCTGTCGGTGCCGGCGAATTGCCGGATGTGCCTGGTGGAGATGGAACGGTCGCCGAAACCGGTGGCCTCCTGCGCCCTGCAGGCCCAGGACGGCATGGTGATCCACACCGACTCCGAAATGACCCATGCCGCCCGCAAGGGGGTGATGGAATTCCTGCTGATCAACCATCCGCTCGACTGTCCCATCTGCGACCAGGGCGGCGAATGCGACCTGCAGGACCAGGCCATGGCCTACGGCTTCGACCGCAGCCGGTACCTGGAGAACAAGCGGGCGGTGAAGGAGAAGAACTTCGGGCCGCTGATCAAGACCTTCATGACCCGGTGCATCCACTGCACACGCTGCGTGCGCTTCGCCGACGAAATCGCCGGCGTGCCCGAACTCGGCGCCCCCGGCCGCAGCGAGCACATGGAAATCGGCACCTATGTGGAGCAGGCGATCACGTCGGAGCTGTCCGGCAATATGATCGACATCTGCCCGGTCGGCGCCCTGACCTCCAAACCCTATTCGTTCGTGGCCCGGCCCTGGGAGCTGCGCAAGACCGACAGCATCGACGTGATGGATGCCGTGGGCTGCAACATCCGGGTCGACGCCCGGGGGGGCGAGGTCATGCGGGTCCTGCCGCGCCTGCATGAAGACGTGAACGAGGAGTGGGTCAGCGACAAGACGCGGTTCGCCTTCGACGGTCTTCGCAAGAGGCGGCTGGACCGCCCCTATGTCCGGGAAGCCGGCACCGACGGCGGCCGCGGGCGACTGCACGAGGCCTCCTGGCCGGAGGCGTTCGCCGCCATCGCCCAGCGCCTGGAGGGTGTCGCCGGCAACGAGATCGCGGCGATCGCCGGCGATCTGGCCGATGTCGAGGCGATGACGGCCCTGAAGGACCTGATGACGTCCCTGGGGTCCGCCAATCTCGACTGTCGCCAGGACGGCGCGCTGCTGGCCGGCCCCCGCGGGGGCTACCTGTTCAACAGCGGCATTGCCGGGATCGAACAGGCGGACGCGATCCTGATCGTTGGCGCCAACCCGCGCTGGGAAGCGTCGCTGGTCAACGCCCGCATCCGCAAGCGCTGGCTGAACCAGGCCTATTACGGCCCGGTGAAGATCGGCCGCATCGGCGATGCCGCCGACCTCACTTACCGGGTAGACCATCTGGGCAGCGATCCGGCGGCGTTGCAGGCCGTGCTGGACGGCAGCTCACCGTTCAGTCAGGTCCTGCGGGATGCCAAACAGCCGATGATCATCCTCGGCATGGGTGCCCTGGCCCGGCCCGACGGCACCGCCATCCTGGACTGCGCCCGCCGGGTGGCCGAGGCCTATGGCATGGTCCGCGACGCGACCGAAGACGAGCCTGCCTGGAACGGCTTCAACGTGCTGCATACGGCCGCGGCCCGGGTCGGGGGCCTGGATATCGGCTTCCTGCCGGGCGAAGGGGGGCGGGATATCCGCGATATCCTGATCGGCACCCGCGGCGGCGAGATCAAGGTCGTCTGGCTCTTGGGCGCGGACGAGATCGCCGCCGCGCATTTCGGCGATGCCTTCGTGATCTACCAGGGGCACCACGGCGACGCCGGGGCGCATCGAGCGGACGTGATCCTGCCGGGCGCAGCCTACACGGAGAAGGCCGCCACGTACGTCAATACGGAAGGCCGGGTGCAGCGGGCCCGGATGGCCGTCTTCCCGCCGGGCGACGCCCGCGAGGACTGGAAGATCCTGCGGGCCTTCTCTGAGGTCATCGGCAAGCGGCTGCCTTACGACAGCCTGGCGGCGGTGCGGTCCCGCATGGCCGAGATCAACCCGGTCTTCGCCCGCGAGGACATCCAGGAGGCGGGGGCCTGGGGCGTCTTCGGTAGCGAAGGGGCGCTCGACGCCGTGCCCTTCGCCTCATCGATCGACAATTTCTACCAGACCGACCCGATCAGCCGGGCCTCCGACACCATGGCGCAATGCGTGGCCGAAATCCTCGACCAGGCGCAGGCGGCCGAGTAGGCGCGAGTACGATGGAAATTCTCTGGAACGACTACCTGTGGCCCACCATCGTCATCGCCTTCTTCACGGTGGTCGTGATCGTCGTGGTGCTGATGGCCGTCGCCTACACGACCTACTACGAGCGCAAGGTCATGGGCGCCATGCAGTTGCGCCAGGGGCCGATGACCGTCGGGCCGTTCGGCCTGCTGCAGCCCTTCGCCGATGGCCTGAAGCTGTTTGCCAAGGAAACCATCATCCCCAGCGGGTCGAACCGGGTGGTGTTCCTGCTGGCGCCGATGCTGACCTTCTTCCTGAGCCTGGTCGCCTGGGCGGTGATCCCGTTCGACCAGGGCTGGGTGCTGGCGGACGTGAACATCGGCATCCTCTACCTGCTGGCCATCTCGTCGATGGGGGTCTACGGCATCGTCATGGCCGGCTGGGCGTCGAATTCGCGCTACGCCTTCCTGGGCGGCCTGCGGTCCGCCGCCCAGATGGTCAGCTACGAAGTCTCCATGGGGTTCGTGGTGGTGTCGGTGCTGCTGTGCGTCGGCTCGCTGAACCTGTCGGATATCGTCATGGCGCAGTCGGGATCGTGGGGGTTCCTGAACTGGTACTTCATCCCGCTGTTCCCGATGTTCGTGGTGTTCTTCATCTCGGCCCTGGCGGAGAACAACCGCCTGCCGTTCGATCTGCCCGAGGGCGAGTCGGAACTGGCGGGCGGTTTCATGGTCGAATACTCCTCGGCCACCTACGCCATGTTCTTCCTGGGCGAATACGCCAACATGCTGCTGATGAGCGCCATGCTGGTGATTCTGTTCCTGGGCGGCTGGCTCGCGCCATTCCCCTTCCTGGAGTTCATTCCGGGTGTCTTCTGGTTCTTCCTGAAGATCGCCGTGGTGCTGTTCGTGTACATCTGGGTGCGCGCGACCTTCCCGCGTTTCCGCTATGACCAGCTGATGCGGATCGGCTGGAAGATCTTTCTGCCGTTCACCTTGTTCTGGGTGGTGCTGACGGCGGGCGTGCTGGTCGCTTTCGACTGGCTGCCCGGCAGCGCCTGACGGATACGACGGAAGGGGACAACATCCCATGGCCTTCATCGACCGCGCAGCCCGCAGCCTGTTCCTTACCGAGTTGCTTTCGGGCATGGGCCTGACATTGAAGTACCTGTTCCGGCCCAAGGTGACGCTGAACTACCCCTACGAGAAAGGGCCGCTCAGCCCCCGGTTCCGGGGCGAGCATGCGTTGCGTCGCTACCCGAACGGCGAGGAGCGTTGCATTGCCTGCAAGCTGTGCGAAGCGATCTGCCCGGCCCAGGCCATCACCATTGAAGCGGAGCCGCGCGAAGACGGGTCGCGCCGCACGACCCGGTACGATATCGACATGACCAAGTGCATCTATTGCGGGCTGTGCCAGGAGGCCTGTCCGGTCGATGCCATCGTGGAAGGCCCGAACTTCGAATACGCCACCGAGACCCGCGAGGAGCTGTTCTACAACAAGGACAAGCTGCTGGAGAACGGGGACCGGTGGGAAGCGCAGATCGCCGCCAACATTGCAGCGGACGCCCCGTACCGCTAAGAAGGGACATCGTCTCCGTCCTGGAGTAGGGCCGGCGTCACCGGCCCACCGTACCGGTCTCCGCAGCACGGGAAGACCTTGCTGTTGTCTACCCAACCACTCAATAAACGCGCCGAAGGCGCCAGCGGGAGCGCCGGATGATCATCTCCGGTCTGGCCTTTTATCTGTTTTCCATCATCGCCGTCGTCGCGGCGGTCATGGTGATCTCGGCCCGCAACCCGGTGCATTCCGTCCTGTATCTGATCGTCGTGTTCTTCAACTCCGCGGCGCTGTTCGTGCTCATGGGGGCCGAGTTCTTGGCGCTGATTCTGGTGATCGTTTATGTCGGCGCCGTGGCGGTGTTGTTCCTGTTCGTGGTCATGATGCTGGACATCGACTTCACCGAGCTGCGTGAAGGGTTCCTGCGCTACCTGCCGATCGGGCTGGTGATCGGGTTGATCCTGCTGGTCGAGTTGTTTGTCGTCATCGGCGCCTGGGCCTTCGCTTCCGACGCGGCCAATCAGATCGCGGCACCGGCTCCACCGGCAGATCAGGTGGACAACACTTTGGCGCTGGGCCGCCTCCTCTACACGGATTACGCGTATCTGTTCCAGGCGGCGGGCATGATCCTGCTGGTGGCGATGATCGGCGCCATCGTGCTGACGCTGCGCCATCGGCCGGATACCAAGCGCCAGCGGGTGGCCGAACAGGTTGCCCGCCGTCCCGACGAAGTCCTGGACGTGCGCAAGGTCAATCCGGGCGAGGGGATCTGAGCCATGCTGGAGATCGGCCTCAGCCACTATCTCACCGTCGCCGCGGTCCTGTTCACCTTGGGGATCTTCGGCATCTTCCTGAACCGGAAGAACGTCATCATCATCCTGATGTCGGTCGAGCTGATGCTCCTGGCGGTCAACATCAACCTCGTGGCGTTCTCCACCACCCTCAACGACATGGTCGGGCAGGTGTTCGCCATGTTCGTGCTGACCGTGGCCGCCGCCGAAGCGGCCATCGGCCTCGCCATCCTCGTGGTGTATTTCCGCAACCGCGGCACCATCGAGGTCGAAGACATAAACCTGATGAAAGGTTGAGGCCGCGCCATGGAATACCTGGCGGTCTTCCTGCCGCTCGCCGGCTTTCTGATTGCCGCCCTGTTCGGGCGGACGATCGGCGACAAGGGATCGATGTACCTGACGTCGGCGCTCATGTGCGTCGCCCTGATCGCGTCCATCGTCCTGTTCATCGACGTCGCCGGCACCGAAGGCTACACGATCACGATCTTCACCTGGATCGCCAGCGACACCTTCGTCCTCGACTGGGCACTGCGGATGGATCCGCTGACGGTGGTCATGCTGATCGTCGTCAACGGCGTCTCGGCGATGGTGCACATCTATTCCATCGGCTACATGGCGCATGACCCGCACAAGCCGAAGTTCTTCGCCTATCTGAGCCTGTTCACCTTCATGATGCTGATGCTGGTGACGGCGGATAACCTGGTGCAGCTCTATTTCGGCTGGGAAGGGGTCGGGCTGACCTCCTATCTGCTGATCGGCTTCTGGCACGAGCGCCCGTCGGCGAATGCCGCCGCCATCAAGGCCTTCGTCGTCAACCGGGTCGGCGATTTCGGCTTCGCCCTTGGCATCATGGGCACCTTCCTGCTGTTCGATACGGTCCAGTTCGACCAGATCTTCGCCCAGGTGCCGGCGATGGCCGATGCCACCTTCACCTTCCTGGGCATGGAAGTACATGCCCTGACCACGATCGGGCTGTTGCTGTTCCTGGGCGCGATGGGCAAGTCGGCCCAGCTGGGCCTGCACACCTGGCTGCCCGACGCCATGGAAGGCCCGACCCCGGTGTCGGCCCTGATCCATGCGGCGACCATGGTCACCGCCGGCGTCTTCCTGCTGGCGCGCATGTCGCCGCTGTTCGCCGAGGCGCCCGATGCGCTGGCGGTGGTCGCCGTGGTCGGCGCCCTGACGGCGATCGTCGCGGCGACGATCGGCATGACCCAGTTCGATATCAAGCGGGTCATCGCCTATTCGACCATGAGCCAGCTCGGCTACATGTTCTTCGCCATCGGCGTGTCCGCGTACTCGGCGGCGATCTTCCACCTGATGACGCACGCGGCCTTCAAGGCGCTGCTGTTCCTGGGCGCCGGCTCGGTGATCCATGCCATGTCGGACGAGCAGGACATGCGGCGCATGGGCGGCATCTGGCGCCAGATCCCCTACACCTACGCGCTGATGTGGATCGGCAGCCTGGCGCTGGCCGGGATCGGCATCTACGGCGTGTTCGGCTTTGCCGGGTTCTATTCCAAGGACATCATCCTGGAATCGGCCTACGCGGCGCATTCGGCCGTCGGCGGTTTCGCCTTCTGGCTGGGCATCATCGCCGCCGCGCTGACCGCCTTCTATTCCTGGCGCCTGCTGTTCCTGACCTTCCACGGCCAGCCGCGGGCGGACGAGCGGGTGATGGCGCATGTGCACGAGTCGCCACCGGTCATGCTGTTGCCGCTGGTGCCGCTGGCGCTGGGCGCCCTGTTCGCCGGGATCATCGGCTACAACGCCTTCGTCGGCGACGGCACGGAGATCTTCTGGGCCAACAGCCTGGACCCCAGCGCCCATGCGGCGGTCGAGGCGGCGCACCATGTCCCGCTCTGGGTGAAGCTGTTGCCCGTGGTCATGGCCGTCGGCGGCATCGCCGTGGCCTACTGGTTCTACGTCCGCGAGCCCGGCCTGCCGAAGAAGGTCTCGTCTGCGGTCGGCCCGGTCGACACGCTGTTCGCCCGAAAGTGGTTCTTCGACGAGATCTATGACTGGATCATCGTCAAGCCGGCGCGCGGGCTGGGCTGGCTGTTCTGGAAGATCGGCGACGGGCTGATCATCGACGGGTTGGGGCCCGACGGCCTGTCCAAGGCGACCCGGCGTCTGGCCAAGCGGGCCAGCCGGCTGCAGACCGGATACGTCTATCACTACGCGTTTGTCATGCTGATCGGCGTCGTGACCTTCGTGTCGCTGTACGTCTACACCGGTTGGTTCTGAGGTAGGGACGGCGCAAACATGACCAACTGGCCGATCCTCTCGCTGATCACCTTCCTGCCGCTGATCGGTGCGGCCTTCATCTTCGTGTTTGCCCGGGGAAGTGCCGAGGCGGTGGCGCGAAGCGCCCGATGGATGGCGTTCTGGGCGTCGCTGATCACCTTCGTGCTGTCGCTGTTCATCTGGTTCAACTTTGAAACAGGCACGGCCGACTTCCAGTTCGTCGAGAAATACGCCTGGTTCCCCGATCTGGGGATCTCCTATCATATGGGCGTCGACGGCATCTCGATGATGTTCGTGCTGTTGTCGACGGCGCTGACCCCGATCTGCGTCCTGGCAAGCTGGGAGAGCATCAAGGATCGGGTGAAGGAGTACATGATCGCCTTCCTGATCCTCGAAACCTTGATGATCGGGATGTTCTGCGCCCTCGACTACGTCCTGTTCTACATCTTCTTCGAGGGTGTGCTGATCCCGATGTTCCTGATCATCGGCATCTGGGGCAGCGGATCGCGCCGGGTCTACGCCGCTTTCAAGTTCTTCCTGTTCACGCTGCTCGGCTCGGTGCTGATGCTGCTGGCGCTCATCGCCATGTATCTTCAGGCCGGCACGACCGATCTGGTGGGCACGGCCGATGCGCCCGGCCTGCTGACCTACGGCTTCGAGCGCGATCTGCAGATGTGGCTGTGGCTGGCGCTCTTCGCCTCCTTCGCGGTGAAGATCCCGATGTGGCCGGTCCATACCTGGTTGCCGGACGCCCATACCGAGGCGCCGACGGCCGGATCGGTCATCCTGGCGGCGGTGCTGCTGAAGATGGGCGGCTACGGCTTCCTGCGCTTCTCCATCCCGATGCTGCCGGAAGCCTCGGAAGCCTTCACGCCGTTCATCTATACGCTCAGCGTAGTGGCGATCATCTACACCTCGCTGGTGGCGCTGGCCCAGCGGGACATGAAGAAGCTGATTGCCTATTCGTCGATCGCGCATATGGGCTTCGTCACCATCGGCACATTCGCCATGACCCAGCAGGCGGTGCAGGGGGCGATCTTCCAGATGCTCTCGCACGGCGTGGTGTCGGCCGCGCTGTTCCTCATCGTCGGGGTCGTCTACGACCGGCTCCACACCCGCGAGATCGACCGGTTCGGCGGTTTGGCCAACACCATGCCGATCTACGCCGTCGTCTTCATGCTCTTCATGCTGGCGTCGGTCGGCCTGCCCGGGACCTCCGGTTTCGTCGGCGAGTTCCTGATCCTGGTTGGCGTGTTCCAGGTCAACACCTGGGTCGCCCTGCTGGCCACCACCGGCATCATCCTGGGCGCCGCCTACATGCTGTGGCTCTACCGTCGGGTCATTTTCGGCCGGCTCACCAAGGAAGACCTGCGCAGCATGGCGGATCTATCCCCGCGGGAGATCGCCGTCTTTGCGCCCCTGGTGGTGTTGGTCCTGTGGATGGGGATCTATCCCAGCAGCTTCCTCGATGTGATGGACGCCTCCGTGGCCAATCTGATCGACAACTACCAGACGGCTCTTGCCGCGGCCGACCCGGTCGACGTGGCACGGCGATAGGAAAGAGCCCGGCCCGATGACACCTGTCCCCGACCTGTTCCCGGCCCTGCCGGAGATCTTCCTGGCCCTTGCGGCGATGGCGCTGCTGATGGTGGGCGTGTTCCAGCGCCACGACGCCACCCGGATGGTCGCAACACTGTCGGTGCTGGCGCTGGCCGTCACCGGTGGGCTGGTCCTGTTCGTCGAGGGGGACGCGACTGTCGTCACCTTCAACGGGCTGTTCGTGGTCGACGGCTTCGCCACCTTCATGAAGCTGCTGGTGCTGCTGGGGTCGGCGTTGGCGATCATCATGTCGCTGGACTTCATCGAACGCGAGCACATGGCGCGGTTCGAGTATCCGGTGCTGATCGTCCTGGCGACGCTGGGCATGCTGATGATGGTCAGCGCCAACGACCTGATCGCCCTGTATATGGGCCTGGAGCTGCAGAGCCTGGCGCTCTACGTCATGGCGGCGTTCCGTCGGGATACGCTGCGGTCCTCCGAAGCCGGCTTGAAGTACTTCGTGCTGGGGGCCCTGTCGTCGGGGATGCTGCTTTACGGCGCGTCCATGGTCTACGGCTTCACCGGCGCCACCGGCTTCGCCGATCTGGCCGCCCAGTTGACCGCCGCCGACGGCGCCTCGATCGGGCTGGTGGTCGGGATCGTGTTCGTCGCCGCCGGGGTCGCGTTCAAGATCTCCGCCGTGCCGTTCCACATGTGGACGCCCGATGTCTACGAAGGCGCGCCCACCCCGGTCACGGCCTTCTTCGCCGTTGCGCCGAAGATCGCCGCCATCGCCATGTTCGTGCGGCTGCTGGTCGGCCCGTTCGGCGAGTTGGTGGCCCAGTGGCAGCAGATCATCATCGTCGCCTCGATCCTGTCCATGGCCTTGGGGGCGTTCGCCGCGATCGCCCAGAACAACATCAAGCGCCTGATGGCCTATTCGTCGATCGGTCATATCGGTTATGCGCTGGTCGGGCTGGCTGCCGGAACCGATGCCGGCGTGCGCGGGGTCATGGTCTACATGGCCATCTACCTGGCGATGAATGTCGGCACCTTCGCCTGCATCCTGTGCATGCGGGTCAACGGGCGGATGGTGGAGGGCATAGAAGACCTGTCCGGGCTGTCGCGGACCAACCCGATGATGGCCGTGGCGCTGGCGATCTTCATGTTCTCCATGGCCGGCATCCCGCCCTTGGCCGGGTTCTTCGGCAAACTGTACGTGTTCATGGCCGCGGTCGATGCCGGGCTCTACACGCTGGCGGTCATCGGCGTGGTCACGAGTGTCGTGTCGGCCTTCTACTATCTGCGGATCGTCAAGCTGATGTATTTCGATGACGCGCTGGAGCCGTTCGACCGGCCGATCGGACGCGGGATGGGCGTCATCCTGGTCGGCACCGGCTTGTTCACGCTGTTCTTCTTCGTGGCACCGGCATCGCTGGTCGGCGCCGCCAGCCGCGCAGCGGCGACCCTGTTCGCCGGATGACGGCGGCCCGCGCGGCCGCCGACTATCCGCCCGGCTGGCGGGTAGAGCACCGGGATACCGTCGTCAGCACCATGGACGAAGTTGAGGCCTTGGCCGCGGCCGGCGCCGGCGAGCGCACGGCCGTGGTTGCCCGGACCCAAACCGGCGGACGCGGCCGTCTGGCCCGGCAATGGGTCTCGCCCGCCGGCAACCTGTACTTGTCGGTCCTCCTGCGCCCGCCCGTGGCCGCCGCCCGGGCCGCAGAACTGACATTCGTGACCGCGTTGGCTGTCGCCGAAACGCTCGACACCGCTGTCGCCGCCGGCCGGGTGACCCTGAAATGGCCAAACGATGTTCTGATCGACGGCCGGAAGGCTTGCGGCATCATGTTGCAATCGTCGCTGGGACCGGCGTCGCTGGGACCGGAAAGCCGGATCGACTGGATCGTCATCGGCATCGGCGTGAACCTGACCAGCCACCCGGCGGAGACCTCCTATCTTGCCACGGATTTGGTCGCCGCAGGCGCGTCGTTGGCGGCCGACGAGGCGCTGGCCGTCCTGCTCGGCCGGTTGGACCACCACTACCAGCGATGGCTGGGAGCGGGTTTCGCCGACATCCGCGCGGGATGGCTGGCCCGCGCCCAAGGTCTGGGGGAGCCGATCGCCGTCAGGCTGGATACGGACCGGGTCGACGGCATCTTCGGTGGACTGGATGACTCCGGCGCCTTGGAGGTAATCCGCGCCGACGGGACGCTCTGCGTGATCACCGCCGGTGACGTCCTGGCGGGCCGGGCAGGGGGCATACGCTGATGCTTCTTGCCATCGACGCGGGCAACACCAACACGGTGTTTGCGATCTATGACGGCGACACCAAGGTGGGTCAGTGGCGCATGGCCACCGACGCCAGCAAGACGGCCGACGACTACGCGGTCTGGCTGATCAGCCTGATGGCGTTGCGCGACCTCAAGCCCGCGGACATCACCGGCGGCATTCTGGCCTGTGTCGTCCCGCCGGCGACGTTCCACCTGTCGCGGCTCTTCCGGCTGCATTTCAACTGTGTACCGCTAATCGTCGGTGATCCGGAGGTGGATCTCGGGCTGGAAGTGCGCCTGGAGACACCGCGGGAAGCCGGGGCCGACCGGCTGGTCAACGCGGTTTCCGCCCGGGATTCCTATCCGTGCCCGTTGATCGTGCTGGACTTCGGTACCGCCACCAATTTCGACGTCGTCAATGCCGACGGCAGTTTCGCCGGGGGCGTGATCGCGCCGGGACCGAACCTGGCTCTGGACGCCCTGCACCGCGTGGCGGCGCAGCTTCCCAAGGTACAGATCGTCCGCCCACCGACGGTCGTCGGCCGCACCACGGTGGGCGCCATGCAATCCGGCATCTTCTGGGGCTATGTCGGCATGATCGAAGGACTGGTGGAGCGGATTAAGGCGGAACTGTCGCCCACCGGCGATCCCCGTGTGACCGTCGTCACCACCGGCGGCCTGGGGTCGCTGTTCCGCCATGCCACCACCATCATCGACCACAGCGATCCGGAACTGACCATGCGCGGCCTGCTGCTCATCTACAACCGCAACAGGCAGACAGTATGAGTGCCACGCGACGCCGGCCGCAGGCCGGCGGTTCCGCCTTCGACCGCGGCCTGTACTTCCTGCCGCTGGGCGGCTGCGGCGAGATCGGCATGAACCTCTACCTCTACGGGGTCGACGGCCGGTGGCTCGCAGTCGACTTCGGCGTGTCGTTCGGCGACGAGAACACGCCGGGCGTCGAAGTCGTGATGCCGGACCCGGCGTTCCTGGAGGATCTGCAGGACAACCTGCTGGGGATCGTGCTGACCCATGGGCACGAGGACCATCTGGGCGCCATCCAGTATCTTTGGCCGCGGCTGCGCTGCCCCGTGTATGCCACCCCGTTCACCGCCGCCTACCTGCGCCTCAAACTGGCCGAAACACCCTTCGTGTCGGAGATTCCGGTAACGGAGATGCAATCGGGTGGTCGGCTGTCTCTGGGGCCTTTCGATCTGCAACTGGTGCCGGTCACCCACTCCATTCCCGATGCCCAGATGTTGATCCTGTCCACTCCCTACGGGCGGGTGGTGCATTCCGGCGATTGGAAACTGGATCCGGACCCGCAGTTGGGCCGAACCACCGATACGACCGCCCTGCGCGCCGCCGGCCAGGACGGGGTCCTGGCGTTCGTCTGCGACAGCACCAACGTGCTGGAACCGGGCGCGTCCGGCTCCGAAGCCGAGGTCCTGACGGCACTGGAAACGGTGATCGCCGGCGCCCGGCACCGGGTCGCGGTCACCTGCTTCTCCACCCATGTCGCGCGGATCCGGAGCATCGCGCGCGCCGCCCACAAGGCCGGCCGCCATTGCGCCCTGGTGGGCCGGTCGCTTTGGC
>JANQIU010000234.1 GCA_028281985.1 Alphaproteobacteria bacterium | reverse complement strand
CCGCCGGCCGGCCGATATGGGCGGCCAGGGCACCGTAGGACACCGTCTCCCCGAACGGGATATCGCACAGCGCCGTCCATACCGCGTTCTGGAAATCGGTGCCGGCGAAATGCAGCCGCAGGTCGAACCGAGTCAGGCTGCCGGCGAAATAGGCACGGAGCTGCTCGACGGCGTCGCCGAAGGGTGCGTCGTCCTGTCGCCAACCGGCCGGGGGATCGGCCTTGGCCTGTTCGTTCGGGAACAGGATCCGGTGCAGCCGGTCGCCATCACCGGCCAGAAGCAGCCGACCGATCGGGCTGTCGAGATAGGCGTACGACAAGTCCGGTTCATGCCGCGGCAATGACGATCTCCCTTTCTTGTCGGCCCGACCGGGATCGCCGGCGACGAAACGCGGACGGCGGCTGGCGATAGACATCGGCGAAGGCGGTGTTGAAGCAGCGCACGCTGCGGAAACCGGCGTGAATGGCAATGTCGACCATCGGCAAGGACGTCTCGTCCAGCAGCCGCTTGGCCCGGTGCAGGCGCACGGTGCGGGCCGTCTGCACCGGACTGGCCCCGAGATGCCGGCGGAACAGCCGGGACAGGTGCCGCGGGCCGATGCCCAGCCGCGCCGCCAGGTCCTCCACGCTGCCGTCGTCCAGAACGCCGTCCTCGATCAGCTTCAATGCCCGCCCCACGGTGGTCCTGGTGCCGTTCCACGCCGGGCAGAAGGGCGCCGTTTCCGGGCGACAGCGCAGGCACGGCCGGTAGCCGTCGTTTTCGGCCGCCGCGGCGCTGGGATAGAAGGTGATGTTCTTGCGCAGCGGCTGTTTCACCGGGCAGACGGGACGGCAGTAGATCCCCGTCGTCCGCACGGCGACGAAGAACCGGCCGTCATAGGCGGGATCGCGCCGCAGCCGGGCGGCGTCGCAGATTTCGAAATCCAGCATGGGACGGAGCCTACAATCCCGCCCGGCCCGGATCGAGCCGGCATCGACAATGGAGTCCGATTTCGGCCGATGGGACCGGCGATCCCGCCCGCGCGTCAGCCTTCGCCGGAATGCGCCTTGGCAAAAGCCGCCTGCTGCTCGGCAGACGCCGGGGCCTGGTGTTTGGCCTTCCAGTCGGCATAGGGCATGCCGTAGACGATCTCCCGGGCGTCGGGGTCGGACAGGGCCTGGCCCTGTTCGGCCGCCGCTTCCCGATACCAGCGCGACAGGCAGTTACGGCAGAACCCGGCCAGGTTCATCAGGTCGATGTTCTGAACATCCGTACGGTCGCGCAGATGCGCCACCAGCCGTCGGAAGGCGGCCGCTTCGATCTCGGTCCGCGTGGTGTCGTCCATTACCGTCTGTCCTCGCTGTTCCCGCCCCCGGCCCGCCCCGCCGGGTGACCGACCTTCTCCAGCGTCGTCTGGATCAGCCAGTCGACCACCACGCGGGACGCCTCCAGGGGATCGGCGCCGTTCTCCCGGGCCTCGCTCCAGACCCGGCGCTGTATATGGCTGGACGTGCCGCTGCGGACAATCTCCCGGGCATGCGCCACATGCTCGACACAGCCCAGCGCCTCGGCATCCTCGCGCGTCATGTCGATCAATTCTTCGAGCAGGTCCGGGTAGGGCACCATCTCGCCGCGGCCGAAATCGATCATGCCGCCGTCCAGGCCATAGCGCATCG
Organism: Alphaproteobacteria bacterium; assembly: GCA_028281985.1. Taxonomy (GTDB): domain Bacteria; phylum Pseudomonadota; class Alphaproteobacteria; order DSM-16000; family Inquilinaceae; genus JANQIU01. Next base: position 21,908 of record JANQIU010000234.1, on the reverse strand, counting down.
CCCGCCAGCGGTTCTCGTTGATCAGCAGGGTCTTGTAGCGGCGCCAGGAGATGTTGCCGCGCTTCAGCCGCCACAGCATGCGCAGGATGCACAGGAACAGGGACGCCACGGAAAGGGCGTCGGCGACCCGGGTGCAGATGTCGCAGATCCGCATCTCCAGGGTCGGGAAGCGGGCCGAGGGGCGGATGTCCCACCAGATCTTGGTGCCGTCCTCGATGACGCCGGCATCGGTCAGCACGCGCAGATGCTGCTCGTACTCCCAGAAATCCTCGAACCGCTCGGGAATCCCGGTGCGCGGCAGCTCGTTGAACACGGCCAGCCGGTAGGACTTCATGCCGGTGTCTTCGCCCTGCCAGAACGGCGAGGAGGTGCTGAGCGCCAGCAGATGCGGCAGGAAGTACCGCGCCTGGTTCATCAGGTCGATGCGCAGATTGGCGTCCTCGATCCCGACATGAACATGCATGGCGCAGATCAGCAGACGCCGAACGGGAATGCCGATGTCGTGGGCCAGTTGCTCGTAGCGCTGGCGCTCGGTGGTCTTCTGGGGCAGCCAGGTGGCGAACGGATGGGTCGACGCGGCGATGATGGCGCTGCCGTGCGCCCGGGCGACATCGGCCACCGACTGGCGCAGCAGGGTCAGTTCCTTTTCCACCTCGGCGACGGTGCCGCAGACCCGGCTGCCGACCTCGACCTGGCAACGCATGAACTCCGGGCTGACCCGGTCGCCCAGGACTTCTTCGCATTCCGCCAGCAGGGCTTCCGGGGGATCGCCGACCAGGTCGCGGGTGACCGGGTCGACCAGGAGGTACTCTTCCTCGACCCCCAGGGTGAACGCCGGCTCGGACCCCGCCGTCACGCGGCGGTCTCCATCCGGTAAAGCGCCGGATCGGCCAGGATGGGCGCCAGCGCATCGGCCAGCCGGTCACCCCATTGCAGCGCCCGGTCGCGGGTTTCGATCAGGTCCTGGCGCACCTCGATCAGCACATTGGGCAGGCCGCGGGCGATGGCGTGGGTTTCGACCGTATAGCCATGCGCGGTGCGGCCGCTGTACGGTTCGTTGTCGCCGACGCACAGGCCCTGGTCGCGCAGCGCCTTCATCAGCGGCTCGGCGATGCGCCCGTCCTGGTCCCACATGACGCCGACCTGCCACGGGCGGCGAAAGCCGCGCATGACCGGTGTGAAGCTGTGCAGCGAGACCAGCGCCGGCACCTGCCCGGCCCTGAGGAACCGGTTCAGACGGGCATCAATCGCCTGGTGATAGGGGTGGAAGAAGGCCGCCGCCCGCTCCGCCGCCGCTTCCGGCGTCAAACCGCGGTTGCCCGGGATGATCACCCCGTCGGAGATCACGCAGATCGACGTCGGATCGTCCAGATGCCGGTTCGGATCGATGATCAGGCGCGAGTAGCCATGCCGCAGCCCGGGGGCGTCGAGCCGTTCCACCACCCGCCCGAACAGGCAATCGATGCCGATGTCGAAGGCGATGTGCCAGTCGAGCTGTTCCGGCAGAAGGCCAAGGCGCCCCAGGGCCGTCGGCATGGTTCTGCAGGCATGGTCGGCCAGCAGCAGCACCGGGGCGGACCCGGCGGGGTTCCATTCCTGGAATGTCGGCGGATCCTCCGGACCGATCAGGCCGGGCAGGTCGCCAATCGCCGGTGCGTCTTGGGGGCGGGATTGCGGGATCACGGACATGAGCCCGCACTATAACCGAACGATCGGCGCCCGAAAGGGCAGCGGCAGGCCCCGGGCCGCTGGCGCGGACGGACCGCGGGTGCTAACAGCGCCTCCGGGGACCCCTTCCCGGTCGATCCCAACCCCCCAAGACGGACCAAGATGACCGCTGCCCGCAGCGCCCGCCTCGCCTTCCCGGCCCTGATCGCCGGCGCCATCGGCATCGCCTTTGCCCCGATCTTCGTGCGCTGGTCGAGCGTCGATCCGGTCAGCACGGCGTTCTGGCGCGTGTTGCTGGCGCTGCCGGTGATGGCCGCCATGATGGCCTGGGAGACGCGTCGTGAAGCGGACGCGCGCCCTGCCGGGCCAGCACGTCCCCGGGACTTCGCCGGGCTGCTGCTGGCCGGCGCCTTCTTTGCCGGCGATCTGGGCTTCTGGCATTGGTCGATCGCCTTCACGTCGGTCGCCAATTCCACCCTGCTGGCGAATTTCGCACCGGTATTCGTGACGCTTGGCGCCTGGTGGCTGTTCGGCGCTCGGTTCCAGCCGCTGTTCTTCGTCGGGCTGGCGCTGGGGATGACGGGGGCGATCACCCTGATGGCCAACAGCATCAGCATCGGCGTCGATACCCTGATCGGCGACGGGCTGGGCCTGATCACGGCCGTATTCTATGCCGCCTATATCCTGTCCATCGGCCGGCTGCGGAGCCGCTATGGGACGGCGACCGTGATGACCTGGTCCGGGGTGGGAACGGTGATCATCCTGCTGCCCGTGGCCCTGCTGACGGAATCGGCCTTCTGGCCCCAGTCCGCCGAAGCCTGGGCGGTCCTGCTGGCGCTGGCCCTCGTCAGCCACGCCGCCGGGCAAAGCCTGATCGCCTTCGCCCTGGCGCATCTGCCCGCGGCCCTGGGTTCGCTCAGCCTGCTGATCCAGCCGGTCACCGCAGCCGGCCTGGCCTGGGTACTACTGGCCGAGCCGCTGGGCTGGCTGCAGGCCCTGGGCGGCGCCATCGTGCTGGCCGGCATCCTGATCGCCCGCCGCGCCGCAAAGCCGCCCGTCTGACATCCGTCCGTCGGATTGCAGGCGTGGCGTCCGTCCCCAAGTAATCGGCAGCCATTTGGGGGACCCACAATGTTGACTTCGGCCCGACGGGTCGCCGCAGCACTCCTGGCCGCGACCGTATGCGGGGCCGGCCCGGCATCCGCGCAGCCGGAACCGTCCGCCGCGGATGTCGAGGCCGGCGTGGCCGCCGCCGCCCTGTACAGCCTGGCCGAAGCCCTGGCGCCGGTTTCAGGATCTGCGTTCGCTTCGGCCAGCGTAACGGCGGCGCCCCCTCAGCCGGTGGGGCGGCCCGGGGGTCCCACCGACGCCCATGTGCTGCGGTTTCCCCATGTCCGCGTGGCCAGTGGCGGCAGGCTTCTGTCGGCGAGCCCGGTCGACGTGATCGTCCTGCGCCTGTCCGACGACCTGTTCGAGATCCGGGCCGAGCTTCCGGGCCGGATGGACTACCTGCTCGACCAGACCTATCTGGGCGCGCTGACGATCAGTGAACAGGCGATCCGGGGTGTCTGGTCCAACAGCCTGCGGATGTTCGTCGAGCTGGACGTGTCGCTACGCGAGGTTCGCACCGCCGAGACCGCTTGCGACGGCTCATGCCGGGATCGCCTGGCCGGGCAGGGCCTGACCGCCACACTCGCCGACCCATCCGGTCCGGGTGGGCTGCCCGAACGGTCGATCGGCTCTTTCGACTGGTACCACGGGCTTACCGAGCAGGAAGCGGAGCGCTGGTCGGGATTGGTCAGGTTTGCCGCGGAAAACCTGGTCTGGCCCCTGGACCAAGGCGGACCGGCACAGTCCATCGGCCAGATCTCATTGGAGGCCGATGTCCGCTCGGTCGACCTGTTGGGCATCCGGCAACTGGTGGACCAGTGGCCCGATCCCGGCGCGGTCGGTCCGCCTGACGATGCTGCGGTCTCCGACCTTCTGGAGGCGGTACCGCCGTTGCTGGAGGGTGGCAGCATTACGGTTCGGATGAACGATCTCTCGCTGGATGCGGGGCGGCCGGGGGCGGACGCTGGCACCCGGCCGGGCGGGCTGGAGGTCGAGCGGGTCGGCGGGCGGATCGCGATCGACGGGCTGGCCGGCGGGGACACGCAGATGCAGCTCAGCTTTGCCTATTCGGCACCGGGCCTTGCCGACGGACCGGACGCAAGGCTGGCCGATCTGGTGCCGGAAACACTGTCCATGGCCGCGGAAGTGGCCCGGATCCCCAGCGCACATGCCTGGCAGGAGATCCGACAGTCGCTTGTTGCCCCAGCGCTGCTGTCGCAAGTGGAGACGGAGATGGCGATCCTCGGCGGCCTGATCGGCCTGGGTGCGACCCCCGAGGCTCATTGGTCGATCGGCCCGGTGCGCGCCGACTACGCGGACTGGTCAATGGGCATCGAAGGCACGATGTCGCTGACGGGGCCGCCGATGTGGGACGTCACCGGCGGTTTCGATCTGCTGTTGCAGGACATCGACCGGCCGATGGCGCGGCTACCCGATCATCCCGTCGACTGGCTGCGCGAGCGCGGATCGCCCGTTGTCCAGGCGCTACGCGACATCGCCTTGCCGGGCCCCGCCCCCGGCAGCTTGATGGTCCGGGTCGACCTTCCCGAGCATGGCAGCGTGTTCCTGAACGGGCATGAACTCACCACCATGCTGGAGTAACCGGCCCCGGCACGACAGGAGGGGTGCGCTTGTGCCCGGCGCCGGCCGCAACGCCGCGGTCGCATGCAAGCCAGTGCGCCAGCACACCTGCCGATTGGTAACGCCACGCACGCGTGGAGCGTTGCCGCACCTCTATCACGGCAATCGGTATGCATGTGGGTTACGGCGCGCGCCCGATTTGGATCGGGACGGCACGAGTTGATACGTCTATCGTATGTATTGAGGTCGCGGTTATCGATAGAGGCACCGAACAAAAGCATCTCCGCCCCCATCAGCGGCACGTGTGACCTCGACGACGCCGCGCCACGTGTTCAGATTAGGCCCGGTCGTTCTTCCTCGCGTAGACACGGGATGGGCGCTCGATTAGGGATCATTTCCACAGTTCAACCCTGGTACCGGCCGATGGCGCAAGACGTCGACCTGAATGCAACCCCGCAAGCCCTGTTCGACATCGTCGAGCGGCGGCTGGAGAGCACCGACCAACTGGTCTCTCAGGCTTGTCGCAGCCTGTATGCCTGGTGGCAGGAACACTCCACCGACGGCTTACCGGCCAAGGCGGCCTTCGACTTCCTCGACCATGTCCGGATCGCACCGAACCTGTTCCTGGTCGAACGGCTTGAGCCATCCAAGTACTATCATAAGCTGTATGGAGAGGTCGTTCTGGACCTGGTCGGGCGCAAATGGCTGCACCGGATCAATACCCCGCAGGCAGACGAACCCTTCGCCCGCGCTCTGTGCTCGTACTACGACATCGTCATGACCAGCGCCCAGCCGATGGTCTGCCACGGCTCGCTGATGTTCGCCGGCCGTGAGCATCGGCAGTTCGAAAGCATCGACCTGCCGTTGGCCGGCCCCGACGGGTCGCCACGCTTTCTCCTGGGCTGCCTGGAAACCGTCTGACCCGGGGTCCCGGCACCCGGATGCCGCCGCCGGCCACCCGCCCGCAGCCCGGCGGCGACGGTTGCCGGCCGCGGGGAGCAGCCCCCATATTGCCGGAAACCCGTCGCGTCTCAGGAGCCTTGATCCCATGACCGCCATCGCCCGCCGGACCCCGCCTGCGGCACCGGACACCGCCGCCGCCCCCACCCCGGATCTGGGGCCGTTGCCGACCTGGCGGCTGGAGGACCTGTATCCGTCCCCCGATGCCGAGGAGTTGAAGGCCGATCTGGCGGATGCGGACCGGCGGGCCGCCGCGTTGCACGACCGTTACGTGGGCAAGATCGCCGGGCTGGACGGGGTGACCCTGGGCGAACTGATCGCCGAGTACGAGGTGATCGACGAAATCGTGTCCCGGGTGATGAGCTACGCGCAGCTTGTCTACGCCTCCGACATGTCGGACGGCGCCAACGGCCGCTTCTACCAGTCGATGCAGGAACGGGTAACGGGGATCACCACCCGCCTCTTGTTCGTGACGCTGGAAATCAATCGGATCGACGATGCCACGCTGACCGAGAAGCAGGCGGACCCGGCTCTGGCCCGCTACGCGCCCTGGCTGCGCGACGTCCGCTCATTCCGGCCGCATCAGCTCAGCGACGACCTGGAACGCCTGCTGCATGAGAAGTTCGTCACCGGGCGTAGCGCCTGGAACCGGTTGTTCGACGAAACCATGGCCGAGCTGCGCTTCCCCATCGACGGCAAGGAGATGACCTCGGCCGAGGCGCTGGATTGCCTGTCGCACCCCGATCGCGACCGCCGCCGCGAAGCCGCGCTGTCGCTGGGCGGCGTGTTTCGCGACAACGCCCGCCTGTTCGCCCATGTCACCAATGTCCTGGCCAAGGACAAGGCCATCGAGGACGAATGGCGCCGGTTTCCCCAACCCTGGTCCGGACGCAACCTGTCCAACCATGTCGAGGATGAGGTTGTGGATGCGCTGGTATCCGCCGTCCGCGACGCCTACCCCCGGCTGTCCCACCGCTACTACGCGATGAAGGCGAAATGGATGGGCGGCGACCGTCTGGATTACTGGGACCGCAACGCCCCGCTGCCCGATGACGACGACCGGACGATTCCGTGGGACGAAGCCCGGACGATCGTGTTGGACGCCTATGGCCGGTTCTCGCCCGACCTGGCCGAGATCGGCCGGCGGTTCTTCGATGGCGGCTGGATCGACGCCCCCACCCGGCCGGGCAAGTCGCCGGGCGCCTTCGCCCACCCGACGGTGCCCAGCGCGCATCCGTTCCTGCTGCTGAACTATCTCGGCAAGTCCCGGGACGTCATGACCCTGGCGCATGAGTTGGGCCACGGCGTGCACCAGGTGCTGGCGGGGGAGACCCAGGGCCATCTCCTGTCCGACACGCCGCTGACGCTTGCCGAAACCGCCAGCGTCTTCGGCGAGATGATGACCTTCCGGTCGCTGCTGGACGCCGAGACCGACGGCAAGCGCCGGCGCGCCCTGCTGGCCTCCAAGGTCGAGGACATGCTGAACACGGTGGTCCGGCAGGTCGCCTTCTTCGAGTTCGAGAAGCGCGTGCACACCGAACGGCGGGGCGGCGAGCTGTCGGTCGAGCGGCTGGGCGAGATCTGGATGGACGTGCAGCGGGAAAGCCTGGGCCCGGCCCTGAACTTCGACGAGACGTACGCTTATTTCTGGACGTACATCCCGCATTTCATCCATTCGCCCTTCTACGTCTACGCCTACGCTTTCGGCGACTGTCTGGTGAATTCGCTTTACGCCGTCTATCGCGATCAGCCGGACGGGTTCGCCGAGCGGTATCTCGACATGCTGCGGGCCGGCGGCACCAAGCGGCACCAGGAGTTGCTGGCGCCGTTTGGACTGAATGCCGGCGACCCGGCGTTCTGGGGCCGCGGCCTGGCGGTCATCGGCGACTTGATCGAGGAACTGGCCGCCGCCGACAGTTCAGACTAGGCCCACAAGCGGTCACAGCGGGGACACACCGGCGCCACGCGGTCGTGCTGTTACGCCAGGGATGCTGACGCTATAACCAGAACCGGCGCCAGCGCGCCGATGCGTGATCACCCCAGCGCCATTCCCGCCATCAGGCCCTCCGCGATGGACCGCAAGCTTGTCGCCATTCTCGCTGCCGACGTCGTCGGTTTCAGCCGGCTGATGTCGTTCGGCGAAACCGAGACGCTTGAGGCCCTGAAATCGCTGACCGATGAGGTCACGGCGCCGACGGTGGCGCGGCATCAGGGCCGGGTCTTCAAGACCATGGGCGACGGGTTCCTGGCCGAGTTCGCCTCCGTGTTCGCCGCTACCGAATGCGCCCAGTCGATCCAGAGCCAGATCGCCGCCCGGAATGCCGGTGTCGCCGAGACCCGCCGGCTGGTCCTGCGGATCGGCATCCATCTGGGCGAGGTCGTCGTCGATGGCGACGATCTGGTTGGCGACGGCGTCAACCTGGCATCGCGCATCGAAGGCACGGCCGACCCCGGCGGCGTCAACCTGTCCCGCGCGGCCTACGACAACCTGCGCGGCCGTATGCCCGGGATCGATTTCGAGGATCTGGGCGAGGTGGCGCTGAAGAACATCGAAGAGCCGATGCAGCTCTTCAGGCTGGTCCCGTCGGTTGGCGGTGCCCGGGCCGCCCCCCGCAGGGAACGCCGTTCGGGACCGGCACGAGCGGCGCAGCCACGGTCATCGTCGCGCCGGCGCTGGCTGCGCTGGGTCCTTCCACCGGCCGCCGCGTTCCTGGCCGCCGGGCTGGTCGCTGCATGGGTGCTCTGGGATGCCGGATCGCCGATCCCGCGGGAGCCGGACGATCACGATCCGGTTGCCCTGGTCTCCGCGCCGCCGCCAAGCCTGGCCGTCCTGCCCTTCGACTCGCTTTCCGCAAACTCTCTGGACAGCGGCCTGGTCGAGGGGCTTGCCGGCGCCATCTCCACCGGCCTTGATCTGATCCCCGAGCTGGAACTGGCGCGCCAGGCCGATCTCCGGTCGCTGCCGCCCGACATCGATTCCCCCTACGACATCGCCGAGGCGCTGGAGGTTCAATACCTGCTGATCGGCACCGTCCAGCGGATGGACGATCAGGTGCGCGCCACCACCGAGTTGCTGGACACCGAAACCGGCGAGGGCATCTGGTCGGGCCAGTTCGACGTCTCGGCGGAAGACCCCTTCGCAGTCCAGGACTTCATCGCCCGGGAAGCCCGGATGGCGGTCCTGACGACGCTGATCGACGGCGAGCAGGCGCTGATCCCCTGGGAGTACACCGATGTGCCCGAGGCCTATGAGAGCTACCTCTTGGGCATGACGGAGTTGGACCAGCCGACCAAGGAATCGGCCCGCCGGGCGATCGAGCATTTCGAGGCCGCATTGGAGCTCGACCCGGGATTTCTCCCAGCGCGGACCCGCCTGGCCTGGGTCTACTTCACGGCGGTCTATTGGGGCTGGTCGGATGCCGTCGTCGCCGATCTACTGACGGCGACGCAGATCGCCGACGAGGTGCTGATCGCCGACCCGGACCTGTCGATCGCGCACGCCCTGCGCGCGCAACTGTACCTCTGGGACGGGCGGTACGAGGAGGCGCTGGAGGCCAGCCGGCGGGCAATCGACCTCAGCCCCAACAATGCAGAAAACACCTTGCTGGCCGCGATCGTCGCGTTGAACGCCGGCAGCCTGGACGAGACGATCGGCTTGGCCCGGCGGGCCATCGAGCTGACGCCGTACCCGCGGGCCTGGCACTTCACCATCCTGGCCGAAACGCGCCGCCGGCAGGGCGATCCCAGGGGTGCGCTGGGGTTGCTGACCGCCATTCGGGACCGGCTGGACCAGGCGCTTCCTGTGGAGCTTCAGATCATCTGGACGGCACAGGAGGCCGGCGATCGGGAGCTTGTCGAGCGGGCCACCCGCCGGGTCATGGTGCTGTCGCCCGGGTTCTCCCTGCGGCACTACATGGCGACGATGCCGAGCCGGGACCCCGAAATCCGCGACCAGATCGGCATGCTGCTACGCGATGCCGGCCTGCCGGAATAGGCGGTCCGCTGAAAGCGACTCTCGATGGACGATCTGCTGGCCTCCCCCGCGCGTAACAGTAATACTGAGTCGCCAAATGGTCCTGCGGCCACGTCACCGTGCACCGCCCCGGGACCCCGACGCGGCCCATCGACGAACCGGACCGTGGGGCCAGCATGCAGCCGTCATCCCGTGCCGCGACAGCGGCAAAAGAGAAGGACAGTCAGGTGATGGCCAATCCTGGCAACGGAAACGACAGCACGCTGACCGGGCGCATGCGCCGGTATGCCAGGGTGTCGACAACCGTCGGGGGCCTTGCCGCCCGGCTGGCCGGCGAGCGCTATCTGGGCATCAAGATCGAACGCGACAAGCACGCCGAAAGCCTGAAGGACGCGCTTGGCGGCCTGCGCGGGCCGCTGGTCAAGGTGGCCCAGATGCTGGCGACGATCCCCGACGCCCTGCCGCGCGAATACGCCGACCAGCTGCGTCAGCTTCAGGCCAACGCACCCCCCATGGGCTGGGCGTTCGTGCGCCGGCGCATGCAGTCGGAGCTGGGCGCCGACTGGCAGTCCCGGTTCGCGGATTTCAGCCGCGAAGCCGCCGCGGCGGCTTCCCTCGGCCAGGTCCACCGCGCCCGCACGCTGGACGGCATGCCGGTGGCCTGCAAGCTGCAGTATCCGGACATGCATTCGGCGGTCGAGGCGGATCTGAAGCAGCTCAAGCTGATCCTGGGCCTTTACGAGCGGTACGACAAAGCCGTGTCGACCAAGCAGATCCAGGAGGAGCTGGCCGCGCGGCTGGTGGAGGAGCTGGACTACTCGCTGGAGGCGCGGCACTGCAGCCTGTACGCCGACATGCTGTCGACCGAGCCGGTGGTGCATGTCGCCGACGTGGTGCCCGACCTGTCGACCAACCGGCTTCTGACCAGCACCTGGCTGGAAGGCCAGCCGATCATGTCCCTGCTGGAGGAACCGGTCGAGCGGCGCAACGCCATCGCGATGAACATGTTCCGCGCCTGGTACGTACCGCTGTACTTCTACGGCGTGATCCACGGCGACCCGCATCTGGGCAACTATTCGGTGCGCCCGGACAACACCATCAACCTACTAGACTTCGGCTGCATCCGTGTGTTTCCGCCCACCTTCGTCGGCGGTGTCATCGACCTGTACCACGCCCTGATGGCCGACGATCAGGATCTGGCGGTCCATGCGTACGAGACCTGGGGCTTCCGCAACATGACGAAGGAGCTGGTCGAGATCCTGAATCACTGGGCCGGCTTCCTGTACGCCCCCGTCATGGAAAACCGGGAACGGGGCATCGGCCACGGCGATCACGGCACCTATGGCCGAGAGACGGCGGAGAAGGTCCATGCCGAGCTGCGCCGGGTCGGCGGGGTCGAAGTACCCCGGGAGTTTGTGTTCATGGACCGGGCGGCGCTGGGCCTGGGGTCGGTGTTCATCCACCTGAAGGCGGAGATCAACTGGTACCGGCTGTTCAACGATCTGATCGCCGACTTCAATGCGGAACAGATGAGCACCCGCCAGCGCGAGATGCTGGAGCGCCATGACGTGCCCTTGCCCGAACACCAGCAGCCGCCCCCCGCGGTCCTCTGATTCCGTTTGGAGATACACGCAAGGCGTGTTGTTGTCACATTCCAGTGCTGCCCCCGTGTTGGCCTTGCGTGGCGCAAGGTGATGTTGCAATGTCCGCAGGCTCCCGGCCCCCAGTGACGGCCTGAAGGCGGCTGTCGACCCGGGTTTTTGCGGACGCACCTCCACCGGGCTGACCCATGTCAGGGCGGCCTGCCAAGGGGACAAAGAGACCGATGAAGATCGCGATTCCCAAGGAGCGGCGCGTCGGCGAATTGCGCGTGGCGGCCTCCCCCGAAACCGTCAAGCGGTTCGTCGGCCTGGGCGCCGACGTGGTGATCGAAGCCGGTGCCGGCGACGGTGCGGCCGTCCCGGACGATGCGTTCGCGACCGTCGGTGCCACGATCGTACCGACCTACGAGGAAGCCGTCGCCGACGCCGACGTGGTGCTGAAGATCCAGCGCCCCTTGATGCCCGGCGAAGACAAGGTCGACGAGCTGGCGCCGCTGAAGTCCGGTGCCGCGCTGATCGGGTCGCTGACGCCATACGACAATCCCGACGACCTGAAGGCCTATGCCGACAAGGGCATCCTGGCCTTCGCCATGGAGCTGATGCCCCGCATCACCCGGGCCCAGGCCATGGATATCCTGTCCAGCCAGTCGAACCTGGCCGGGTATCGGGGCGTGATCGAAGGGGCGATCGAATTCGGCCGTGCCTTCCCGATGATGATGACCGCTGCCGGCACAGTGCCACCCGCCCGGGCCCTGGTGATGGGCGCCGGCGTGGCAGGCCTGCAGGCCATCGCCACCGCACGGCGCCTGGGGGCGATCGTCAGCGCCACCGATGTGCGGCCGGCGGCCAAGGAACAGGTCGAGAGCCTTGGCGCCACCTTCGTCGCGGTCGAGGACGAGGAATTCAAGCAGGCGGAAACCGCCGCCGGCTACGCCAAGGAGATGAGCGACGCCTACAAGGAAAAGCAGGCCAAGCTGATCGCCGAGACCATCACCAAACAGGACATCGTCGTCTGCACCGCGCTGATCCCGGGCCGGCCGGCACCGACCCTGATCGACGAGACCATGGTCAAATCGATGAAGCCGGGCGCGGTGATCGTCGACCTGGCGGCCGAGCGCGGCGGCAACTGCACCCTGACCAAGCCGGGCAAGGTGACCATCAAGCACGGGGCGAAGATCGTCGGCCATGTCAACGTGGCCAGCCGCCTGGCCGCGGGATCGTCACCGCTGTTCGCCAAGAACCTGCTGAACTTCCTGACGCCGATGATCGACCAGGACACCAAGGCGCTGAAGTTCGATTGGGAAGACGAAACGGTCAGCGGCACCCTGCTGACCCGTGACGGCAAGGTGGTGCACCCGCAATTCGCGGCGACCGATGACGCGGCCCCCGACAAGGTCGAGGAAAAGGCGGCCGAGGACAAGGCCGCCGACGATAAAGCGAGTGACGAACCCGCAGCGGACGCGCCGGACGCGTCCAAGGCCAACTAGGCCGGCAACGGAGAGGCGACGCCATGGAACCGGAAGCCATCGCCGAAGAAGCCAGTTCGCTGCTTGAGGAGGCCCAGGGCCTGGCTACCCGGGCTGCCGAACTGGCCGAGCAGGCGCGTGCGGCCGCCGAACAGGCGGTCACCGATGCCGCGACCCATGCGGTCGAAGCCGGCGGGCACGGCGACTTCTTCCTGACCGGCCTGACGATCTTCGTGCTGGCGGTCTTCGTCGGCTACTACGTGGTCTGGTCGGTCACCCCGGCGCTGCATTCGCCGCTGATGAGCGTCACCAACGCCGTGTCGTCGGTGATCATCGTCGGCGCGCTGATCGCTGCCGGGCCGGCCGAATTCAACTTCAGCCAGATCATGGGCTTCCTGGGTGTGCTGCTGGCGTCGGTGAACATCTTCGGCGGGTTCATCGTCACCCAACGCATGCTCTCCATGTACAAGAAGAAGAAAAAGTAGCGGAACCGAGGACAAACCGATGGACGTGACTTCTCCGATCGTCGTCATCGCATACCTCGTCTCCGCGGTATGCTTCATCCTGGCGATCCGCGGCCTGTCGTCGCCGGAATCATCGCGCACCGGCAACATGTTCGGCATCGCCGGCATGTTCGTGGCGGTCATCACCACGCTGTCGCTGGATATCATCCAATCCTACTGGCTGATCATCATCGCCATCCTGATCGGCGGGTCGATCGGTACCTTCATCGCCCGCAAGATCCAGATGACGGCGCTGCCGCAGCTGGTTGCCGCCTTCCACAGCCTGGTCGGCCTGGCGGCCGTGCTGGTGGCGGCCGCGGCCTACTACGCGCCGGAGGAATACGGGATCGGCGTGCGCGGCGACATCTCGATTGGCAGCCTGATCGAGATGTCGATCGGCACTGCGATCGGCGCCATCACCTTCACCGGCTCGGTCATCGCCTTCGGCAAGCTGCAGGGGCTGCTCTCCGGCAAGCCGCTGGTGTTCAAAGGCCAGCACGTCTTGAACCTGGGTCTTGGCGCCCTCACGGTCGCGCTAGTCGTCTGGCTCTCCGTCGGTCAGGCCGACGTGGCCTTCTGGCTGATCGTCATCGTCGCCCTGGCCCTCGGCCTGCTGTTGATCATGCCGATCGGCGGTGCGGACATGCCGGTCGTCATCTCGATGCTGAACAGCTACTCGGGATGGGCGGCCTGCGGCATCGGCTTCACTCTGCAGAACCCGCTGTTGATCATCACCGGCGCGCTGGTCGGATCGTCCGGCGCCATCCTCAGCTACATCATGTGCAAGGGGATGAACCGGTCGATCTTCAACGTCATCCTGGGCGGATTCGGCGGCGAGACCGCCGGGCCGTCCGGCGGCATCCAGGACAAGACGGTCAAGCGCGGCAGCGCCGACGATGCGGCCTTCATCATGGCCAATGCCGAGAAGGTGATCATCGTGCCGGGCTACGGCATGGCGGTCGCCCAGGCCCAGCATGCGCTTCGCGAGATGTCCGACCTGCTGAAGGCCGAAGGCGTTAAGGTCACCTATGCCATCCACCCGGTGGCCGGCCGCATGCCCGGGCACATGAACGTGCTGCTGGCCGAAGCCAACGTACCCTATGACGAGGTGTTCGAGCTGGAGGACATCAACCGCGACTTCCCGTCGACGGATGTGGCCTTCGTCATCGGCGCCAACGACGTCACCAACCCGGCGGCCAAGACCGATCCGCAGAGCCCGATCTACGGCATGCCGATCCTCGACGTCGAGAAGTGCAAGACGGTGCTGTTCATCAAGCGATCGCTGGCTTCGGGCTATGCCGGCGTCGACAACGAGCTGTTCTTCCGGGACAACACCATGATGCTGTTCGGCGACGCCAAGGCGGTGACCGAAGAGGTGGTCAAGGCGCTGGGCTGACCGTCAGAGCCCGCGCACAGTGGCTAAGGGCCGCCATTCCGCTTGGATGGCGGCCTTTGCTTTTGCGGCGGTTGCGGGCGGATCGCCGGCCGGTTTGGCGCAGCCCTATCACCCGGACTCGTTTGCCTTCGTGCTGGCCCCGACCAACGGGTCGGACGACCCGGTCGACGTTGCCAACAGGCTTTGCCGGCGCCTGGAGAACATGACCCTGCGCCACTATGCCGTGGCGGTTGCCGACGCCGGCCGGATCGTGGCCCTGGTCCCCGGCGCGATGGTGGATGTTGTCGACCCCGATCCGCTCACCGTCCGCGGCACGCTGAGCCTGCATGCGGTCCTGGACCAGGCGCCGACCGCCGACATGCTGGCGCCGGAAGCCGGCAGCCTGATCCTGCCGACCGATCGGGCGGACGACCCGCGGGCCTATCGCGTCGCCCTGGACCCGATCGTCTCGCGCACCGATCTCCTGCAGTCTGAGGTGACCCTGGACGCCGGCCGACCGGCGATCACGCTGCGCTTCGGCGACGATGGCGCCAGGCGCTTCGCCGTCCATACCGGCGATCATGTCGGCGAGGCGGTGGCGGTGGTCTTGGACGGCAACGTCGTCACCGCGCCGGTGATCCGGCAGCAGATCGCCGGTGGCGTGGTCCGGATCTCCGGCTCCTTCGACGTGGCACAGGCGACGCACTGGTCGGCCATCCTGAACGCCCCACCGCTGGAGGCGCCGCTGCGGCGGGAAGAATTCCTGACGCTGGACGGGTTCAAAGCGGCCGTCGAAGCCGGCGAGATCCGGATCGCGGTCGAGGATGCCTGTGTTGCGGAGTGACCCCCTTGACCCTGCTGGGTGTGCCGGTATTTTCCGCGGCGGGCCGCGCCTCCCCAACGAGGCGTAACTACATAAGGATCGTGACCGATGACCGACGGGCACGAAGCCGCGCCGCAGGTTCGCCCTGCGCGCCCTTTCTTTTCGTCCGGCCCATGCGCCAAGCGCCCCGGATGGACCCCGCAAAACCTGACTGATGCCGCCCTGGCCCGATCGCACCGATCCAAGATCGGCAAGGCGAAGCTGGCCGAAGTCATCGACCGGTCCCGGCAGCTCCTGGGATTGCCCGACGATTACCGGCTGGCCATCGTGCCGGCTTCCGACACCGGCGCCATCGAGATGGCCCTGTGGTCGCTGCTCGGCGCCCGCGGTGTCGACGTGCTGGCCTGGGAAAGCTTCGGCCAGGCCTGGGTCACCGACGTGGTCAAGCAGCTCAAGCTGGCCGACGTGCGGACGCTGACCGCCGATTACGGCCGGCTGCCCGACCTGGGCCAGGTATCGCCGGACCGCGATACCGTGTTCACCTGGAACGGCACGACCTCGGGCGTCCGGGTGCCCGACGGTGACTGGATCGCCGCCGACCGTGCCGGGCTGACCCTGTGCGATGCCACCTCGGCCGTCTTCGCCCAGCCGCTTCCCTGGGACAAGATCGACGTCGCCACCTGGTCCTGGCAGAAGGTGATGGGCGGGGAAGCCGCGCACGGCATGCTGGTGCTCAGCCCGCGGGCGGTCGAGCGGCTGGAAAGCTACACCCCGCCCTGGCCGCTGCCGAAGATCTTCCGCATGACCAAGGGCGGCAAGCTGATCGAAGGCCTGTTCAAGGGCGAAACCATTAACACGCCGTCAATGCTGGCGGTCGAAGACGCCATCGACGGCCTGCGCTGGGCCGAATCGATCGGCGGCATGCCGGCGCTGCGAGCCCGGGCCGACGCCAATCTGGCCGCTATCGCCGATTGGGTGGCCTCGCGCCCATGGGTCGATTTCCTGGCCATCGACCCGGCAACCCGGTCCAACACCTCGATCTGCCTGACCCTGACCGACCCGGCGCTGACGGCACTGGATTCGGCGGCCCAGGCCGCGGTGCCGAAGGCGATCGCCGCCCTTTTGGAGAAGGAAGGCGTGGCCCTGGACATAAACGGCTATCGCGACGCGCCGCCGGGCCTGCGGATCTGGGGCGGGGCGACCGTTGAGACATCCGATATCCAGGCCCTGCTGCCCTGGATCGACTGGGCCTACCGGCAGGTGATGGCCGACCGCGCCGTCGCCGCCTGACCCGAACCCCTCATCTGACACCTGCCGGACCGGCGCCCCGCCCGCGGGAGCGCCGCCGGCCCGATCCATGGAGCCCGCGATGCCCAAGGTCCTGATTTCCGACAAGCTGAGCCCCGCCGCCGTCGACGTCTTCACCCGCCGCGGGGTCGACGCCGACCTGCGCCCCGGACTGTCGCCCGAGGAGCTGATCGCCGCCATTCCGGACTACGACGGCCTGGCCGTCCGATCGGCCAGCAAGGTAACCGCCGATGTACTGGCGGCCGGCGCCAATCTGCGCGTCGTCGGCCGGGCCGGGATCGGCGTCGACAACATCGACGTCCCGGCCGCCACCGCCCGCGGCGTGGTGGTGATGAACACGCCGTTCGGCAACTCGATCACCACCGCCGAGCATGCCATTGCCATGATGTTCGCCCTGGCCCGGCAGATCCCCCAGGCCAATGCCTCGACCCATGCCGGCAAATGGGAGAAATCCCGCTTCATGGGCACCGAGCTGTACGGCAAGACACTCGGGCTCATCGGCTGCGGCAATATCGGCGGCATCGTCGCCAACCGGGCGGTGGGCCTGTCGATGAAGGTCGTCGCCTACGACCCCTACCTTTCGCCCGACCGGGCCCGGGACCTGGGCGTGGAGAAGGTCGAGCTGGAAGAGCTGTTCCGGCGGGCCGACATCATCAGCCTGCACACGCCGAAGACCGACGCCACCCGCGACATGATCAATGCCGGCGCCATCGCCCAGATGCGCCCGGGCGTGCGGATCATCAACTGCGCCCGCGGCGGCCTGGTGGTCGAAGCCGACCTGCTGGCCGCCCTGGAATGCGGCCATGTGGCCGGCGCGGCGCTGGATGTGTTCAGCGAAGAACCGGCGAAGGCCAACCCGCTGTTCGGCCACCCCAATGTGGTCTGCACCCCGCATCTGGGTGCATCGACGGTCGAAGCGCAGGAGAACGTGGCCCTGCAGGTGGCCGAACAGATGGCCGACTACTTGCTGACCGGGGCGATCAGCAACGCCTTGAACGTGCCGTCGGTGACCGCCGAGGAAGCACCCCGCCTGCAGCCCTATCTGACCCTGGCGGGCCAGATCGGCAGCTTTGCCGGGCAGATCACCGAAAGCGGTATTCGGTCGGTGGAGATTTCCTACGAAGGCGACGCGGCATCGCTGAACACCCGGCCGATCACCGCCAGCATCCTGACCGGGCTGCTGGCCCCGCTGCTGCAGACCGTGAACCCGGTTTCCGCCCCGGTCATCGCCAAGGAGCGCGACATCAAGGTGTCGGAAACGCTGTGCGCCGACTGCGACGACTACCACACCGTCGTCCGCCTGACCGTCACCACGGAACGGCGCGCCCGGTCGCTGGCCGGCACCCTGTTCGGCGGCAACAAGCCCCGCCTGGTCGAGGTCGAAGGCATCCCGCTGGAGGCCGAGCTGACCCCGCACATGCTGTTCGTGCGCAACGAGGACAAGCCGGGGCTGATCGGCAATCTGGGCGGCACGCTGGGCGACGCCGGCATCAACATCGCCAGCTTCCATCTGGGCCGCCAGGAAGCCGGCCGCGACGCCCTGGCCCTGGTCGCCGTCGACCAGCAGGTGCCCGATCCGGTGGTGGAGACGGTGCGCGGCCTGTCCAGCGTGGTCCAGGTGCGCGGCCTGCAGTTCTGAGCCGTAGCCGCCTTCGCGCCTACGGATGCTTACGCGGGTACCTGCCGGCGCCGCGACGCCGCCAGGACCACATACACCCCGGCGGTGAAAAACATCACCAGGCTGTAGACGCCGCCGGGGACCACCATCAGGTCGCTGCCCAGGAAGGTGGCAGCGATCAGCACCGCCAGCGTGCCGTTCTGCAGCCCGGTCTCCAGCGTGATCGCCACCGCCTGATCGCGCCCCAGCCGGGTGGCCCGGGCCAGCGACCAGCCCATGACCATGCAGGCCAGGTTCAGCACCAGCACCGGCGGCCCGATCTCGCCGAAATGCGCCACCAGCAGCGGCCATTCGACGATCACCGCGGCGACGACGATCAAGACGAACAGCGCCGCGGCGGCATGCCGGCATGCGGGTTCGATACGGTCCGCCAGGGACGGCATCCGGGCCTTGATCGCCATGCCGATCAGCACCGGCACGGTCACGATGGAGAAGATCCCGGCGATGGTTCCAAGCAGCGGCAACGGCGGTGCCTCCGCGCCCAGGAACCAGGCCATGGCGGCGGTGACGATCAGCGGGATGGTGATGCTGGACACCACGCTGGTCACCGCGGTCAGACTGATCGACAGCGCCGTGTCGCCGCGTGCCAGATGGGTCAGCAGGTTCGACGTCACCCCGCCGGGACACGCCGCGATGATCAGAAAGCCGACCGCCAGGTACGGGTCCATCACCCAGGCGGCCCCCCAGGCCACGACAAGGGCGAACGCCAGCAACGGCAGGACGACGATCTGCGCGGTCAATCCGATCAGCGCCGCCCGCGGCCGCCGCGCCACCCGGGCGAAATCCGCCGGTGTCAGCGAAAGCCCCATGGACAGCATGATGAAGGCCAATGCCAGGGGCAGGACCACATCGGTCACAAGGTTCACAGCCGGTCCTCCGATCCCCGCGGGGCGTGATCCCCGTGGGTACGGGATAGGCGTGTGGTTGGCCAGCCTTTCGCATCGTCCGGACCGGCGCCGCGCCCGATCGGGAACCGTGTGCCTCCGGAAAGCAGCCACGCGATAAGCGTCGGTTTACCCAGTGGAGAATATTGCCCAGTCCTCAAGGTTTTATGTTTTCACCAACCAGTCACGCAAGACTCTGCATTCCATCAAAAATAAAATTGGCATAGATATTATATTGATGCGATGTGATCGCGCTTTGCGTTGTAAGAGGGACGCGGCAATACTGTTTGATACTGCGTTTCGGGCGGGAAGGCTGGAATCTCGATAGGAGAGTATTGGCGCCCAGACGGGGCGGCCGCAATCGGTCCATCGTGCAGCAGAACTGGTGGGAGTGTTGGATATGGCGTTCCAGACCGACCATCCGGTGTACTCGGCGATCCGACAGGAGATCGAGACCGCCTGCCTGCCGCCCGGTGCCCCGCTGAAGATCAAGCCGATCGCAGCGCGACACTATTCCAGTGCAACACCGGTCCGCGAAGCCCTGATCCGGCTGACCTCCGAGGATGTCGTCGAGTTCATACCCAGCCGCGGATTCCAGGTGAGGGTCATCCCGCTGGAAGAGCTGGTCAATCACTACAAGCTGATGAAGCTGCTGCACGCAGATGCGCTCAACGCCCTTTCCGGCGTGTCGACCGGCTGGCTGGGCGACAGCCTTGCCTTGCGCTGCGGAAACGGGCGCCACGAGGAGGCGGACCCCGGCGAGGAACCGGCAGCGGTCGAAGCCAAGCTCGGCCGGCTCGGGTCGCTTCTCTTCAACCCTCAAGTCGACGCCGTCTATCAGAAATCACTGCTCGTCACGCGCCCGGTCCGCTGGGCGACCTTTCAGTTCAAGGATGTCGCCACCGACCTGTCGAAGCACCTTGCCGCCCTGCAGCGGTACTTGAGTGCCGGGCGGCTCGACGAGGCGAAGTCGGCGGTCCTGGACCATTTCTCCCACCAGATAGCGGCACTCCCGCTGATCCACGAAATCTACCGGCGCCAAATAATATAGTCGGTTCAATTTGATCTATATTCTTATCTATCCAAGATACACAGAGGATATATCGACTCTACATTTCAAAAACACCCACTTAATTCACCAGAAAAGCGGCCTCCGCCCATAGGGTGAAGATGCTGGGGTTCGGCGGACACGACCGCCGGCCGGCGCAAACACCAAGGTCAAGGAGGATGTTGGATGCACGATAATCTCACCGTCACCGATATCGAACCCGTGGCAGGTCCCACCATCACCGGCACCGATGTCACCACCATTGCCGCGCCCTTCACCGCCGCAGAATCGGATGCCGAGAGCCGGCCGGCAGGGTTCGCCGCGCTTGATGGCTACGTGGCCGAGGCGCGGTCCCGGACCGTGCAGGCCGAAGCGTTCGACCTGGCCCCGGTTATCGCCCGGTACCGGCGGGAACAGGGCTTCGCCGACGACATCATCGCCGATCACCATCGGGAACTCGTCCGGTTCCTGGCGTTGTGCGCCACCGCGGTCAACCGCGGCAAGGCCTACGGCATGATGGGGGCCATCGACGAGCTGTGGCACACCTTCGTCATCTTCACCCAGGACTACGCTCGCTTCTGCGACGCCGTGGCCGGCCGGTTCCTGCACCACGTGCCGGAGGCCGAAGGCACGGTCAGTGCGGGCACCATCGAGCACTACCTCGCCTTCCTGGCCGACTACGAGGCCGTCTACGGCGAAGCCGCCCCGACGACCTACTGGCCCAGGCCGACGCTCAACGCTTTCTCCGGCACCAGCGGCGAAGCGTGCAAAGGCTGCAGCGCCTGCTCCGGCTGCGGGAGCGGCGGCTCCTGCACCGTCCACTGACCACCGCCCATGGCCTGACCAGCTGGAGGATCAGCAAACCATGCCGACTATCGACACGATGACTGCCCCGACCGCCGTTCGCCCCAAGCACAGCCCCGAACCGGTAACGCCCATCACCGAAAACGACCATCCGGCCGGCTTCGCCCATCTGGAGGGATATGTTGAGGACGCACGGACGCGCACGCTCGCGGCCGAGCGCTTCGATCTCTCCCCCGTCCTGGCGCGGTACCAGCGCGAACACGGCTTCTCCGATGCGGTCGTCGCCGATCACCGCCGCGAACTGGTACGGTTCCTCGCCTTGAGCGCCACCAGCATCAATCGGCAGAGGTTCTACGGGATGATGGGGGCCATCGACGAGCTGTGGCACACCTTCGTCATCTTCACCCAGGACTACGCTCGCTTCTGCGACCAGGTCGCCGGGCAGTTCCTGCACCATGTGCCGGAGGCCGATGGCCGCGCCAGCCAGGGCACGATCGACCATTACGTGGCGTTCCTGGCCGACTACGAGGCCGTCTACGGGGAAGCCGCTCCGGTGGCCTATTGGCCCCGGCCGCACATCCACGCCTTTGCCGGCACCAGCGGCGAAGCGTGCTCCGGCTGCCGCGGATGCAACGCCTGCACGGGCCAGAGCTGCACCGTCCACTAGTCCTGTGCCCCGGGGACCCGGGACGCAGCACGTTATCGGTGTGACAGAAACGGGGTTGCCGGCGTTCGGATGGGGTCATTCGGACGCCGGTGACCGCAATTGGCACCGTCGTCGGACTGGACGAGAGACCTCGGCATGGTCCGGCTCCGCAGCAAAAGGGGAACCGGGCCATGCACATCATGATCCTGGGCAAGGTGCCGCCCATTCAGGGCGGTGTTTCGCGATCCACATGGCGGGCAGCCGTCGACCTGGCGAAGGCCGGACATACCGTCGATGTGGTGTCGAATGCGGCGGCGATGGCGCCGGGCTTTCGCCAGATGATGCGGGACAGCGACCGGGCAATCATGGACAGCCATCCCGGGCTGACCTGCCACATGACCGATCAGGTGGCACAATTCGCCTACATTCCCTGGGCGCCGCCGCATCTGAGCCAGCTGCTCGGCCTCGCCGCGCAGGTCT
>JANQIU010000341.1 GCA_028281985.1 Alphaproteobacteria bacterium | reverse complement strand
ACAGTCGGGGAAACAGCCCCCGCCGGATCATCGACGATGACGCATGTTGCTCTTCTAAACACCGGTCTGCCAGCCCAGTTGCCGGGCCACCGCGTTCTGCTTGGCACCCAGCAACCGCTCCGGCTGGATTCGGGCGTGGAAATCGGTCCGTTCACGATCGCCTACCAGACCTATGGCCGGCTGAATGCGGATCGAAGCAATGCGATCTTGATCTGCCACGCGCTGACCGGCGACCAGTTCGTGATTGAACCGCATCCGGTCACCGGCAAACCCGGCTGGT
Organism: Alphaproteobacteria bacterium; assembly: GCA_028281985.1. Taxonomy (GTDB): domain Bacteria; phylum Pseudomonadota; class Alphaproteobacteria; order DSM-16000; family Inquilinaceae; genus JANQIU01. The sequence continues at coordinate 3,825 of JANQIU010000341.1, read as the reverse complement.
GGCACCTGGCCGTCGGCCCAGACCGGCCGATCGATACCGATCGCTTCTTCGTGATCTGCGCCAATGTCCTGGGCGGATGCATGGGCACCAGCGGTCCGCTGGATGAGAACCCGGAAACCGGCGAGCCCTATGGCACCGGGTTCCCCGTCATCACGATCGCCGACATGGTCCGCGCCCAGGTGCTGCTGCTGGACCATCTGGGGATCGAGAAGGTGTTTTGCGTTTTAGGCGGGTCCATGGGCGGCATGCAGGTCCTGGAGTTCGCCGCCCGGTATCCGGATCGGCTGGTGGCGGCGATCCCGATCGCCACGGCGACGCGGCATTCAGCACAGAACATCGCGTTCCACGAGGTCGGCCGCCAGGCGATCATGGCCGATCCCGAATGGCATGGCGGCGCCTACTATCAGCAAGGGGTCCGGCCCACCAAGGGGCTGAGCGTGGCCCGCATGGTTGCCCACATCACCTATCTGTCGGAAAGCGCGCTGCACCGGAAATTCGGCCGCAGCCTGCAGGATCGGATGCGGGTCAGCTTCGGCTTCGACGCGGATTTCCAGGTGGAGAGCTACCTGCGGCACCAGGGGTTCACCTTCGTCGACCGGTTCGACGCCAACAGCTACCTCTACATCACACGGGCCATGGACTATTTCGACCTGGCCGTGGACTACGACAAGCCGCTGGCGGAGATCTTCCGGTCGACGCCGGTGCGGTTCTGCGTGGTGTCGTTCACCGGCGACTGGCTGTTCCCCACGACGGAAAGCCGGGCCCTGGTCTTGGCGCTGAATGCCGCCGCGGCCCCGGTCAGCTTCGTCGACATCGACAGCGACAAGGGCCACGACGCCTTCCTGTTGGATGAGCCGGAGTTCCACCGCGTGCTGCGCGGGTTCCTGGACGGCGTGGCCGAGGGCACCGGCGTCGGCAAGCCGGACGCGGCCGCATGACCGCCGACACAGCCATCGCGCCCGCCGCCGCGACCGGGCAGACGGTCAACGGCCTGCGCCCGGACCTGAGGCTGATCGCCGACATGGTGGAGCCGCAGAGCCGGGTGCTCGACATCGGCTGCGGCGACGGCGGCCTGCTGACCCACCTGTGGCGAACCCGCGGCGTCGATGCCCGCGGCCTGGAGATCAGTCGGGAGGGCGTCCGGGCCTGCGTCAGCCGCGGCCTGTCGGTGGTGCAGGGCGATGCAGACACCGATCTTGCCGGCTATCCCACCGGTGCCTTCGATACGGTAATCCTGAGCCAGACACTGCAGGCCACCCAGCGGCCGCGCGATGTCCTGGGCCACATGGTGCGGATCGGCCGGCGCGCCATCGTCAGCTTTCCGAATTTCGGGCATTGGCGGGTCCGGCTGGCCCTGCTGTCGGGCGGGCGCATGCCGGTGACCCCGACATTGCCGTTGCAATGGTGGGAAACCCCGAACATCCACCTGTGCACAGTCCAGGACTTCCTGGATCTTTGCGACCATATGGGCGTGCAGGTGATGCGGACGGTGTTCTTGAGCCGGGCCGGCAAGCCGCTGCGGCTGTCCAAAGGCCGCTGGGCGAACCTGGTGGCCGAGCAGGCCCTGTTCGTCGTCGGCAACAACCAGTAGCGCGCGGGCCTTCCCAGAACCGCCTGGCAACGCTATCTGGGAGCGATCAGCGGCACCCTATGACACCAGAGATGTCGAGCCTTGCATCGGATACGCCGACAATGACCGAACCCATCCTGCCGGATGTGCCGAAAGGGGCGCGCGTGGTCGTCGCCATGTCCGGCGGTGTCGACAGTGCGGTGACGGCCGGCCTGTTGGCCGGGCAGGGGTTCGAGGTCGTCGGCGTGACCCTGCAGTTGTACGACCACGGCGCCGCGACCGGGCGCAAGGGAGCGTGCTGCGCCGGTCAGGATATCTACGACGCGCGCCGGGTGGCGGAGCATCTGGGGATTGCCCACTACGTACTGGACTACGAGCAACGGTTCCGGGCCTCGGTGATCGACGACTTCGCCGACAGCTATCTGCGGGGCGAAACGCCGATCCCGTGCGTGCGCTGCAATCAGCGGGTGAAGTTCCGCGACCTGATGGATGTGGCCCGCGACTTGGGGGCCGAAGCCCTGGCCACCGGCCACTATGTCCGCCGCGACCCCGGGCCGGCGGGGCCGATCCTCCGGCGTGCCGTCGATGCGTCGAAGGACCAGAGCTACTTCCTGTTCGCCACCACATCCGAACAACTGGCCCTGCTGCGCTTCCCCTTAGGCGCCCTGACCAAGCCGGAGACCCGGGCCGTGGCCGAGCGCCTGGCGTTGCCGGTCGCCGAGAAGCCGGAAAGCCAGGACATCTGTTTCGTGCCCAGCGGGCGATACAGCACCGTGGTGGAGAAGCTGCGCCCTGGCGCCGCCGAGCCCGGCGAGATCGTCCATGTCGACGGCCGCGTATTGGGCCAGCACCGGGGCATCATCCGGTTCACCGTCGGCCAGCGCAAAGGGCTGGGCATCGGCGGTCAGCAGGAGGGCGATGGCGAGCCGCTGTATGTGGTGGGGCTGGACGCCGCCAGCCGGCAGGTGCGGGTCGGGCCGCGCCAGGCGCTGGCCCGGGACATCGTGTCGGTGCGCGAGGTCAACTGGCTGGGTGATGATCCGCCGGCCGCTTCCGGCGAAGCCGTGACCGTGAAGCTTCGGTCTGCCCAGCCGGCATTGCCGGCTATCCTTCACGTGGCGGCGGACGGCACGGCGAGTGTGGCTCTGGACACGCCCCAGGAAGGGGTTGCACCCGGGCAGGCCGCCGTCTTCTATCGCGGCGACCGGCTGCTGGGGGGTGGCTGGATCACCGCGGCCACGTTGCGCGCCGCCGCCTGACCGGATTCCCTTTTGCGAGAGACTAAGAATGACCCTTGAGGAACTGACCGACCGTGTGCGCGCCAAAGCGGCGGAAAAGCCGCAACTGAACTACGTGGTCCGGTTCGATCTGAAGGATGGCGGGGCGATCCGGTGGGATGGCACCGCCGACCCGCCGGTGATCGACAACGGGGACGGCGACGCCAAGACGACGCTGCGCCTGTCCAGTGAGTCGCTGGCGCGCATGCTGGATGGCCGCCTGAGCCCGAAGAAGGCGTTCATGCTCGGCAAGCTGAAGGTGGAGGGATCGACCGGCGTGGCGCTGAAGATCGCCGGGTACCTGGACGGCGGCAGCTGAGGGGCGGCGCGGTTTAGTCCAGGATCACCCCCTTGGTCAGGACAAAGCATCCGTAGGGGCGCGCTTCGCCGGTCTGCACCACGGCGAAGGCTTGGCGTGCCCTGTCGTAGAACGCGAAACGTTCAATCCCGGCCATGGTGACGTCGCCGCCTTCCGCCTCGCGGGCGGCGGCGTGGACTTCTTGCTGAACCGGCGGCACCGTGTCGGGGTCGCCCACCATCTCCATCCGATGCAGCGGCGCGTCGACGAAACTGTCCAGCGGGAAGACGGACAGGATCGCCCGGGCGGCCTGCGGCGCGTCGGTCCCTTCAAGCCGGACCAGGATCGAGCCTTCCGCCACCGACGTGGCCGGAAAGTTGCTGTCGGCAATCACCAACTCGTCGCCATGCCCCATCGCCGCCAGGGCATACAGCAGGTCGGCATTGAGCAGCGGATCGATCCCCTTGAGCATGTGACGTCCTCACCCTCGGTTTGTTGGATTGGCGGCAGGCTGAACCGGGACGGCGAGGGGTGCAAGGCTTGACGCTGGCGGGCCAGCGCGCCTATATCCGCGCCTCTGTGGCGGAGTAGCTCAGTCGGTTAGAGCAGCGGAATCATAATCCGCGTGTCGGGGGTTCGAGTCCCTCCTCCGCTACCAGCGCTTTCCTGTCCGGCCCGGA
>JANQIU010000152.1 GCA_028281985.1 Alphaproteobacteria bacterium | reverse complement strand
CCCGCCGGGCGATGTCCATGCGGGCGTTGGCCGCCAGAAACTCCGGAACCCAGGGGTCGGCCGACAACGTGCGCCGGTACTGGTCGCCGGCCGTCCCCTGGGTTCCGGAGTTTCTGGCGGCCAACGCCCGCATGGACATCGCCCGGCGGGAGGCCGACATCGGCATCCGCAATCGTCGCCCCGACGCGCCGTGGCTCGCGGCGCGGCGGGTGGGATCGGTCACCTACGCCGTCTATCGGGCGGCCGGTTCGGACGGAGACGGCGCCTGGATCGGCATCGCCGGCGACGCGGTGCTGACCCCGACCGCCCGGTGGACCTGGGAACGCCACGCCCAGGAGGTTTCCCTGACGGTCAACGACCGGCATCTGGCGCTTTCGCTGGTCCGACAGGGTCTGGGCCGGATGGTCCTGCCGTGCTTCGTCGGTGATGCCTATGCCGATCTGGTGCGGTGCGGCGACCCGATCGAGGAGCTGACTTCGGAACAGTGGCTGGCCATGCACGAAACCGATCGGGGGCACCCGCCGATCCGTGCGGCCATCAACGCCCTCGCGCGGTTTCTCCTGGCGGATGACCAGTTGGTGCGGGGCGACCGGCCGACCTGATCCGTGGCCGTTGAGGCGGCCGACGGATCCTGCCCCCCCTCTCCCCCCACCAGGCGTATCGACCGTGCCCGCGCCGCCGCGCCTCTCATCATCCGTGATCGGGCTGCACCGTTTCGTGATCCACCGCGGCCGGTCGGGTCGGGCAAGGCCAGTTCCGCTGGGCCGTAATCGGTTCTAGGGTGGCGGTGATCCAACCTCGGCTTTGGAGGGACCATGGCCGCCGGCGTCGTCACGGTTCTGCAGATCTACGGGATGGCCGGGCTGGCCGTGGCCGCCGTCTTCCTGGCGTGGGGCATCGACCGGGTCGACCAGAATGCGCGCGGTGCCTTCGTCTTCCGGCCGTTGCTGATCCCCGGTGTCGCCTTGCTGTGGCCGTTGGTCCTCTGGCGGTGGGGCGCGCTGGAAAGGGGGCGCGATCCATGGGCCGGCCGGTACCGCCCGCCTCGGCGCCTGCAGGACTGGCTGGGTATCGGGTTGGCGGCAGCGATCCCCGTCATCCTGTTCGGCGCCCTGCTGATCCGCCAGGAAGGCCCGTTGGAGCGGCCCGCCGAACTGCTGGAACCGCCGCCGGCAGCCGAAGGGGAAGCGGATCGGTGAGCGTCCTCTACACACCGGTCCAGTGGAACCGGAACAAGTTCCTTTACGATGGCGTCCTATTGGCGGGGGTCGTCGCCTACATCCTTGTCTTCTTGCAGGTCGCGCCGCTGTTCGTCGATGCCACCCGGCCGGTGGACGGCGCCATCCTGCGCATGCGTGCGTTCGGCACCTGCGCCTTCCTGATGCTGACGCTGATCCTGTGCATCGGCCCGCTGGCCCGGTTGGACCGCCGGTTCCTGCCGCTGCTGTACAACCGCCGCCATTTCGGCGTGCTGACCTGCGTCGTCGCCGCGACGCATGCCTTGCAGGTGCTGGGCTGGTACTACGCCTTCAGCCCGACCCCGCGGCTGGAGGCGCTGCTGTCGGCCAACACGAGCTTCGGCCAGGTTCTGGGGTTCCCGTTCGAGGTATTTGGGATCTTCGCCCTCCTGGTGCTGACGCTGATGGCGGTGACCAGCCACGATTTCTGGCTCAGCTTCCTGACCGCACCGGTGTGGAAGGCGCTGCATCTCCTGGTCTACCCGGCCTATGCCGCAGTGGTTGCCCATATGGCGCTCGGCTACCTGCAGGATGCCAAGAACCCGGCCTTCGCCCTTCTGGCCGGTGGGGGCGCGCTGACCGTCGCCGGGTTGCACCTTGCCGCCCGGCGTCGGGATCGGGCGGCACGGGGCGCGGCGGACTGGGTCACCGTCGGCCGGCCGGCGGAGATTGCCGATGGCCGCGCCCGGATCGTGTCGCTGGGCGGCGATGAACGGGTGGCGGTGTTCCGCTATGACGGCCGCCTCTCGGCGGTGTCCAACGCCTGCGCCCACCAGAACGGGCCGCTGGGCGAGGGGCGGATCGTCGACGGTTGCATCACCTGCCCCTGGCACGGTTTCCAGTACCGGCCCGCGGACGGCTGCTCACCGGCGCCGTTCACCGAGCGCATCCCCACCTACCGGCTGAAGCTGGACGGCGACACCGTGTTGGTGCACCGAACGGCCAACCCGCCCGGCACGCCGGTCGAACCGCTGGCCATCCCGTAGGCCTTGAGATGAGCGACCCGGATCGCGGCGGCTTCTTCATCGGCTGGTCGAACAAGCTGCCGGATCGCCTGGGGCTGTTCCTGGTCCAGGCGGCGGCGGTGCTGGTGGCCGGATTGGCCGGTGCCGCCTTCGCGATCGGCGTCACCCAGAACGATCCCGGCGATGGCGCCTTCCGCTTCGACCTGGGGCGGCAGACCATCACCGGCGTCCTGCAGGCTGAGCCCTATCCGGTCCTGCATGTCACCGAAAGCGAGCGCTACCCGGCCGGCCATGCGATCATGCTGTCGGGACAGGGAAAGCGCGGGGTCCAGGATCGGGCCGCGCCGCTGGACGGCCAGCTCGTGGTGGCGTCGGGTGTCATCTTGACCCGTGGCCCGCTGGACATGCTGCAGGTGCGCGGCGGCGACCAGGGCCTGATCGCCGCCGAGGCCGCACCCGATGCTAACGCCGTTCCGCCTGGTGTGCCGGTGCCCGTGCCGCTGGGCCGCTGGCGTTTGACCGGCGAGATCTGCGACGGCAAGTGCTATGCGGGGGCAATGCGGCCGGGGCAGGGCCTGTCGCACCGGGCCTGTGCCAACCTGTGCCTGACCGGCGGTGTGCCGCCGGTGTTCGTGGCCACCGATACGGTGGATGGCCAGGCCTTCTTCCTGATCGCCGGACCGGATGGTGGTCCGGTGACCGATCGGATCCTGGACCACACCGCCATGCTGGTGGAAGTGGAAGGCCAGATCGAACGCCGGGGCGACCTCCTGGTCTTCCGCATCGATCCGGCGACGCTCGAGGTGCTGTAGATGATCCTGCGGCGTTGTGGCGGCCTGTCGGTGGCAGCGGCCCTGTGCGCGCTGATCTGGTACGGCTACGGCGAACTGACTCTGCTGCGGCAGACGGTCTGGTGGGATCTGCGCTATGTGATCTTCGCCGTGGCCGTGTTCGTGTTGCTGAGCGTCGCGCAGCGCGTGTGGACTCTGGCCGCCAACCGGTTGGTGAAATCAAACCGGGCTCGGTTGGAACCGTCGGACCACGGATGAATCGATCTAGTGGACGACCCGGGGGGCGGCCCGGGGGCGCCGGCGGCGGGCCGACGTGGGGCCGGCCTGGTGGTGGACCAGGCGCCAGTCGCCACGCTCGCGCAGGAAAACGTTGGTGGCCGCCAGGATCGTATCGCCGATCAACTCGCGGCACACCACCAGGGCCATGCCTTCCTCGATGGGCACGACCCGCGCGTCACGTTGCTGTACGCCCGGCGGCGATTGCAGGATGGTGCGCCACGAGGCGATGACGTCATCGCGCCCCACCAGGATCGGCCATCCCGGGTGGATGCAGGCAACGGGGGCGTCGCTGGCCCAGAGTTCGTCCATCGCTGTCATGTCGCCGGCGCGGATGGCGGCGTAGAACGACTCGTTGGCGAACAGGATCAGGCGGTCGCGGGTCGGATCGAAAACCATCGGGCATTCCGGACGGGGCAGGCTTGGCAGGCCACCGCGATCCTAATGCGAAACGACGGAAGGGCAAATCACGCGCTTGGGCGGTCACGGGCCTTGCCGGTCGGCCGGCTCGCCCCAAGACCCCGCGCTTTTGAGTTCCTGCTTTTCAGCCTGCGAAAGGCGCCGCCAGTCTACATCCCTCAGCGCCGCCTCCAGGCTGTATAGATTGTAGCAGATCGGCAGTTTCTTGCCTGCCGCCGCATTCATGCGCCGATACGCTATGGCGGGACCCATCCTCGCCAGGTCAGCGCGGGTAAACACGCCGATTGCCGCCAACCGCGCCGACAGCGTTGTCCCGATGTTCTTCAGTTGGCCGACGGGCTCGGACCCAACCATTTCCGCTGAGATCACAGGAGTTCGACGACATCGACCATCAGGCCGGAGGATAAACGGACGATGAAATGCCTCTGTCCCCAATCCTCATCCGTCAACGGAACTGCGATATCGAACTCATCCTTAAGCCGATCCCAGTCGGCCGACGCATCGGCGCTGTCGACGGTAATGAAGACGCCCTGTGCCGCTGTCTGCTGATCCGGCGGAACGCTGTCGTGGTCGCGTCGAACAAAGCCGATCTGCATCGCGTCATCTGTACTTCTCAAATGCTGATACCAATCGGTTTGAAAGACCGTCTCCAGCGGCAGCAATCGCTGGAACTCCGCGGCCGCACGCGACGGGCTCTCGACAGCCAGGACAGGATACAGGGCGGTCTTCCGGGGGAGTTGCGCCGGCTCAATCATGGGTGATGCCTCTTTGTTCTGGACAGGTCTGTGCATTCCTCATATGCATACATACAGCCTGTATGTTTATGGGTCAATCGAACGAGCATGAGAACAAATAGGAAAATCGAGCTTGGCGAAGCGACGCGCCTTGCGCTCATCGCGGCGGCGAGAGACCTGTTTGCTTCCGGGTACGAAGCGACGAGCACACCGGCGATCGCCCTCAAGGCCGGCGTGACAAGGGGCGCGCTCTATCATCACTTCAAGGACAAACGGGATCTCTTCAAAGCGGTCGTCGAGCAGGTTGCCGAGGACATCGTCCGGCAGATCGACGCCGCGGCCACAACCTCGCAGGCGCCGGTCGACGGCATCGTCGCAGGATGCAAGGCCTTCATATCGGCATGTGACGACGCTGCCGTGCGGCAGATCTTTTTTCTCGACGCCCCCGCGGTGTTGGGCTGGAAAGCATGGCGGGGGATTGACGCCCGGCACGGTCTCGGCAGTCTCAAACAGGGGTTAGCCGCATGCGCCGCCGCCGGGTTTCTTGAAGAAAACCAGATCCATGCCGTCGCACACCTGATATCAGGGGCGCTGAATGAAGCTGTTTTCATGCTGGCCGAGCCGGCCAGCCAATCGGAGTCCCGCGACCGGCTCGATCAATCCATCGAGCGCATGGTTCAGGGGTTCTTGAGGCCGCTATAGACTGGCGGGACTGCCGGCGATCAGCCCCTCGGGCTCGCCCGCCGCCCGGTCACCGCGCCCTAAGCCCCGACCCAGGCGATGCGCAGCACGTTGGTGTTGCCCGGGGTGCCGAACGGCACGCCGCAGGTGATCACCAGCCGCTGGCCTTCCTCCACCAGCCCGGATTCCTGGGTCAGGCGACAGGCCTTGGACACCATCTCGGTGAACCCGGTCACGTCCGGCGTAACGATGGGGTAGACGCCCCAGCACAGCGCCATGCGGCGGGCGGTATCGATCTTCGGCGTCAGCGATACGATCGGGACCGGCGGCCGCTCCCGGGCAGCGCGCAAGGTGGTCGAGCCGGACGTGGTGTAGGTGACGATGGCCGCGGCGTCGATCGTCGCCGCTACTTGCTTGGCGGCCGCGGTAATCGCGTCCGCCGAGGTGTTCTCGGGATCGTAGTGCACGGCATCGATGATGGTCCGGTAGAGGGGATCGCGCTCCACCCTGCGGGCGATGCGGTTCATCATGGTGACCGCTTCGACCGGGTAGTCGCCCACCGCCGTTTCCGCTGACAACATGACGGCATCGGCACCGTCATAGACCGCCGTGGCGACGTCGGACGCTTCCGCCCGGGTCGGTGTCGGCGCGCTGATCATGCTCTCCAGCATCTGGGTGGCGACGATCACCGGCTTGCCGGCCGACCGGCAATAGCGAACGATCCGCTTTTGCAGGCCGGGCACGTCCTCGGCCGGCATCTCCACGCCCAGGTCGCCGCGCGCGACCATGATGGCGTCGGACAGATCGACCAGCTCCGTCAGATAGGTGATCGCCGACGGCTTCTCCATCTTCAGGAGCAGCGGCGCCCGGCCGCCGATCAGGCGGCGGGCTTCGGCGACGTCCTCCGGCCGCTGGACGAAGGACAAGGCGACCCAGTCGATGCCGTTGTCCAAGGCGAAGCGCAGGTCCGCCCGGTCCTTCTCGGTCAGGGGCGACAGAGGCAGCACTGTGTTGGGGACATTGACACCCTTGCGGTCCGACAGCTTGGTGCCGACTTCCACCACCGTGTCGGCGTAGTCCGACCCGCGGTTCTCCACCCGCACCCGCACCTTGCCGTCGTCCAGCAGCAGGGTGTGGTCGTTGGCCAGCGCTGCGAAGATCTCGGGATGGGGCAGGCAGACCCGGGTCTCGTCGCCCGGCGTCTTGTCCAGGTCGAAGCGCAACCTTTGCCCCGGGGTCAAGGTGATCGGTCCGTTGGCGAAGGTGCCCAACCGCAGTTTCGGCCCCTGAAGATCCGCCAGGATCGAAATCGGATGGTGGTAGCGCTTCTCCAGCCGGCGGATGGTGGCCAGCCGCTCGGCATGCTCCATGTGGCTGCCGTGGCTGAAGTTCAGGCGAAAGACATCCGCACCGGCGGTCAGCAGACCTTCGATCTGCTCCGTCGTGGTAGTGCCGGGGCCGAGCGTGGCGACGATCTTGGTTTGTCGCGCCCGCTTAAGGCGAGTGGGTGGCGTCATGGCGCTTTGAGTCTGTGCGGGGGAACTACCGTCCATCGCTGGGGCCTCGTAACAATCATCCCCGAAGCGGATGCGATTGTGAAATATCGATCGAAGCCGGCAAAAAACCATATCTTAGGCAGGCTTTCTAGTGATCCTTTGGCGACAGGACGCCCTTGCCCGGCTATTTTTTCACGCGACCACTCTCGGTGGCCCAGTCCACCCATCGTTGCCTATAGTCCAGAGCCGTGACCGCCTCTCCAGAAACGCCGTCCAACACCCTGGAACCCGGTCCGGTCCAGTCGCTTGCGCGGGGGCTGCACCTGCTGGAGCTTCTGGCCGCCGACGAACCCGGCCTGACCTTGACAGATCTGGCCCAGCGCTCCGGCCTGCCGCCATCGACGACGCACCGGCTGCTGAAGGGGCTGGAGCAACGTCGGTTCGTCCATCACGATATCGACAGCGGTCGATGGCAAGTGGGGGTTCAGGCCTTCACGGTCGGGAGCGCCTTCGTGCGTGGCCGGAACGTCGTCGCGCTGGCGCGGCCCTTCCTGCGCCAGCTGGTCGACCGCGCCGGCGAGACGGCGAATCTGGCTGTCGAGGATGCCGGCGAGGCCGTCTATCTGGCGCAGGTGGAATGCAGCCAGACGATGCGCGCCTTCGCGCGCCTGGGTGCGCGGCTACCGATGCACTGCACGGCGGTCGGCAAGGCGCTTCTGGCGGCCGCCAACCCGGAAGCTGCGGCCCGGGTGCTGACCGGCGGGCCGCTGCCCAAGCTGACGCCGCGAACGGTGACCGACCCGCAGATGCTCACCGGCGAGTTGCTGACCATCCGCGGCCGGGGCTACGCCGTCGACGACGAGGAGCAGGCGGTCGGCCTGCGCTGCGTCGCCGCGACACTGCACGATGCGACGGGCGAAGCGTTGGCGGCCCTGTCCGTGTCCGGCCCGTCGGCCCGGATCACCGACAGCCGCCTGCCGGATCTGGGGCGTCTGGTTGCGGAAACGTGCCAGGAGATCACCCGGCAGATCGGCGGTGCGGGAAAAACACCCTTGGCCGAGCCGTTGAGTGGATCGTCCTGAGGCCGCTGCTTGGATGATCCGGCTTCGCCGCGCCGGTCGGCTTCAGCCACGCAAAAGCGCGGCTTGCCGTCAGGCAAACCGCGGACGGGTTGACCATCCAAGAAAGGCATGTTGCCGCGGGGCAAGCACCAATGCGTCTCGCCCCGACGCCGCCGGAGCCTAGTAGCCTTCGCGCTCCAGCCGCTTGCGCAGCAGTTTGCGCGTGCGGCGGATCGCCTCGGCCTTTTCGCGGGCCCGCTTTTCCGAAGGCTTCTCGTAACTGCGCCGCAGCTTCATCTCCCGGAAGATGCCTTCGCGTTGCATCTTCTTCTTGAGGGCGCGCAGCGCTTGATCGATGTTGTTGTCGCGTACCTGAACCTGCACGGGAGCGGCTCTCCTTCCATGCCCTTGCCTGATACCGGCGTGCAAAAAGCCAGCCATCTGATCCGCCGCCCGTCGGCGGGACCCTGGATGGCTGCCGGCAATCTCACCAATGTTGACGCGGACGGTATCACCGCAGGTGCCGATCCTCAACCCGCAACGCCGACAAATCTGAAGGTTGCGGTGAAAGGGGGCGCGCCATGGCCCTGTTGAAGCTGGCCCGCATGGGGCACCCGGTGCTACGCGGCCAGGCTATGGAGGTTGAGGACCCGCGCGATCCGGAAGTGGCCCGGCTGGCCGCCGATATGGCGGAAACCATGCTCGACGCGGCCGGTGTGGGGCTGGCCGCACCGCAGGTCCACGAACCCCGACGCCTGATCGTTTTCCACCTGCCGGCCGACCGGCTTGAGGAGGATCAACCGCCCGAACCGGCAACGCCCGTGGTGCTGGTCAACCCGGTGCTGCAACCGGTCGGCGATGACATCGTCCTGGGATTGGAGGGGTGCCTGTCGATCCCCGATCTGCGGGGTTTGGTGCCGCGCTACGCGACGGTGGACTATTGGGGCATCGGCCTGGACGGGGTGCCGGTGTCGGGGCGGGCAGCCGGGTTCAAGGCCCGCGTGCTGCAGCATGAAGTCGACCACCTGGACGGCATCCTGTTCCCTGATCGGATGCCCGACCTGCGGTCGCTGGTCTTCACCAGCGAAGTACACCATCTCTTGAATGACGTGGGCGACCAGGCTTGAGGCCGATCCGGCCGATGGCGTGACGCCGTATTCCTTTGGTGCGAGCCCGACATGACGACATCCGATATGCAAGACGCCCTGGCCCGCAAGGACGCCATCCTTTTGGAGATGCTGCCCAACGTGACCTTCGACGGGTGGACGCGAAAGGCACTGCGCATGGCGGGGGAGGCGGCCGACCAGTCGGAAGCGGAAGTGGACCTGCTGTTTCCCAACGGTCCCAATGATGTGCTCGTGCACCTGAACGATTGGGCCAACCGGGAAATGCAGGCCCGGCTCGAATCGGATGCCGAGGCCTTCGCGGCGTTGAAGGTGCGCGAGAAGATCACCGCCGCGGTCCGGGCCCGGCTGGAGGTGCTGGATCCGCACAAGGAGGCGGTGCGCCGGGCGGCGGTGATCCTGGGCACGCCGCATAGGGTCGGCATGTCGACACGGCTCGTGTATCGGGCTGTCGACACGATGTGGCGGTGCGCCGGCGACACCGCCACGGACTACAACTTCTACACCAAGCGGGCTTTGCTGGCCGGCGTGTTCACCAGCACGACCATGTACTGGCTGTCCGACAAGTCGCCGGATAACGAACGGACCTGGGCCTTCCTGGACCGGCGGATTGCCGAAGTCATGCAGTTCGGCAAAGGCATCGCGCAGGTCAAGAAACTGGGGTCGGTGGTGGAGACGCCGCTCAACCTCATGGCCCGGCTCGCCGACCGGTTCCTGGATCGGCGCACCCCGCCAACCGAATCTGCCGGGGGCGATGCGGCCGCGCCGGAGACCAAATCGGCCGCCTGATCCGGCTATCCGGGAGACCGCGCCCGGACGACCCAGATCCGGTGGACCACCGACAACGGGTCTTGGGGAAAGCGATCCGCCAGCATCTTCTGTAGCGCGGTATCGAAGGCGGCGACCCTTGGGGCATCCAGGACGGCGGCGACACCGGCGCTGGCGCGCATCCGGCCGCGCCACGCGATGTGGCTGTAGCGGATGTCGACGTCGTACGAGAAGCTCTCGATGTCGGTGAAGCCGGCGGCCGCCAGATCGACCATGGCTTTCGGATGAACCCCGTTCCCGCCGCCGTAGGGCCAGCCCGGGTTGATCTGCAGCACGATCGATTCCGTCGCCGCGGCAACGCTGCCCGGCGTCGGCAGCCAGTCGAGATGCGCCGTCACCATGTGCCCGCCCGGGCGCAGCACCCGGTTGACTTCGGCCGCTGCGGCGTTGCCATCGAACCAGTGCCAGCACTGCCCGGCGGTGACCACGTCGAAGGCGTTATCGGGTTCGCCAGTCGCTTCGGCCCGGCCTTCCTTGAAGTCGACGGCGGTACCCTGCGCTTCGGCGAGCCGGACAGCTTCGGCAAGCATGGATGCCGAGGGATCCAGACCGGTGACGGCACACCCCCGGGCGGTAAAGCTGCGCGCCAAGGTGCCGGTCCCCGTCCCCAGATCCAACAGGCGGTCACCTGCCGTGAGCGTCCCGTCGGCGAACAGGCGGTCGAACAGGCTGTCGGGGAACCCGGCCCGGTGGTTGGCGTAGTCGGTCGCCGTCTTGCCGAAGTCGATCGTCACGGTTCCTCTCCGTCGCGCCTGGATATCCGCCGGACAGTGGGCTTACCAGTAAGCTTGATCAATCTTGATTGTGTCGATCAATATAAAATACCAGCCAAATGCTGAAGACTGGAGGGTCTTTAACACCTCCGCTTCCGTCACAGGCTTGTGACCGGGCGTAAGGGCAACGTTAGTTATCGCCGAACGGACCGAACCCTATTTCATCCATCAGCCGCCCGGATAGGACGGCACTACTTGGCATGATCCACAAACAGGCTTGGATTGGGAGATTGGGCAACATGGCGACGAAGACCCTTACTGCACTGACGCTTGCCGCTGCCGTTGGCGGTGCTGCCGCCGCCCTGGGCACTACCGGCACCGTTTCGGCCCAGGACATGGTGAAGTGCTACGGCATTGCGCTGGCCGGTCAGAACGACTGCGCCAATGCGGCCGGCACGCATAGCTGTGCTGGTCAGTCGACCGTCGACTTCGACGGCGGCGAGTGGAAGCTGGTTCCGGCCGGTTCCTGCAACGAGCCGGGCTCCGAGGAGCCCTTCGCCGGCGTCGGCGGGACGATCCCGGGCCTCGAAGGCAGCGACCCGAACGCGTAAAAGCAAAGTGTCCGCGGCGGCAGGAATTCTTCGATGACAACCCCTCCGTCGACGGAATTTGTGGTCGATCCGATCCCGGCAAGTGCCGGGATCGGGTTGCGCCACCCGCATGTGACCGACTTCGTGACCCGCCGGCCGCCGGTCGGATGGATCGAAGTCCATAGCGAAAACTATCTCGGTGCCGGCGGGCCGCGGCTGGCGGCACTGGAACAGATCCGCCGGGACTACCCGTTAAGCTGTCACGGCGTCGGCCTGTCCCTCGGTTCCTGGGAAGGTCTGAACGTCGATCACCTAGCCCGGCTGCGGGCCCTGTTCGACCGATTCCAGCCTGGCCTCGTGTCCGAGCATGTGGCCTGGAGCGTGCAGGACGGCACCTATCTCAATGATCTGCTGCCGCTGCCCTATACGGAAGAGGCGCTGACCATCCTGTGCCGCAATGTCGAGCAGGCCCAGGAAGCGTTCGGGCGGCGCATTCTGGTCGAGAACCCGTCGAGCTATGTCAGCTTCGCCGAATCGACCATCCCCGAATGGGAATTCATGGCCGAAACCTCGCGCCGGACCGGCTGCGGCCTGCTGCTGGATGTCAACAACATCCATGTCAGCGCCCATAATCACCGGTTCGAGCCGGGTCCGTATCTGGACGCCATCCCGCTGGACATGGTGGGCGAAGTCCATGTGGCCGGCCATTTCGTGCATGAGTTCGATGATCAGGCGATCCTGATCGACGACCACGGCGCGCCGGTCGCCGACGCGGTCTGGGCTTTGCTGCGTGAAGCATTGCGGCGCCTGGGGTCGGTGCCGGTCCTGGTCGAATGGGATACCAGGATCCCCCCTCTGGACGTCCTGCTGGCCGAGGCCGAGAAGGCCCAGGCACTGATCGACATCGCTTCGACGGGCCGGGTTCGTGGCGACACCGGAGCGCCGGTCCATGCTTCGTGACCTGCAGACGCAGTTCCGCGTGGGCCTTTTAGGCGGGGATGCGGCGCCCGCGCTGGCGTCGATCGAAAATGACGTCATCACGCCGGCCCAGCGGTTCGGCATCTATCGCAACAACGTTCTGGGATCTCTGGCCGGTGCCCTGGCGGCTGCCTTTCCGGTGATCGAGCGATTGGTTGGCGAGCGGTTCTTCCGCGCCGCCGCGCGCAGTTTCGTCCAGCAATCGCCGCCCACGGTGCCGCAGCTTCTGGCCTATGGTGACGGTTTTCCCGCCTTCCTGGAGGCGTTCCCGCCAGCGCAGAGCGTGCGGTATCTGGGCGATGTGGGGCGGCTGGAATGGGGCCGCGTGGACTCGATGTTCGCCGCGGACGCCCCGGCGCTGGAGCCGTCTGCACTGACCAGCCTGCCGCCCGAAGCGCTGGCCGATCTGTTATTTGCTGCGCATCCGGCGACCCGCCTGATCCGATCGGCGCAATTTCCGATCCATACGATCTGGCAGGTCAACCAACCCAGCAACCCCGATCCCCGGCCGGTCGATCCCGGATTGGGCGCGGAAGCGGTGCTGGTCACTCGCCCCGGCCTTGCCGTCGAAACGAACCCCGTAACCCCTGGCGACGCCGTTTTCGTGCAATGCCTGCTGCAGCAGCAACCGCTTGCAGCGGCGGCGGAAGCAGCGCTTGGAGCCGAGCCCGACTTCGATCTGCAAGGAGCCCTGGCGGCACACCTGGGACGAGGTACGTTTTCACGTGTAATGCAAGCCAGCCGATAGGGCGCAACCGTTCCAATCCAAAAAGGAGAGACCCGAAATGGCCGATACAACGTCCGTGGGCCCGGCCCAGAGTGGCGGCAACATCGTCGTCCGCCTGCTGCGCGGCTACCACACGCTGCCGACGCTCTGGCAGGACGTCGCAACCATCATCGCCCGTGTCTACCTGGCGATGCCTTTCTGGAATGCCGGCAACGTGCGGCTGAGTAGCTGGGACAGCCAGGCTTTCCTGTTCGAATGGGAACATCCCCTGCCGTTGCTGTCCCCGTCGATGGCCGCGTGGGTGACTACCGGCGCCGAGCTGGTGCTGCCAGTGTTGCTGGTGCTGGGTCTGTTCGGTCGCCTTGCCGCGTTGGGCCTCGGCATCATGGCGGCGACGATCTACTTCGTGATCGGCGGGGTCTATGCCATCGGCGCGGAGCAGTTCCCGTGGATGGCGGCAGGTCTGCTGCTGTTCCTGACCGGACCGGGGCGGATCTCGCTCGATCATCTCATTGCACGGGCGGTCGGCGCCCAGCGCTAAGCGCTACGGTCTTCAGGCGGAGCCCGGGCTAACCGGCCCGGTTTCGTTTGGATCGCTTGAAACGGCTCGTTTCCGGCGGCATCGGGAACCCCGATGCCGCCGGTTTTGTTCGGGTCAAGGCTGGGTCATCGGCGTGAAACCGGGTAATGCCCGAATGCGGTCGATCCATGCGGTGATGTTGGCGAACGGCCCCAGATCGAACCCGCCTTCGCCGGCAACATGGGTGTAGGCGAACAGGGCGATGTCGCCGATGGAAACGGCATCGCCGACGAACCAAGCCCGGCCTGCCAGATGGGTTTCCATCACGCCAAGGGCGTCCAGCCCCTTGGGTTTCAAGGCGTCCAGCTTTGCCGCCCGCTCCGGCGATTCCGGCTGGTGGCGCAGCAGCGAGCGGCTTACGGCGATGAAGGGCTCGTGGCTGTACTGCTCGAAGAACATCCATTGCAGCACTTGCGCCCGGGCCAGGCGATCCGCCGGCCAGTACGGTGTGCCGTCGGCCAGATAGGCCAGAATGGCATTGGATTCCGGCAGATGGGTGCCATCCTCCAATGCCAGGGTCGGGATGCGGCCGTTGGGATTGCGCGCGAGGAACGTCTGGGTCCGGGTCGCCCCGGCCCAGATGTCCATCTCGACCCGGTCGAACGGGATCCCGAGCAGCCGCAACAGCAGCCTGACCTTGTAGCCGTTACCGGAATCCAGGTTGTCGTAGAGTGTCAGCATCGCATGGCTCCTGCTCTCGTCTGACATCAAGCGTGCGATGCCCGCGTTGGTGGAGCGCTCGGTTTCCGACCAACTCGATCGCCCTCTAGCGCCAAAGGCGGATCTCCCGGGCCGCCCGATCGGCCTGCCAACGGCTAACGCCAACGTCGCGCAGCATCCTTTCGGACATGTTCAACAGCGTGATCCGATCCCGCCGCCGCTCCCGGGCCCGCCACAGCAGGTGCGGTATCGCCCTGAAGGCCCGGTACCAATCCAGCCGGCGCGTTGACGGCCGGTGCGGCAGCTCATCACATGCCAACGTCGTCATCGTCAATCTCCCCCTTTCGGATTGCCAATGGGCTGAGCTTGCCGCAAGGTGACCTTAATGAAAAACGACCATTTCTTTGTGTTAGGACAATTTGAACTAAGCCTTGCGCGCGGCGGGAGCCATCCGGAGGGACGCGCCGGTCTTGATCGACCGGCGGGCCGGCGGGTGCGAGCGTGAGCCGGCGCCTGCCATCCTTGACGGCGCTGCGGGCCTTCGAGGCGGCGGCCCGGCACCTCAGTTTCGTGCGGGCGGCGGCGGAACTGCATGTCACGCCGGCGGCGATCAGCCAGCAGGTTCGCGGGCTGGAGGAGCATCTGGGGTTGCCGCTGTTCCGCCGGCGCGCCCGGGGGCTGGTGCTGACCGATGCAGGCGCCAGCTACCTTCCTGGCGTCTCGGAAGGCTTCGACCGGTTGGCCCACGCGACGGAGCATCTGCAGGGCGCTGACCTGAAAGGCCGCCTGTCGATCAGTGTGCTGCCGTCCTTCGGTGTCGCCTGGCTGGCCCAGCGTCTGCCCGATTTCTGGTCGCGATACCCGGAGATCGACCTGCATGTCGATGCCTCACCGGACCTGATCGACTTCGCCGATGGCGCCTACGACCTGGCGGTGCGCTATGGCCACGGCAGGTATCCGGGGCTGCGCGCCACCCTGTTGATGACCGAGAACGTTTATCCGGTCTGCAGCCCCACGCTGCTGCACGGTCCCAATGCGCTGCGGCGACCGCGCGATCTGCGCCACCACACGCTGCTGCATGATTTCGGCGACCGGCACGACGAGCCGGGCCTGAGCTGGCGCAGCTGGCTGCGGGAGCTGGGGGTTCCCGCCATCGATCCTACGGCCGGCCCGAAATTCGCCGATTCCACTGCCATGCTTCGGACCGTCGAAACCGGCGCCGGGGTCATGATCGGCCGGTCGGCTCTTGTCGACGATCTGCTGCTCAGCGGCCGCCTCGTTCGCCCGTTCCCGGTCAGCCGGCCGGCCGATTTCGCCTACTACATGGTGGTGCCCGAGGCGACGGCGGACGTGCCGAAGATCGCGGCGATGCGGGACTGGCTGCGGGATGCCGTCCAGGCCGGTGCCGGCGACGACGAGTCCTGACAGGCGCGCCTGAAGGATGGCCGGGACGGTTCGTGTCTCGCGCTACAGGTCCGATGGGCCGCCGGACAGGATGGCCGCGACACGGTCGTACAGGGCATCGCGCTCGACGGCATCCGTACCCCGCGGCTGCCCCCGGTCGATCCAGGCGGTTTCCCAAGCCTGGACACGTGCCGACGCCTTCGGGTCGCTCAAGATCAGGGTGATGGCCAGACGCTGAACCAGTCGGGAGGCGCCTGCCTCCGGACCAGCCAGCGTGTGCCAGACGCACTGGATGTAGCGAACCGCTGCGCGGGCCGGCCCTTCGTCGCCGGCGAATTCGACGCGCATCCGCTTCAGGGCATACCGCCAGTCCTCACCGGCGCTTCCCGGGGCTGGGCCGATGATCTCGCCGGTCCGTCCAGCCGGCAGCGCCGCCGTTTCCGCTGCCGCATCGACGGTGGCGAGGTCGTCGGTTTCTTCCTGCTGCGCTGTGCCGGGCGGTGCCGAAGGCGCCCGCAGTGCCAGAACCGCGGCGCCGGCAACGATCGCCAAGGCGGCGAGGATGAGGATCAGAAAGGCAATCTGCATCCGGCGGCGCATTGCGGCGGGGGCTTGGGCGAGCCCCGACCATCGGGGCGGCCCATACCGCTGTCAATGCGGACCGTGCGGGGCGTTGCGCCCGCCCCGAAGGGCTGGTCTCTTGTCGCCGCCGGCCCGGATACGGCCAGGGAGGGGACGCGTGCGCCAGACATCGACCGAACTGGAAATCCAGACCCGAACCCCGGGCCTGCTGGAGGTCACTCGGCCAATCGCCGATTGGCTCGGATCGCAGCGCATTGCCGACGGTCTGCTGACGGTCATGTGCCGTCATAGTTCGGCATCCCTCCTGGTGCAGGAGAATGCTGACCCGGACGTCCGGCACGATCTGGAGGTGTTCTTCCAACGGCTGGTCAGCCGCGATCCGTCCTTGTACCGGCATACCGTCGAAGGGCCGGATGACATGCCCGCGCATATCCGCGCAGCGCTGACCAACACGACCCTGTCGATCCCGGTTGCCCGCGGCCGCATGGTGCTGGGGACCTGGCAGGGGATCTATCTCTTCGAGCACCGCGACCGGCCCCATCACCGGCTCTTGGCGCTGCACCTCCTGGGATCCTGACCATAGCGGCGCCCGGGCTTCCCGGCAGGGTCCGGGATGCCGTCAGGGCGGGTCCGGAAGGTTGGTGCCCAAGGGGGCCGGACGTTTGATCGGGTGCCGCCCCATCTGGGCCTCACGCAAGGCGATGTAGCCCGTACTGCCGACGATCAGGGCAGCCCCGGCCAGGGTCCAGAGGTCCGGCACCTCGCTGAACACCAGATAGGCAAGCACCCCGGAAAACACCAGCCGCGTGTAGTCCACCGGCGCGATGGCCGTCGCTTCGCCCAGGCGGTAGGCCGAGATGATCAGGATCTGGCCGGCGACATTCAGCAGGGCCACCGACAGCAGCCAGAGCCAGTCGATCCCGTGTGGATGGACCCACAGCCAGACGGTGAAGGGAAGGCTGACGACAAGGCCGACCAGTTGCGGGACGATGACCATCGTCACCAGCTTCTCGCTCGACGACAGAAGACGCACGCAGGTGATGGCGGTTGCGCCCAGGACGCAACCGGCCAGCGCCACCAGGTAGAAGGGGTCCCAGGCGCCCACGCCCGGACGCATCGTCACCACGACGCCCACGAACCCGACGGCCGTCGCCGTCCAGCGCCGCCAGCGCACCGGTTCCCCCAGGAACAGCACCGCCCAGACGATCAGCACCAGCGGTGTGGCGAAGCTGATCGACACCGCATCGGCAAGGGGAAGCTGGGTGACCGAAAGCAGATAGCAGGTGAAGCCGCCGAACGCCGACACGGCCCTCAGGAGATGCAGGGGCCATCGGCGCGTCGGCAGCATCGGCATCCGGCGCAGCCAGGCGACGGGGATCCAGATGGCGAGGCCGACCACGGCGCTGATGGTCATCATCTGGATCGGATGGAACCGCTGGCCCAGATCCTTGACCAGCACGCTGACCACCGAGACCACCACCATCGCGACGAGTGCGATCAGCGCGCCGCGGGCATTGTCGCCCAGCCGGTCGCCCACGGATGTGAGCGTGCGTAGCGCGGTCACCGGTGCCGGTTCCGTCAGGTGAAGGCCAGGCTGACGCCGAAGACGATTGCATAGACTACGGCGAACACGATCGCCATCCCGATCGTGCCGATGACCAGGCCGACAAGGACGGTAATGCCGTCCTCCTCCAGCAGGCCCAGCGAGATGATGCCGATCCCGACGGCGGGGACGAGGTTGGTCATCGGCAGCGGGACGGCAATCGCGCAGGCCAGGCAGAACACGGCTAGGCCCAGGGCGCGTTCGGCGCTCGGGCCCGCCAGGGTAGTGGCCCGCGGCCTGCACACCCGTTCGATGCGTTGCAGGACGGGGCCGACGAAGTCCAGAACCCGGGTCAGCGTGGCGATCTTCAGCCGCCGACGGGCGACGAACGCCGGAAGCCAGGGGACCCGGCGCCCCGCAGCCAGTTGAAGGCCGAAGATCATCAGCGGCACACCCAGAACCGACCCGACCCCGGGCGGCCCGGGAATGCAGTTGGGGACCGCAAACGCCAGCGTGACCAAACCGAAGGCGCGGTCGCCGATGGCGTCGACCAGGGCGCCGACGCTGACTTCCGACTCGTCGAACCGCCCGACCACCTGTCTCAGGAACTCCGACGCCCGGAGATGGGATGGCTGGGAGGGGGTTTCGCTGCTCGACACGGGTGAGTTCCCGGGGGGTGACGTCCTCCGGGTTTCCGACCTGGCATCCAGGGCAGACCGACTTTGGCCTGACCGGCGCCATAGATTGGGTTAACCGGATCTCAAACTTGTATACCGCAGGATAAACGCCAATAGGCAGTAACTCTGCGACTCGAAACGGTGATACGCAATCCAACTCGGGATCCCGGGCGACCCAATTCCCTGCTGTCGCAGTACGGGTCGCGCCTCGGCACGCTGGTGGGGCACCGGCGGACACGCCTGGCTATCCTCATGGCGAAGAAGGAAGCGGAGCAGTCGGCGGAAATCGCCCGCACCGCGATGCTGACGGCCGAGGCGGCAAGCCGGGCAAAGACGGTTTTTCTGGCCAATATGAGCCATGAATTGCGGACACCGCTCAATGCGATCATTGGATTTTCCGAGATGATCGGCCACCAATGCTTTGGCCCGGTCGGCAATTCCCGATACTCCGAATATGCCAACAACATCCTAGGTGCTGGACGCCACCTCCTGGAGTTGGTGAATGACATCCTCGACATCGCGAGGATAGAGGCCGGTCAGATCGACCTGCGCGAAGACATCCTCGATCTGACGGTCTGCGTTCGGCATAGTCTGGCGATCATCGAACCCATGGCTGCGGATTGCGGATTGACCCTGACATCCGACATCGACGCCGAGTTTCCACCGTTCTGGGGGGACGAGACCAAGCTGCGCCAGATCCTGCTGAATCTCATGTCCAACGCCGCCAAGTTCACCCCGGCCGGCGGCACGGTCTCGGTGTCGCTGGAGCGGACCGAAGACGGTGGCGGGCGAGTCACGGTCGCCGACACGGGGATCGGCATGACGCCGGAGGACATCGTCCAGGCGATGAAGCCGTTCGGGCAGGTCGATTCGAGCCTGGAGCGGAGGTACGAAGGGGCCGGTCTCGGGTTGCCGATCACCAAAGCCCTGGTCGAGATGCACGACGGCGTGATCGACGTTCGCAGTGAACCGCAGAACGGCACGAAGATCGTCCTGGAGTTTCCGCCGACCCGCCTGCGGCCGGCGTCTGCGGTCGTCGCGCCCCCATCGACCGAATCGGAGCGGCCCGACGGCGTGTCCGGACTGGCCGTCAGCGAGATGTAGAGCGGAGCGCGGGTATGGACATGCAACTCAGCGGCCCCGGCGCTCTGGATAGCCAGAAAATTGGCCGTATCGTCTCCATCTCCGGTTCCCAGGTCGTGATGGTGCTGGAGGACGAAGACGGGCGGCACGGCGTCGACATTCAGACGCCGATCCCCTCGATCGGCACCCTGGTGAAGATGTTCAACGGCGGGGTCGTGATTTTCGGCCTCGTGAGCGGACTCAGTATCCCGATCCCGTCCGAATCGGCGGAAGATCCGGAGATGAAGATCGTCGAGCTGGAGCTTCTCGGGCAGGCGACCGTCGAGCCGGATGGCGCCCGTGGGCCGTTCAACCGCGGGGTTTCGGCCTTTCCGACGCTGAGCGGTCCCGTCTACACCTCCACCTTGGAAGACCTGAACCAGGTGTATGGCCGCCGGAACGTGGCGACCGCGCCGATCGGCGTGCTGCATCAGGACCAGCAGACCCCTGCCTACATCTCCGTCGATGACCTGCTGGGCAAGCACTTCGCGGTTCTGGGCACCACCGGGTCCGGGAAGAGCTGCGCCGTCGCCCTGATCCTGCGCTCGGTTCTGCAGGAGCATAAGCATGGCCACGCGCTGCTGCTGGATCTGCACGCGGAGTACGCCCACGCATTCCAGGACATGGCCGAAGTCATCTCCCCGGAGACCATGGAGCTGCCGTACTGGCTGCTGAACTTCCAGGAGATCCGGGAGATCCTGATCGATCGCACCAGCGCCCAGCCGGAAACCCAGGCCAACATCCTGGCCGAAGTGATTACCGAGGCGAAGCGGGCGTTTCCGAACAATACCGAGGCGGCGGACATCATCACCGTCGACACGCCGGTTCCGTACCGTCTGTCGGAAGTCGAGCGGATCCTCGACCAGAACAGCGGCATGCTGAACCGGCCGACCGACGCCGAGCCGTATCTGCGCCTGAAGTCGCGGCTGACGGCGCTGACCAACGATCGCCGTTACTCCTTCATGTTTTCCGGCATCGCCGTGCGCGACAACATGACGTCGATCCTGTCGCGGCTGTTCAGGATCCCGACGGACGGTATGCCGATCACCATCGTCGACCTGTCGACGGTGCCGTCGGAAATCCTGAACGTCGTGGTGTCGTTGCTGTGCCGGATGACGTTCGATTTCGTACGCCACAGCGAACGCAAGGTGCCGGTCCTCCTGGTGTGCGAGGAGACCCATCGCTATGCGCCGCAGAGCGATCGCCTCGGCTTCGAAAGCGCCAAGAGCGCCCTGTCGCGCATGGCCAAGGAGGGCCGGAAGTACGGCGCTTCGTTATGCATCGTCAGCCAGCGGCCGTCCGAGCTGGCAACCGGGATGCTGTCGCAGTGCAATACCGTGTTCGCCCTGCGCATGAGCAACCAGCGCGATCAGGATTTCGTGCGCGGCACGCTGTCGGAGTCGGGCGCCGGCCTGCTCGATTCCCTGCCGTCGCTGCGCAATGCGGAGTGCATTGCCGTCGGTGAAGGCGTGGCCGTTCCGGTCCGGCTCTGTTTTTCGACCCTGGCGCCGGAACACCGGCCGAAGGGCGGTACGGCCAAGTTCTCGGACGCCTGGAGCCAGGAATCCGCCGACCGCGATCTGGTCGCCACGATCGTCGACCAGTGGCGCCGCCGCCGCCAATAGGGCCGGGCGGTATGGTGACGGGCGCTTTTGGGGCTTAGCGCGGGGTCCGCAGCCTGTCGGGCCGCAGGCGATGGCGGTCGTCGGTCAGTCGCCAGGCACCGCCCATCACCGCCATCAGCAAGCCCAGGCCGGTGGCGCCGGCGATCAGGAACATGATCATCAACTGATAGCGCACGGCCTCAGCGGGGTCGACGCCGGCCAGGATCTGGCCGGTCATCATGCCCGGCAGCGAGACGACGCCGGTCGCGGCCATGGCGTTGATCATCGGCATCAAACCGCGCCGGATCGACTCCCGCATGGCCGGCCGCAGCGCATCGAACCGGGTGGCGCCCAGGGCAATCCTGGCGTCGATCGCTGCGCGCTCCTTGTCCGCCGCGGTGGTGAGCGTATCCAGGCCCAGACTGATCCCGGTCATCGCATTGCCCAGGATCATCCCGAACAGCGGGATGGCATAGCGCGGATCGAACCAGGGGTCCGGCTGCAGGCTGCCCAGCAGGGCGACGAGCGTCAGCATGGCCGCCGCCAGGGTCATGGTTACCGTGCCCAGACCGTAGCCCCACATGCCGGTCAGCCGGCGCGCCTGGCGGGCGGTGACCTCGCGCCCGGCGATCAGCGCCATCACGGCCGCCATGGCCAGGGTCCAGGGCAGGGAGGCGACGCTGAACAGCAGGGTCAGGACGGCCCCCACTGCCGCCAACTGGGCAACCATGCGCAGGCTGGCAACCAGTAGCTGGCGCTCGATGCCCAGCGAGAGCCACAGGGACAAAGCGCCGTTCAGCAGAACGAAGACGGACACCGCAGCGACGTCCCAGATCGACAGGCTGATGAACATCACGGCTCGTCCGGATACAGGCGACCCCCGACCATGCGGCAGGTCCGGTCCGCCAGGCGTGTCGCCTGGGGGTCGCTATGGGTAACCAGAACGATGGCCGCCCCCTGTTCGCGCCGCCGGATGATCGCGGCCTCAACGGCGGTCTGCGCGTCGCCGTCCAGGGCCGCCGTCGGTTCATCCAGCAGCAGGACCTTCGGCGCGTCCTCCAGGGCGCGGATCAAGCCAAGCCGTTGCTTCTCGCCGGTCGAGAGCCGGCCGATCCGCCAGTCCATGCAGTCGGGGGGCAAGCCGAGCATGGCGGCGAAAGACGCGGCCGACCCGGGATCGCGAAAGTGGTCCCCGACCCGATCGGCCCACCATGCCGGCTCTGCCGCAACGAAGCGCACCTGGCGGCGCCATGCCGGTCCGCTCATCGACCGGCGGGACACACCGTCCAGCGCAACATCGGCGTTGTTGGGATCGAGATCGGCGATGGCCCGCAGCAGCAGGGTCTTGCCGGACCCGGATGCACCGCGCAGGCAGACGATCTCCCCCCCGGCGACCGCCAGGCTGCAGTCCCGGAGCTGCGCCGATCGCAGATCTTCGACCAGGAGACGGGGTGGGACGGTGCCTGGCATGGCAATGTCCAAAGGAGGCGATGTAACGGCCGCGAAACCGGGCGGGCGCGGGGACAGGTCG
>JANQIU010000120.1 GCA_028281985.1 Alphaproteobacteria bacterium | reverse complement strand
GGGCAAACGGAATGGTGGATTTCTCCGCCCTGCTGCCGGGCAATGCCCTGAACACGAAGAATCTCGGCTGCGTCTGCTATGAAGCGCCGGTTGCTTTCGCGCTCATGGGCCATGCCTTGAGCATCCATGAAGCGAAGCTGTTCTTTCAGCACAGCACCAAGCCGAATTCCAACGACCTGCTGATCAACCACATCTACGGCCGGATCGTGGCGCATGTGCGGGACTGGAATTCGGGCGACGACCCGATCCCTGCGGGTGCAATGGTCTACCACGGCGACACGACGAATGCCTGTCGCCATGTGACGATGAGCGTCGGCAATGGTGACGTCGTGAGCTGTTGGGGCGCCGCACAGGCGCAGCCGGCGATCGGCGGTGCCGCGGGCCTGACGAGTAATGCCTACAAGATCTACGTGAAGCAGGTGGACGATCTGCTGGCGAAGAAACTATCGCCGGACACCGTCGTCGTGCCGGCAACCGCCTTCACCGACACGAGTAGCCCGCATACGACGATCAAGTACACCAACGGCCCCTTCTGGGACTTCTGGTAAGGCCGGTCGGCCCCTGGCACGGCACGGGCGCGGGCCGGGCGGGACCGTCGGTCTGGCTAACCCGCCGGGGCCAGCGCCTCCAGCAGGGCCACGTCCTCGCACGGGGCGGCATTCGGCGTGGTGAGCAGCGTGTCGCCGTAGAAGATCGAATTGGCGCCGGCCACCATGCACAGGATCTGGGCCTCCCGGCTGAGTGCGGCCCGCCCGGCCGACAGTCGGACCATCGCCTTGGGCATGGTGATCCGGGCAACCGCCACCATCCGCACCATCTCCAGCGGGTCGACCGGTGGCCGGTCGGCCAGGGGTGTGCCTTCGACGGCCACCAGCGCGTTGATCGGCACGCTTTCCGGGTGCGGATCGAGGCTCGACAGCACGTGCAGCAGTGCCGCCCGGTCGCGGGTCGTCTCGCCCATGCCGATGATGCCGCCACAGCACAGCTCGATCCCCGCCGCGCGCACCGTCTCCAGCGTGCGCAGCCGGTCGGCGTAGGTGCGGGTGCCGATGATCTCGGAGTAGAAATCCGGACCGGTATCCAGGTTGTGGTTGTAGGCGGTCAGGCCGGCTTCCGCCAAGCGCTCGGCCTGGTGCGGCTTCAACATGCCGAGGGTGACGCAGGCTTCCATGTCCAGCGCCCGCACCCCGCGCACCATGGTGACCACGGCGTCGAAGTCGGCGCCGTCGCGCACCTCCCGCCAGGCCGCCCCCATGCAGAAGCGGTCGGCACCGGCCGCCTTGGCCCGCGCGGCCAGGGCGATGACCGTGTCCGGCTCCATCAACCGGTCCCGGGTCAGGTCCACCTGCCGGTGGTGCGCGGACTGCGGGCAGTAGGCGCAATCCTCCGGGCAGCCGCCGGTCTTGACGCTGAGCAGGCTGGCCTTCTGCAGCGCGGCGGGGTCGTGGTGGCGCTGGTGGGCGGTGTTCGCCCGGCCGATCAGTGTCAGCAGGGGCAGGGCGAACAGCGCCTCCACCTCATCCAGCGCCCAGTCGTGGCGGATCTCCGGCGCATCGGCGCGCGCGATGCTATCGGGCATCAGAGGGCGCGCTCCTGCCGGCGGCGCATCCAGGCGCCGGCAAGGCCGGCACCGGCCGCCACCAGGGCGACCTTCACCAGGTCGCCGATGATGAACGGCGTGAAGCCCAGGGCCAGGGCCTGGGAAACCGGCACGAAGACGATCAGCCACGCCACCCCCAACCCATAGATGGGCACCAGGCCGACCAGCATCGCGCCGATGCGCCCCAGCGTGCCGCGACCGGCCGCCAAAGCGCCGACCAGCGTACTGGCCAAAAGGTAGCCCAGCAGGTAGCCGCCGGTGGGTCCCACCATGTAGGCCAGTCCCACGCCGCGTTCGGGTGTGCCGGAGAACACCGGCAGGCCGGTCGCGCCCGCCGCCAGATAGGCGACGAAAATCGCGGTGGCCATGCGCGGTCCCAGCGCCACGGCAAATGCCATCACCGCCAGAGTGTGCAGCGTCATCGGCACCGGCCAGAACGGAATCTGGGTCTTCGCGGCGAGGGTCATGAGCAGGACCCCGGCCACGAGTGTCAGCCCAACGCGCATGCCGACGGACAGCCACGGAATCGAGCGGGCCCCAAGCGAAACACCGTTCATGTGCCTATTCCCCCATGCGCGGAACGGCCCCCGGCGTGGCCTCCCCCGGCTTCCGGGTCACCGTCGATCGGAAAGATTACGAAGCGTATCATGCGACTATTGGGGGAGAAAAGAGTGATGCGATTTCTCTCAATATAATACTCGGCGGGTTGGTGGCCGCGAACCCGGCCTGATCGCAGACGCATCAATCCCCCGGCGTCCTCCGGGAAACCGCACGTGTTCGACCCCTTGAGATGCAGGCGTCCGCGGCTGCCGGGATAACGGCCGGGGCAAAGCGGCACATCTACCCGGCCTGCCCGGCATCTCCTTTCTTGAGGATCTTCGGCACCATGTAGTTCCGTAGCCGGAAGGCGTTGGGCATGCCCGAGCCCAGCAGTGGACGCAGGTAGAGGCGGAAGGCGTCGGTGATGTGGGTGCCGTCTTCGCTGATGAAGGGATCTGGCATGGTCCGGGTCTTGCCGGCGATCTCCTCCAGCGGATGCAGGTGGTATTCGGCCGAGTAGAAGCCGGTGCGGTGGATGGTGACCGAGCCGTCCTCCTCGCGCCATCGGGCATACTGCACGGCTTTTTCGCCCACCTCCCGCGCCTCGCGCTGGTCGACATCGGACACGCAGCCCAGGAACGACCGCTGTACGTAGCCCAGCGTGTCGCCGCGGACCCGGCCGATGCCCAGCTTGGACTTGACCTCGTTCACCAGCAGATCGGCCAAAGCCCCGGTGCCGGAGAGCTGGACGTTGCCATGGGCGTCCCGTTCCACCTTCTCCGCTAGTCGCGTGACGATGGGCACGCCGGCACCGTCGTGGATGCCTTCCGAGGCGGCGACGATGCAGCGGCCGTGCCTGTCGAAATTGTGCTTCACATCGGCCAGGAACCGGTCGATGTCGAATACCCTTTCGGGCATGTAGATCAGGTGCGGCCCGTCGTCGGGGTACTTCTGGCCGAGCGCCGAGGCGGCGGTCAGGAAGCCGGCATGCCGGCCCATGACCACGCCGATATAGACGCCGGGCAGGGCCGAATTGTCGAGATTGATGCCGGCAAAGGCACTGGCCACGAACCGCGCGGCGGACGGATAGCCCGGGCAGTGGTCGTTGACCACGAGGTCGTTGTCGATCGTCTTCGGGATGTGGATGCAGCGCAGGCGATAGTCGGCGTTGCGCGCCTGTTCGGCGACGATGCGGATGGTGTCCGAGGAGTCGTTGCCGCCGATATAGAAGAAGGTGCTGATCGCGTGCGCCTTCAGCACCCGGAAAATCTCCTGGCAGTATTTCAGGTCGGGCTTGTCGCGCGTACTGCCCAGCGCCGAAGACGGCGTATGCGCCACCTCTTCCAGATTGTGGGTGGTCTCCTGGGTCAGGTCGATCAGTTCTTCGTCGACAATACCGCGGACACCGTGGAAGGCGCCGTACACGCGCTGGACGTCGGGGACCTTGCGGGCTTCGACCACCACCCCGGCCAGGGATTCGTTGATCACCGCCGTTGGGCCGCCCCCCTGCGCGACCATGACTTTGCCGTGCAGCATCGGTTGCTCCTCCCCCCAGAGGTGGGCGGCGCAGGCCCGCGAGCGCCGACACGCCGCCCTTAACCACAAACTGTAACACAGATGGGCGGAATCGGTTAACGGGTAGCTTTCTGCGTACCGCAACTGTTGGGCGCTAAAGCGGGTTCCGCAGCCAGCCGTCGCCGAAGTCGACGGTGTCGCATCCGCAGAACCGGGCGACACGGTGCAGCTCGCTTTCCAGCCGGGCCAGGCGGCCTTTGCCGAAGCGGATGCCGGGTTCGGGCCAGAGGCCGGTTACGGCCAGGCAGCGGGTATCGGTCTGGCGCTTCATGTCGATGCGGCCAACCAGCCGGGCGCCCTCCAGCAACGGAAAGACGTAGTAGCCGTAGCGGCGCTTGGCCGCCGGGGTGAATACCTCGATGCGATAGTGGAAGCCGAACAGCCTTTCGGTACGGCTGCGGTCGCGCAGCGCCGGGTCGAAGGGGCTCAGTACGCGGATGCCGCCCGGCGGCGGTGCGACGGCCTCGGCCTCGTCCAGCACGGCCGGTCGGGCGAAGGCGCGGCGCACGACGCCATCGCCGGCGCAGGCGATGTCGATCTCAACCAGGTCGTCGCCCAGGCGGGTCGCGCACCAGTCCTTGGCCTGCTGCGGCGTCACGAGGTCCCAAAAGGCGGCGATCTCCCCCGATGTGGCAAAGCCGAGCCGGTCCAGCGCCCCGGCGCAGGCCCAGTCGATGACCTCGGCCTCGGACGGCTGCGGCGTCCGATGCGCCTCCGGGATCACCCGTTCGGTCAGGTCGAAGACCTTCTGGAAGCCTTCGCGCCCGCGCACCGACAGGGCGCCGGTGTGCCACAGGTACTCCAGCGCCGCCTTCGAAGGGTGCCAGTCCCACCAGCCGGCTCCGGTGCGCTTTTCTCCGTTGTCCGCCCTGTCGGCCATGTCCCGGGCCAGCACTGGCCCGTGGTCGCGGATATGGGCCATCACCTCGTCGACGGAGCGGACGAAGGCGTCGCCCTGCCATTTCCGCCACCGGTCCTTCAGCCTCTCCGCGCGTTCGAAGCGCAGGCGCCAGTAGGGGAAGTAGGCGGTGGGGATGGCTGCGGCGTCATGGGTCCAGTGCTCGAACAGCACGCGCCGGCGTTCCAGCAGCGTGGTCAACTGCCGCGGCCGGTAGCTCTTGCGCCGGGCGCCCAGGATCATGTGGTGCGCCCGCTCCACCGTGTTGATGCTGTCGATCTGCACAAAGCCGAGGCGCTCGATCAGGTCCAGCAGCCCGTCGATGCCCGGCCCGCCGCTGTCCGCGCCCAGGCCGTGCCGGGCCAGGAACAGGCGCCGGGCGGCGGTGTTGGTCAGGCAGGGGCGGGTTTCGGTCGGATTCATGCCTGCTTTGCTAGGCGGCTCGGCGACAAAGGGCAATCGCATGGCGCTTCCCGAAAGCCGGTCGGCAGCGGTAGGGAGCCAGGATTGGTCAGGCCAATTCTGGCCCTCCAGGTTTGGTGCCGGTTGCGATGAAGCGACGGCCGATGGCCGAGTTCGGGGCGCAGCGCCGCGACATCTTGCCCATTGCCCAGCCCCCTTGCTAGGCTCCGTTTCGTCGGTTTGGCCAAGTGGTCTGACCGATTCTGACATAATCGGCCTGGGGGCATCGGGCTGACATCGGGAGGATCCACCATGAGAATCGTCAAGGCCACCGCGGCGGCTGCGCTTGCGGCCACATGCCTGACGCCGGTCGCAGCCGGCGCGACGGAACTGGTCGTCTGGCACGACCTGGGCGACAACGGCATCGCCTGGTTCGAGGCGTTGAGCGAGATCTACAACGCCCAGAACCCGGACGTGACCATCACCTCGGTCTCCTATCCGACCGACCAGTGGTACGGTCGGGTGATTGCGGCCATCAACACCGATACGGCGCCCGACCTGATCTACAACAACTATGAACGGGTGATCCGCATCCAGAACCAGACCGAACGGGTCATGGATCTGGCAGACGTGTTCGCGGCGGTGGACGACACCAGCTTCCTGAGCGAAGACGACCTGCGGGTCGCCACCTATCAGGACCGGATGATCATCCTGCCAGTGCAGCGCGTCCAGATGGCCTTCGGCGCCCGGACCAGCTGGCTGGAAGCGGTGGGCGAGGAGTTCCCGACCACCTGGGAGGATGTGCAGCGCGTCTCGATGAAGTTCATGACCGAAGATCCGGACGGCAACGGCCGTGACGACACCTTCGGCATGGCCCTGCAGGCGGCCAACCCGCGCGACCTGATCCACATGCTGGACCTGTTCACCTTCGGTGCCGGACTGCGCCACACGCTGATCGACCCGGACGGCAACATCGTCATCGACGAGCCGCGCCATGCCGAAGTGCTGGAGGAGTTCCTGCGCACCTATTCCGACTACGGCTATGTGGCGCCGGATACGGTGAACCACTCGTTCACCGACATGTACCAGGTGATCGAAGGCGGCCGGGCCGGCATGTTCCGGGTCGGTGACTGGAATGTCCGCAAATGGGATACCGAAGCGTTGGAGGGCGACTTCCAGTCGGGTCCGTGGCCGAGCCACTTCGATGACGAAGCCGGCGCCGTGGTTATCGGCGGCATGCGCGGCGTCGCCGTTCCGGAGAACTCGCCGAACCTGGATGCAGCCATCGCCTTTGCCCAGTTCATGCTGTCGGTCGACGCGCAGGCCGCGTCGCTGGAGCATATCGGCGCCTCGGTGCGGGGCGATTTCGAGGTGGCGGGCGCCAGCGACAACCGGATGTTCTTCGTCCAGCCCGAGCATCGCCTGGCGGCCTACGATTTCCCGGAATCGGTGCACCCGTTTTATCCGGAGCTGGAGGCCGAGTACCACCGCATTCTGCTGTCGGCGATCGGCGCGCCGCCGGCCGACTGGCAG
>JANQIU010000081.1 GCA_028281985.1 Alphaproteobacteria bacterium | reverse complement strand
AACCGCAGATCCGCCTGCCGCATGCCGATTCCGTCGTCTTCGGGGCGACGGGGGCCGTCGTTCTGACGGTCGACGGCGAATTGCAGGTCGTCGCCCGCGACGCGCTTGCCCAAACGCTGGCCGACCGGCCCCTGCTGCTGTGCCATGCCCGGTCGGCCGCGCGCCGGTCCGGCACCGATCGTCTGCAGGCATTCGACCTTCTGGAACTGTTCGCCTTCGTCTTTCCGGCCCGTTTCTGCCGGCCGACGCCGCGGGGATTGGCGGCCGCCGTCGGGCTGCCGGAACCGCAGACGCCGGAAGATGCTGCCGCCCTGTTGCCCGACCTGACGGGCCGGCTGCTCGGCGTGCTGGCCTCGCCCCGGGACGAGCGATCCGATGCGCTTGCCATCGCCTGGACCATGGGCCAGGGCGGCTGGCCTTGGGCACCGTTCGTCCTGGCGGCCCTGGGCCGTCCCCACGGGCCGTCGGCGGATGACCGGCGCCGTGCCCTGGATGTCTGGCTGCGCCTGCCGGAATGGCAAGGCGAGGCGCCGTCCCCGCCGCCCGGGCCGCACCCGGTATCGCCGTCCGAGGCGCGGGCAAGGCTGGAAGCGATGCTGGCGGCCGAAGGCCGCGGGATCGCCGAGGCCCGGCCGCAGCAGGCCGACTATGCCTCCGCCGTCAGCCTGGCGTTCACGCCCCGCGAGCACCCGGATGCCCCCAATCTGGTGCTGGCCGAAGCCGGCACCGGTGTCGGCAAGACCCTGGGCTATCTGGCGCCGGCCACGGTCTGGGCGGAAAAGAACGGCGCGCCGGTGTGGATCAGCACCTACACCCGCAACCTGCAACACCAGATCGACGACGAACTGGACCGCTTGTTCCCGGACGCCGTCGACAAGGCCCGGCGAGTGGTAGTGCGCAAGGGGCGCGAGAACTATCTGTGCCTGCTGAACTTCGAGGAGGCGGCGCGTGCCCTGCCGCTGGCGCCGCGGACGGCCACGGCGATGGGGCTGATGGCGCGCTGGGTGGCGGCCACCCGCGACGGCGATATGACGGGCGGCGACTTTCCCGGCTGGCTGGCCGATCTGGTCGGCCGGCAAAGCAGCCTGGGACTGGCCGACCGGCGCGGCGAGTGCATCTACTCGGCCTGCTCCCACTATGGCCGCTGCTTCATCGAACAGGGCGTGCGCCGGGCCCGCCGGGCCCGCATCGTCGTCGCCAACCATGCGCTTGTGATGGTGCAGGCGGCGCTGGGCGGCGGGGACGATGCCGCCCTGCCGGTGCGCACGGTGTTCGACGAAGGTCACCATCTGTTCGACGCGGCGGACAGCGCCTTCGCCGGGCATCTGAGCGGCGTCGAGACGGCGGAGATCCGCCGCTGGCTCGTCGGCTCCGAGGCCGACCGCCGCAGCCGGGCGCGCGGGCTGCGGCGGCGGGTGGAAGATCTGCTGGGCGGCAGCAGCGATGCGCACGAGGCGCTGGACGCGATTGCCCGTGCGGTCCGCGCGCTGCCGGGCGAGGGCTGGCTGGGACGCGTCGCCCAGGGGGCGTCGGTCGGGCCGACGGAAGCCTTTCTGGAACTGGTCCGCCGCCAGGTTTACGCCCGGGCGCCCGGGCGTGGCGGCCCCTATGGGCTGGAGACCGAGACGTCGTCCCCGCTGGACGGCCTGGTGGCCGCGGGCCAGCGCCTGGATGCCGCGCTGGAGGCCCTGCGGGCGCCGATGCTGGTCCTGCGCGATGCGTTGCGCGCCCGCCTGGACGAGGAAGCGGAGGACCTGGACAGCGCCACCCGCCAGCGGCTGAGCGCGGCGGCGCGCGGCCTGGACCGGCGCGGCCGGCTGGAGGTCGGCGCCTGGCGGGCCATGGTGGCCAGCCTGGGGGCCGAGACACCGCCCGGATATGTCGACTGGTTCGGCATCGAGCGGATTGACGGCCGGGATGTGGATATCGGCTACTACCGCCACTGGATCGATCCGACCGAACCGTTCGCCGCATCGGTGGCCGGGCATACCCATGGCATGGTCGTCACCTCGGCGACCCTGACCGACGGCAGCGGCGACGATGCCGCCGATTGGCAGGTCGCCGAAGCCCGTACCGGGGCCGTACACATGGCGGCACCGGCCATCCGTGCGCGGGTGCCGTCGCCCTTCGACTACGCCGCCCAGACCCGGGTGCTGGTGGTCCGCGATGTGCGCAAGGACGATTTCGACCAGGTCGCGGCCGCATACCGCAGCCTGTTTCTGGCCTCCGGCGGCGGCGCGCTGGGGCTGTTCACCGCCATCAGCCGGCTGCGCGAGGTGCACCGAAGGATCGCCGGGCCCCTGGAGGCGGCCGGCCTGCCCCTGATGGCCCAGCATGTGGATGGGATGGATGTGGCCACCCTGGTGGACATCTTCCGGGGCGAAGAACGGGCCTGCCTTTTGGGAACCGATGCGGTCCGCGATGGGATCGACGTACCGGGGCGCAGCCTGCGCCTGATCGTCTTCGACCGGGTGCCGTGGCCGCGCCCGACCATCCTGCACCGGGCGCGTCGGGCGGCCTTCGGCAAGGCGCGCTACGACGACGCGGTGACCCGGTTGCGGCTCAAGCAGGCCTTCGGCCGGCTGGTGCGCCGGGCCGACGATGCCGGTGTATTCGTGTTGCTGGACCCGATGATGCCCAGCCGCCTGGCCGGCGCCTTCCCCGACGGGGTCGAGATCGAGCGGATCGGCCTGGCTGACGCGGTTGGGATCGCCCGAGACTTTCTGGACCGCTGATCTTCGCCCGGCCGACCGACGGGTCCCCGGCGTCAGCCCTTCGGCAGCAGCAGCCAGATCGCCGGGACCATCAGGGCGAAGCCCGCCAGTCGCTCCCAGCTCAGGGTGATGCGGTCGCTGCCGCCGAGGCCGAAATGGTCGGCGATGGCGCCGACCAGCATCTGCCCGCAGACCAGCAGGACGACGCCGGCGGCGACGCCGACACGCACATAGCTGAAAGCGATCCCGGCAATGATGGCCACGCCGACCAGCCCGTTGAACAGCAGCAGCAACCACGTGTTGCTGGGCCATTGGCGGAACCGGTTGATCGAGCCGCCATCGATGATCAGCAGCAGGAGGATCGCCGCCGACCCGCCGATAAGGGCCGTGAACAGCCCCACCATCACGGGGTTGATCGTCAAGCTCAGCCGGGCGCCGATGGTGCTCTGCACGCCGACGGCGGTGCCCACAAGCAGTGCGGTCACCGCGCCGACGATGACAAACCAATTCATCCATCATCTCCGGACTGAATTCGGGGACTAGGCCGAAAACCCATCAACTATGCAGGGTTGGCTAGAACAGCCACCCGCGCCTGTCCATCGGAAATTGCATGAAGGGTAGAGTTGTACCTGCCGCTTCACTCGAAACGCGAGAAATCCGGCTTCCGCTTCTGCATGAACGCGGTGATCGACTCCTTGAGCTCCGGCGACCGCAACCGCTGGGCGAACAGCTTGAATTCCTCGTGCATCCGGTCGGCCACGGCCTCGCCGGACCCCTTCAGCAGCGCCTTGGTCTGGCGCAAGGCTTCCGGCGCCTTTGCCGCCAGCGCCAGGGCAGCCGTGCGCGCCGTTTCCTGAAGATCGGCATCGGCGACGGTCTTGTTGACGAAGCCAAGGTCGGCGGCGGTGTCCGCCGAGAACCGGTCGCCCAGCATCAGCAGTTCCGCGGCCCGGCGATGGCCGATCATCGCCGGCACCAACAGGCTCGAAGCCGCTTCGGGCACCAGTCCCAGATCGACGAACGGCATCTGGAAGACCGCGCTCTGGCCGGCATAGGCCAGGTCGCAATGCAGCAGCATGGTGGTGCCGATGCCGACGGCGACACCGTTGACCGCTGCGATCACCGGTTTGCGGGCGGTCACCATCGCCTTCAGGAAATGGCCCACCGGGCTGTCGGGGTCGCTGGGCGGGGCATTCATGAAATCGGCAAGGTCGTTGCCGGCGGTGAACGCGTCGCCGGTGCCGGTGATGATCGTGGCCCGAACGCCCGGATCGTCGTCGGCAGCGGTCAGCGCCGCCGCCATGGCGCTGTACATGTCGCGGGTCAGCGCATTCTTCTTGTTCGGGCGGTTGATCCGGATCGTCTGGATGCGGTCGGCGATATCGACCAGCACGAGGGTATCCGCGGCCGTCGACCCGTCCTTGGTGATCGCGTCGTCCATGGTCGTTTTCCCCCGTACCACCTGTTCCGTGAAAGCCCACCCGTAAATAGTAAGCGCGCATACAATAAATGGGGGCTGCGGCGGCCGTCAACCAGGGTTTCGCCGCCCCACCGGTCGCGCTATAGACCCCGGCCTTCACAAATGGGAAGCGGCCGCTTCCCCCGACTCCACGATCGACCGAGAGTAAGGACCGCGCCATGCAATACCGTCGCTTGGGCCGCACCGATCTGCAGGTCAGCGTCATCTGCCTCGGGACCATGACCTGGGGCCGGCAGAACACCGAAGCCGAAGCCCACGAACAGATGGACTACGCCCTGGAACAGGGCATCAACTTCTTCGACACGGCCGAGATGTACGCCATACCGCCGACGGCGGAAACCTACGGCAAGACCGAGGCCCATATCGGCACCTGGTTCAAGGCCCGGGGCAACCGCGACAAGGTCATCCTGGCGTCCAAGATCGTCGGGCCGTCGGCGAATTTCGGCTATGTCCGCGGCGGGCAGACGCGATTCAATGCCGAACACCTGACGGCGGCCGTCGACGCCAGTCTGCGGCGGCTGCAGACCGACTACATCGACCTCTACCAGCTGCACTGGCCCGACCGGAATGCCAACATCTTCGGCCAGCGCGGTTTCGTGCATCGGGAGGACGAGAAGATCACGCCGCCGGCCGAGACGCTGGCCGCTCTCCGGGACCTGATCAAGGCCGGCAAGATCCGCCATGTCGGGCTGTCGAACGAAACCCCCTGGGGCACCATGACCTTCGTCACGGCCGCCGAAACCGACGGGCTGCCGCGCATGGTGTCGGTCCAGAACCCCTACAACCTGCTGAACCGCAGCTATGAAAGCGGATTGGCGGAGATCTCGATCCGCGAAGACATCGGGCTGCTGGCCTATTCACCGCTGGGCGGCGGAACGCTCACCGGCAAGTACCTGAACGGTCAGGTCCCGGCG
>JANQIU010000331.1 GCA_028281985.1 Alphaproteobacteria bacterium | reverse complement strand
AATGTGCGTATCGAGCAGGAGGTGCTGATCCGGATCGACCGCCAGCTCGAAAACGTCTTCACCGAAAATGACGACATCTTCTGACCGCGGGCAGGGGGGACCGATGCCAAGCGACAGAGCGGAGAAAGGGACGACCATGGTGCGGAGGCGCTTCGGCCAGCGGGTCTTGGCCGTTTTGGCGATGCTTGCGGCAGTCCTGATCGCCTCGCCGGTTGCGGCGCTGACCCTGGACGAGGCGCGCGCCCAGGGTCTGGTCGGCGAGCAGCCGGACGGCTATGTGGGCATAGTTCAGGACGCACCGGGGGTCAGGGACCTGGTGAACTCGGTCAACGCCCAACGGCGCAGCCACTACGAGGGTATTGCCCAACAGAACGGCGTGCCGATTCAGGCGGTCGAGCAGCAGGCCGGTCAGCATCTCATCGAACGGGCCGGCAGCGGCATCTTCGTCCTGACGCCCGCCGGCTGGCAGCGCCGCTGACCCCCCGGGCCGACGGTTCAGGCCGGCAACACCGCCTCGATAGCGCGGACCACGGACCCCGATGCCGGCGGCGTGGTCGAGGCGAACCAGTCGATCGCGTGTCCGTCGGGGTCGATCAGGTACTTGTAGAAGTTCCAGCGTGGCGCCGAGAGCATGCCAAGCTGCTCGCCAAGCCAGCTGAACAGGGGATGTGCGTCGGTACCGGAAACCCGCTGCTTGGCGGTCATCGGGAAGCTGACGCCGTAGTTCAGTTCGCAGAACGACTGAATGTCGGCTTCGCTTCCCGGTTCTTGGCCGGCGAAGTCGTTCGACGGCACCCCCAGGACCACGAAGCCCCGCTCCCGATAGGTGTCGTAGATCTCCTGCAACCCTTGGAGTTGCTTGGTGAAACCGCATTTGGACGCGGTGTTGACCACCAGCAGCGCACGGCCGGCGAAACCCGCCAGGGGCAGATCGGTGCCGCGGATGTCTGTGAAGGAGAAGTCGTGCGCCGATCCGGATTGACTGCTCGGGGCCTTCCGGCCCGTCAGCCCCACGAGGTCGGTGGCAAAGGTCAGTGCCTTGAAGGGTAGATCCAGCATAGTGCGAACAAGTATGTGAGCCTGCCCGACCGGCGACAAGCGCAGACGGGCTGCGGGGTTGGCTCGGCTGCCATGCGCCTTGCCGGCAACCGGAATTTGACAGCAAGCGGCGGAGTGCACGGCAACGCCGCCCGCGGCACCTTGGCGGAAGAGACGGACAGCCGGGGGATTTGGAGCCATGCTGGCGATGACCGATGACATCAAGGTGGTACAGGTGGACGGAGCGCCCGACGATCAGGCGCGATGGGAAGCGGTCAGGACACGGGACCGTGAAGCGGAGGCGGCATTCGTCTTCGCCGTCGTGACGACCGGCGTCTATTGCCGACCCGGCTGCCCTTCGCGGCTGCCGCGCCGCGAGAACGTGCTGTTCTTCCCGGATTCGCAGGCAGCAGCGAAAGCGGGGTTCCGCGCCTGCAAGCGATGCCATCCCGACGGTGCATCGCCCCGGCAGCGGCAGGCGGATGCCATCGCACATGCCTGCCGGCTGATCCGCGATGCCGAAGAGCCGCCCAGCCTGGCAGACCTGGCCGAGGCGACGGGCATCAGCCGCTACCACTTCCATCGCCTGTTCAAGGAGATTGTCGGCATGACGCCAAAGCAATACGCGGCGGCCGACCGC
The DNA here is from genome assembly GCA_028281985.1 of Alphaproteobacteria bacterium. Taxonomy (GTDB): domain Bacteria; phylum Pseudomonadota; class Alphaproteobacteria; order DSM-16000; family Inquilinaceae; genus JANQIU01. Next base: position 6,004 of record JANQIU010000331.1, on the reverse strand, counting down.
AGCGAGCGGGTCCGCCGGGGGCTGGCAGAGTCTTCAAGCGTGACCGAAGCCATTTTCGATGCCGGCTTCAACTCATCCAGCCGGTTCTACGAGTCCGCGGAGAGGACGCTAGGCATGGCGCCCCGCACCTATCGCGATGGCGGCAACGGAACCCGGATCCAGTATGCCGTCAGCGCCAGTTCTGTCGGCAACATCCTGGTCGCGGCGACCGAGCGGGGGGTCTGCGCCATTCACTTCGCCGACGATGCGGATGCCCTGATCGGTCAATTGCGGGACCGGTTCCCCAAAGCCGACATTCAGCGCGGTGACGAGCGGTTCGAAGAGACGGTCGCGCGGGTTGTCGCCTTTGTCGAAGCGCCGTCGACGCCGTTCCCGCTGCCGCTCGACGTCTATGGAACGGCCTTCCAGCAGAAGGTCTGGGCAGCTTTGCGCGAGATCCCCGCCGGGCAGACCGCAACGTACACCGAGGTGGCCCGGACCATCGGCCATCCCACGGCGGCGCGGGCCGTCGCCCAGGCCTGCGCCAACAACCATCTGGCGGTCGTCGTCCCCTGCCATCGTGTCGTCCGGTCGGACGGCGACCTCAGCGGCTATCGATGGGGCCGGGAGCAAAAAGCCCGGCTGCTGGCCCGGGAACGGTCCCGATGACCGCGACAACGGCAGTTCGCGCCAGGGAGACGCTGGCGTGGCCGCCCATCGTCGATCATTTGGACCGCCGGGGCTTTGCCGTGATCCGGTCACTGCTCGACCCGGGGGAATGCACGGCTCTGGGGCGGCTCTACGACCACGATGACGGGTTCCGCAGCCATGTCGTCATGGCCCGCCATGGGTTTGGTCAGGGGGAGTATCGGTACTTCGCCAACCCGCTGCCGGACCTGGTCGGTCGCCTCCGTGACACGCTGTATGCGGGGTTGGTTCCCCTGGCCAACCGATGGGCAGAGCGGCTGGGCGTCGATCAGCGGTATCCCGAGACCCTGGCCCAGTTCCTTGGGCAGTGCCATGCGGCCGGGCAGGCGAAGCCGACACCCCTGCTGCTGCAATACGGGCCGGGCGACTACAATTGCTTGCATCAGGATCTCTACGGCCCCCTGGTGTTCCCCATTCAGGCGACGCTCCTGCTTTCGCGACCGGTCGACGATTTCGACGGTGGGGAGTTCGTCCTGACCGAACAGCGCCCAAGGCGGCAATCCCGTGCCCAGGTGGTGTCGCTCGCGCAGGGCGACTGTGTGCTGTTTGCGGTCAATCACCGGCCCGAACAGGGCAGCCGCGGCGCCTATCGCGTGGCCCATCGCCATGGGGTCAGCGAGGTGACGCGCGGGCAGCGCCGGGCGCTTGGCATCATCTTCCACGATGCCGCGTGATCGGAGGGGAGGGGCTAGAGGTCGAAGAACAGCGGGGCCGTCAGGCTGAAGGTCGCCCACATCACCAGGATCAGCGGCGCGCCGCCCTTCAGGAAGTCGCGGAACCGGTAATGGCCCGGTCCCATGACCAGCAGGTTGGTCTGGTAGCCGATCGGCGTGGCGAAGGCGCAGTTCGCCGCCAGAATGACCGTCACCGCCATGGTGGTCGGTGAAATCCCGATATCCGCCGCCATGCTGACGGCGATCGGCGTGAACAGCACCGCACAGGCATTGTTGCTGAGGATGTTGGTGGCGATCGCCACCACGGCGAACAGCACCGCCATATTGGTCAGCGGATCGCGCCCGGCGATGTTTTCCACCAGGAACATGGCGACGGACTGCGCCCCGCCGGTCACCTGCAGTGCGGTCCCCATGGCCAGCGCAGCGCCGACCAGCACGTAGATCGTCCGGTCCAGGGCGCGGGAGGCCTGCCGGATGTTCAGGCACCCGAACACCAGCATGGCCAGGGCCCCGGCTATGGCCGCCACGGAGATCGGCAGGGCGCCGGTGCCGGCGAGCAGCACCGTCGCGCCAAACACGCCGGTGGCGTGCGGTGCCCGCTGGGGGCGCGGCAGGTCCCGGGTGGACCAGGCCATCAGCAGCAGGTCCGGGTTGTTGCTCAGGTTGTCGATGTTCGAGGCGCCGCCGACGATCAGCAGCACATCGCCGGCTTCCAGCCGGATCTCACCCAGCCGTTGACGGGCCATGCGCCCGCGGCGCTGAATGCCAAGGACGGCACAGCCATAGCGGCGCTGGAAGCCCACGGCATCGACGGACTGATCGATCATCCGGCTGGCCGGGGCGATCATCACCTCGGCCAGAACGCGTTCGGCCGGGCGCCTGGCCTGGGCTTCCGTCGTGCCGGCTTCCTTGCGCAGATGCTGGGTCAGCATGTAGCCGGCATTGCGGGTCAGGGCTTCGGTCAGGGCCTGGCGGGTGGCGGCGACGATCAGCATGTCGCCGGACTGCACCGAAACCTCGTCGAAGGGCGGCAGGATGTTCTGGCCACGCCGCTGGATCAGCCGCACGGTAACCCCGGGAAGCGACTTGAACTGGCCGGCAACCGACGATTGCCCGATCAGCGGGCTGTCGGCTGTGACGTCGATTTCGGCGACGAACTGCTTGCCTTGCGACAGGAAGGCGCCGGCCAGACCGGCACGATGGGGCAGCAGCCGGGGCAGCACCAGCCCGACATAAAGCGCGCCGACCCCGGCCAGCACCAGTCCCGGCAGGGTGATGTCGAACAGGCCCAGGACCGGCTGACCCAGATCGGTGAGGGCGCTGGACACCAGCATGTTGGTGCTGGACCCGATCATCGTCGTCATGCCGCCCAGCATCGCTGCGAAGCTGAGCGGCATCATCAGCCGGCTGGCCGACCAGTTCAGCCGCCCGGCCAGCAGCTGCATGATCGGGATGAACATCACCACGACCGGCGTGTTGTTCAGGAACGCCGACGTCACCAGGACCGCCGCAAAGCAGGCCAGAATGCTGGTCATGCGGCGGCGTTGGGACAGGCGCAGGAAGACCCCCGCCAGACCGGTCAGGGCGCCCGTCTGCACCATCGCCTGGCCGATCACCAGCAAGGCCAGCACGGCAAGCAGGGACGGGTTGGCGAACCCGCGCAACAGGACGACGGCGTCCAGTAGGTTGTCGCCCTCCGGACCCGGATAGGGAAACACCTGGAACCACAGCAGCAGGGCCACCAACACCGACAGCGAGGTCACCTCGACGCTGACCTTCTCGACGGCGAATGAGATCATGCCGACAAGGACAAAGCCGAACACGGCCCACATGTGCACCGTCGGATCGATGGCTAGGGTCATGCGTCCTGATTGGGCGAGGGGCAGGTCGTTGCGGTGGCCGATGCCTGGATCGGCGCGCCTGGCGGCAACCCGTCGCGGTTGCCGGCGGCGACTTGATGATCGTCATCTCGCGGGAACGCAGCCGGGCCTGTCAAGCCCCCGAGGACGGACCGGCCCTTTCTCGACCTCAGGCGCGGTGCGCGTCAGGCAGGCGAACTGCTCGTTAATGAGACCGGGAGTTCGCCTTATATCTCAGAGTCTTGTCGATTTTTTCTTATAGAGATTCTGAATTCTAGAACAAGTCTTCGTCATCGAAGTTTTTGCGCGTACGGAAGAGCCGATGCCGGATCAATCCGCCAGTCCGTCCCGCGCCGCCGCCATCGCCTCGGCCAGGATTTCGCGATCGCCCACATGGTTTGCCAGCAGCAGGATCAAGCGGGCATTCAACTGCTGGCTCTGGTCGTCCGTCAGGCCGCGATGGGCATCGATCAGGGACTGGTAGAACGCGTCCGGGTCGTGCAGGCGCAAATCGGTGCGCAGGGTGCCGGCCATTGTGCTCAAGCCTCCCGTGCCGTCGGGGCGGGGGATTTCACCAGGCCTCCGGCGGCCCTCTCCAACGCCTGCTGGATATCCGTGGCCTGGGCGTAACGGAACCGGGCCGCGATGTGCTGGTCCGGCCGCACGAGATAGGTGGTACCGGGGTAGCCGTCATAGCGGGCGGACACGAGGCCGTCCGGGTCCCCCAATTCATCGGTCCGGATCACCACGGGCCGGACCGGCAACGATCCTGCCGGCAGCGATGTCGGCGCCGCGCCGAAGCACAGAAGCGAGAAGTCGGTGCCGAGATGGTTCAGCAGCCAGCCGCGCGACCCGTCGGGGTTGGTGATCGGCGCATCCGGGCAGGGTGCGCCGGGCACCAGCGACCCCTTGAAGTCGTCGCTGGGGTCATCGACGGAGTTGAGCCCCTGGGAACCGTACCAGTAGGGCGTCGAAAGCCGGCCGCTGTTGACCAGTTCGCGAGCGAAACCGTGCCGTTCGGCAAGGGCAAGGACGGCATCGCGGAACTGGGCACTGACCGATCCTTCAGGCGTGATGAACTCAGTCGAACGGGTTGAATGCAGGATGTCGGCATCGGTTGCCGGCAACCTTTCCAAATCATAGCTGTCCAGCAGGGTGTCGTCGGCGATCCCCTGGACCACCAGGGCCAGTTTCCAGGCCAGATTGTCGGCATCATGCAGGCCGCCGTTGCCGCCCCGGGCCCCGAACGGCGCCATCTGGTGGGCGCTGTCGCCGACGAAGAAGACGCGACCCTGGCGGAACCGCTCCAACCGCCTGCACTGGAACGTGTAGACGCTGACCCACTGCACCTCGAACGGTACGTCGCCCAGCATGGCCTTCAGGCGGGGAACAACCCGTTCGGGCTTGCGCTCCTCCTCCGGGTCGGCCTGCCATCCAAGCTGCAGGTCGATGCGCCAGAAATCATCCGCCTGCTTGTGCAGGAGCGCCGATCCGCCGCGGTGGAACGGTGGATCGAACCAGAACCGGCGTTCGGACGGAAAGTCCGCCCGCATCTTCACGTCGGCGATCAGGAATCGGTCTTCGAAGACTTTGCCGTCGAATGCCAGGCCCAGGGATCGCCGGCAGAAACTGTTGGCGCCATCGGCCGCGATCACATAATCCGCGCGCAGGGCATACTCGCCCTCCGGCGTGGTGATCGTCAGGTCGACGCCGTCGGGCGTCTGGCGCAGGTTGGTCAGGGAACTCAGGAACCGCAGATCCACGCTGTCGCAGCTTTGCAGGGCCTCGACCAGGGCAGCCTCGACGTAATACTGCTGCAGATTGATGAAGGCCGGCATCTTCTGCCCGCCCTCGCGCTGCAGATCGAAATCGTAGACCTCGTCGTCCCGGAAGAAGACGCGGCCCGACTGCCAGGTGACACCCTTGTCGACCAGGCCATCGGCAACGCCCAACCGGTCGAAGATGTCTAGGCTGCGCTGCGACCAGCAGATCGCCCGGCTGCCGACGCCCACCGTGTCGTCGTCGTCCAGCACCACCACCGGGATGCCGCGCTTGCCCAGGTCGAGGGCTGCGGTCAGCCCGGACGGACCTGCGCCGACGACGACCACAGGAACGTGCCCGCCCTTGCCGGACAGTTCCGGCGGCGGCTGGAAGGTGAATTTCGGATACGCGAACTCGGACATTCGGTGGGGGCTCCAATTGTCCTGGTCACAAGGGTTTCGTTCGCGAAGCTATCGTCCCTTATTCGCGATCCGCAAGGTTGCGAAAGTCTATCGCCACGATGGCGGATCAATCGCCCCTTACGCCCATTGCCGGGCGATGACGCCTACGCCGTGCGGTCGGTTCGGCGCGGGCTATGCCGCCGACCGGGTGCGCGGGCGTCGCAGCAGGAACGCCGGCACATGGTCGCCCAATCCGACCACGGGCTCGTCCCGATCCTGGGGATCATCTCGGTCGTCGCGCCGGCGGCTCCGGGATGGCCGTCGCGACGGCGCCGCCGCGGTATCGGCCGCGGCCGGCCGCCGTCCGCGGCGTTCCCCGGTCGACCGGGGTGCGTCCTGATCGGCCTCGTCAAGTCCGTCCACCTGGATCCGGTCTATCGGCCGGTTGATCAGCTTCACGATCCCGTCCACGAACCGCTTGTCCTCCGGCGTGGCAATGGTGATGGCCCGACCCTGTCTTCCGGCCCGACCGGTACGCCCTATACGGTGGATATAGTCGTCCGGATTGATCGGCACATCGAAATTGAACACATGGCTAAGGTCGGAGAAATCCAGGCCCGGT
>JANQIU010000348.1 GCA_028281985.1 Alphaproteobacteria bacterium | reverse complement strand
GCAGATCCAGGCGGCGATCCTGCTGGGGTTTGACCCGTTTGACCAGCACGCCCCCGGCGCCCCGGCGGCGCAGATCACCGGCGCGGCCGATCATGGCATCGGTTCCCTCCGCGGCCTCGATAGCCAGAACGATCCCCTGCTGCACGACTGCTCCTTGACCGGCATCCGCCCGGCCAAGGGCGGCGGCAACCTGCCAACCGCGTCGGATATCCGCGATCGCCTGCTCGTCCGGCCGACAGCGTGTCAGCAGCCCGGCGGGGCACAGCAGATCACCGACGATTTCGTGCGGACCGATGACGTTGAACCCAAACCGCTCGGCAATGCGCGCCACCCGCCGCATTGCCCCGTCGTCGCCGCGGCGCAGCAAGCCCTCGCGAATGAGCAGCCAGGCCATCCGCAGATCCGGCGCCAGATCGCGCCAACCCGGCCTTGAAACGGCACCGACGAAGCAGACATCCTGCGCCCCGAAAGCGCGCATCAGGCGCACGCCCCGGCCCAGGGCGCCGATCCGGCACCAGGCATGCGGAAAGGAATCAACGACAGCAGGGTCGGCGATACCGGAAAGCGCCAGAATGAAAACGCCGCGGCCCTGATCGCGCGCCGCCTCGGCCACCCGTCGCGGCAGATGGGTACCGCCGGCGATGATGCCGAGCTTAGGCGGCATCCCCCAGCTTGGCTTTCAGGATCTTCCGGTCGCTGTCCGAGTCGATGAAATCGAGCAGCTGATTGACCGCGGGGTACGTGTCGTACGTCGCGCGAACGGTTTCGATCCGCTGGCTCAACTCGCCGTCTTCATCGAGGAACAGCATCTTGAAGACGTTGCGAAGAACGTGGATCTCTTCGCGCTCGAACCCCCGCCGCTTCAGGCCGATCAGATTGAGGCCGGCCAGATGCCCGCGGTCGCCCATCGCCAGCCCGAACGGGATCACGTCCTGTTCGATGCCGGTCATGCCGCCGATCATCGCATGCGCACCGATACGTACATACTGGTGCACGGCGGAAAGACCGCCGATGATGGCGTAGTCGCCGACGATCACGTGGCCCGCCAGACCGGAACTGTTGACCATCACCACGTTGTTGCCGACCTGGCAGTCATGGGCGACGTGGGAGCAGGCCATGAACAGGCAGCCGTCCCCGATCCGCGTAACCATGCCGCCCCCTTCGGTGCCGGGGTTCATGGTGACGTATTCGCGGATCTGGTTGTCGGCGCCGATGCTCAGCGCCGATTGCTCGCCCTGATACTTGCGGTCCTGGGGTATGTGCCCGATGGAGGCAAACGGGAAAACCCGTGTCCGCGGGCCGATCGATGTCCGTCCGGTGACGACGACATGGGACAACAGCGTCACGCCTTCCGCCAGTTCCACATCCGGACCGACCAGGCAGAACGGACCGACGGTGACACCGTCGCCCAGGCGCGCGGTCGGTTCGACGACGGCGGAGGGATGGATTGAAACGGCCATCAGTCTTCGGACCTCATGGCGGCAAACCGGGCATCGGCGTAGACCGTATCGCCGACGCAGGCCGTCCCGGTGAACCGCCATACGTTTCGGCGATTCTGGAGCTTCTCGACCTTCAGAAGAAGCTGATCGCCGGGCGTCACCGGCCGCCGAAAACGGGCACGCTCCACCGACATGAAGTACACCAGCCGTCTGGCGGCGTCTTCGCCCTCGGTGGCGACGACCAGGACCGCCGCCGTCTGCGCCATCGCTTCGATCAGCAGCACGCCGGGCATCACCGGACGGCCGGGAAAGTGCCCGGCGAAGTAAGGCTCGTTGATGCTGACATTCTTGATCCCGACGGCCGATTTGTCGGGGAAGACATCGACGACGCGGTCCACAAGCAGCAACGGGTACCGGTGGGGGATCATCCGCTGGATTTCGTTGATGTCTATGTCCGCGATCTTGTGTCGGTGCGGCGCGGATGTCGCGTCCATTTACCCGGTTTCTCCAATCCCTACCTGTCGGCCGTCCGATCGACCTGCGTCGACGGCCCGTTCAGCGACGGCTGCGTCCGGACCGCCCTGCACCGCCCGATCCGCCAATCCCGATGGTCCGGTTCGCAATGATCGCACCGCCGTCCGCCATACACCGACGCGTTGCGTCATTGTCAGGTTTGCGCGCCCTTGGGTGGGGCCACGGACCGAACAGACGTTGTCTCCTCAGGTCACGCGTATGCGGTGAGGATTAGGTGAACTTGTGCCCTATCCCCAAGGCATTATCAACGGTGCAGCATTCGCACCAGCGCCCGATCCGGCCACGATCCCATCACTCGTTCGGCCAGGGCGAGTCCACGGTGACTTCAACGAAGGGAAGCCGGGCGTTCAGGCGTTCCATCGCCAGGGCCGTGACCTCCAGTTCCGGGTCGTGCAGATACAGGCTGTCCTTGCGGAAAACCAGGCGCGCGCCGCGTTCGAACGCGATGTCGCGTACGACTCCGCGAAGCTCCTCCTCAATGCGCCCATACGCCCGGCTCTGCGCTTCGTCGAAGCGGATGCGGAGCCGCTGCAGGTCCGACTGCGCGTCCGCCGCGCGCTGCAGCAACTGCCGGCGCAACGCGTTGAACTCCTCGGCCGGCAGGGTGTCCCGGCGTTCGATGAGCTCCGCCTGGGTGTCCAGAAGCTCCTGTTCGATCGTGTCGAACTCGTCCTGGAAGCTCAACATCTGGTCGTCCAGCTGGGAATCCACGCTCAAATAGGCATCCGAATCCAGAAGGGCGCGGCGATAGTCCACGACGATGACCGGAATGGAGCCGATCTCGGCGACGCCCGGCGCCTCCTGCGCGCTCGCCGCCGGCAGCACGCCGAACCACAGCCCGCCGACAAGGATCGCCACCGACGCCCGGCGGGCCGCCGCTTTCGACAGAACCGCCAGTCGGTGCGTCGGCAGCATCAGAAGCGGGTACCGAACGAGAAGCGGAAGATCTCGGTCTGGTCGAAGTCCTCCTGCACGACCGGGAAGCCGACGTCGATCTGGATCGGACCGAAGGGCGAGTTCCAACTGAGGCCGGTTCCGACCGAAACGCGGATGCTGCTCTCGTCGAAGATCTGATCTGCCGGATCGGTGGAGCCTGAGATTTCCTCGTCATCCAGACCGAACAGCGTGCCGACATCGGTGAAGGCCCGGCCCCGGATCCCCAGTTCCTCGGGCAGGCCCAGCGGAAACGAGACTTCGGCGGTGCCGGTCGCGAAGAAATTACCGCCCAGGGCATCATCGTTTCCGTCGCGCGGCCCGATACCCGCCGGCTCAAAGCCGCGCAGGTTGCCACCGCCGACAAAGAACCGGTCGTTGATGCGAACGTCTTCGCCAAGACCGGTCACCTGTCCCAGCGAGCCGCCGATGTTCAAAATGACGTTCTCCAGCAGCGGGTAGTAGTAGTCGCCCGACGCCGTCGTGCGCACATAGAAGACGTCGCCGCCGAGCCCGGCGAGTTCCACCTCCCCGCGCAGGATGTAGCCGTCGGTCGGTGAGATGCGGCTGTCCAACTGGTCATACGTCAAACGGCTCCGCACGGCCGACGTCAGGGTCTCCCCTTCCTGTTCCTGAATGAACCGCGAGGCCGAACTGTCGACGTCGCGAATATCGCGCAAAGCCAGGGTATAGCCCAGCGTCTGCCGGAGGTCCGGGCCCAGCCGGAACCCGGACCGCAGCCCAAAGCCGAGGGTGAACTCGTCGAAGCTGCTTTCGTCCTGATTGTCCCGGGTCACCGAGAACACATCGAACCCGGCAGCGATGTCGCGGCCCAGGAAATAGGGTTCGGTAAAGCTCAGATCCGCTTCCAGCACCGAGGCACTGAGCGTGCCGCTGATGGCCAGATCCTGACCTGTCCCCAGCAGGTTGCGCTCGCGCAGGCTGATCGTGCCCAGCGGGCCTTCCGCCGTCGAGAAACCGGCGCCGATGGAAAGCTCACCCGTCGACTGTTCCTGTACCTGGACATCGACGATGGTCTGATCCGGGGTCGAACCGGGCAGCGTGTTGACTTCCACCTGCTCGAAGAACCCGAGATTGCGCACCCGCGCTTCCGAGCGCCGCAGGAGCGAGGCATTGAACGGATCGCCTTCGACCAGTTCGAACTCGCGCCGGATGACGCGGTCCTCCGTCCGGACATTGCCGCTCACGTCGATCCGCTCGACGAAGACCCGCGGGCCCTCGTTGATCTCGTAGGTGATGTTGATGAGCCGCTGGTCCCGGTCGCGCGTGATCAGCGGCCGCACGTCCACGAACGCATACTGCTGGTCGCCGACCGCGTCGGTCAGATTGGCGATCGTCTCCTCCACGGCCGTATTTGAGTACGTGTCTTCCGGCTCCGTGGTCAGGACGTCGAACAGGACCTCGACGTTCAGGTCCGGCAGGCGGGATACGATGTCGATCTCACCGAAATCGTACCGTTCGCCTTCATCTAGCGTGAAGGTGATGAAGAATGCTTCCCGGTCCGGCGTCAGTTCGGCCACCGCCGACACCACCCGGAAGTCGGCGTAGCCTTCCGACAGATAGAACTGCCTCAGCAGTTCCTGGTCGAAGGCGAGGCGGTCGGGATCGTAGTTGTCGTCCACGCTGAACAGGTCGTACCAGACCGTCTCTTCGGTCCGGATCTCGCCACGCAGCGCGCTGTCCGAGAAGGCATCGTTGCCGATGAAGCTGATGCGCTCGACCCCGGTCAACTCGCCTTCGTCGATTTCAAAGACAAGATCGACCCGGTTCTGCTCGAGCTGGATGATCTTCGGTTCGACCGTCGCCGCGAACCGGCCCGACCGCCGGTAGATCTCCTGCAGGCGGGCAACATCGTTCTGGACGCGGGTGCGCGTGTAGACGACCCGGGGCCGCAGCGTGACCTCCGCCTCCAGAACCGCGTCTTCGATTCGCGCGTTCCCTTCGAAGGCGATGCGGTTGATGATCGGGTTCTCCACCACCGCGACGACCAGCGTCGCGCCCTCGCGCCGCAGCAGCACGTCGGCGAACAGGCCGGTGTTGAACAGCGCCTTCAACGTGTCGTCCAGCGCGATTGGGTCGAACGGGTCGCCGGGGCGAACCGTCATGTAGGATCGCACGGTCGCCGCTTCGATACGCTGCGCGCCATCGACGCGGATGTCCTGGATCACCGCCGGTTCCGGTTCCGGCGCCGTCTGGCCCGCTGCCGGCGCGACGGCCAGGGGGCCGATACCCAGAGCAATCAGAAGACAGGCCGCTAAACGTCCCAAGCCCGACACCAAAAGTCCCCCGATCGCGGTGCGCCGCAGGTCAGGACACCAGATCGCGCAGGAACGCGAAAACCCGCAGCTGAACAAGATCGTTCCAGGTCGCAAAGACCATCAAGGTCAATACCAAAGCAAGACCTATCCGGAAACCGTATTCCTGAACCCGTTCGCTTAGCGGCCGCCGAAGAACCGCCTCAAATGCGTACAAGAGCAGGTGCCCGCCGTCCAGTACTGGTATCGGCAACAGGTTTATCAACCCGAGATTGATTGACAGGACGGCGATGAACCAGATGAACATCACCAGTCCGGTCTGGGCAAGGTCACCGGATAGCTGGGCGATTCGGATCGGCCCGCCGAGTTCTTCGGTGCCGCGCTCGCCGACGATGATGTCGCCCAGGGCGCTCAGCGTCCCGAAGGTGATGGCCACGGTCTCGCTTACGGCAACCGTGACCGCTTCGAACGGCCCGTACCGACCGATTTCCGGCCGGATCCCCAACAGATACCGGTCCACCGTCGTGCCGTCCGTCGCCTCCAGCGTCTCCAGCCGCGGCGTGGCTTCGAGGCTGATCGTCTCACCGTCGCGGTCCACGGTCAGCGTGATCGGCCGCCCCTGCCCTTCGGTGATGGCGAAGGCGATTTCGGTGAACCGCCAGATCTCCCGGTCATCGACCGCCAGGATACGATCCCCCGGCAGGATACCGTGGAACTCGGCCGCACTTTCCGGATCGACCGACCCGACCACGGGCGCGGGCACCGGATGCCCATAGGCCATGAACAGCCCGGCCAGCGCGATGGCGGCAAAGATGAAGTTGGCCGCCGGCCCGGCGGCGACGACCGCCGCCCGCTGCGCCAGCGGCTTGTTCTGAAACATCTTCGCCTGGTCGGCCGGATCAACCGGTGTGTCTGGCTCGCCCTCCTGGCGGGTCACCGACGCGGCGTCCCCGTCGCCGTAGAACCGGACGTAACCGCCCAGGGGAATGGCCGCGAACTTCCAGCGGGTGCCGTGCCGGTCGGTGCGGCCGATCAGCTCCGGCCCGAAGCCGATGGAGAAGGTTTCCACCCGCACGCCGCAGCGCCGGGCAACCCAGAAATGCCCCCACTCATGGACGAAGACCAGGACACTCAGCACCAGCAGGAACGGCAGAATGTAGTTCCACAGGAAATCCATGCATCAAAACTCCGTCGTTCCCGTCTGCGCGCCGCCGTCACGCCGCCTGTCGGCGGTCGATAACGGCTTCGGCGCGTCGCCGGGCATCGATATCCGCGGCCGTGACGTCCTCGAGGCTGGCGATCCGCCCGTCCCCGACTTCGGCCAGCACCTCCTCGACCGTCCGCGCGATGTCCAGAAAACCGATGCGCTGGTCGAGAAACGCCTGAACGGCAACCTCGTTGGCGGCATTCAACACCGCCGGTGCCGACCCTCCGGCAAGTAGTGCCTCGCGCGCCAACCGCAAGGCCGGAAAGCGGATGTCGTCGGGCGGCTCGAAGTCCAGCCGGGCCACCTGGGTCAGGTCCAGCCGTTCGGTCGGCGTCTCGATCCGGTCCGGCCAGGCAAGCGTGTAGGCGATCGGCGTACGCATGTCCGGGCTGCCGAGCTGCGCCAGAACTGATCCGTCCACGTACTCGACCAGGCTGTGGACGATCGACTGGGGATGCACGACCACGGCGACCTGGGGTTCCGAGACGCTGAACAGAATCGACGCTTCGATGATCTCCAAGCCCTTGTTCATCATCGTGGCGCTGTCGATGGAGATCTTCGCGCCCATCGACCAGGTCGGGTGGGCGACGGCCTGGGCCGGCGTGGCTGCAGCCATGGCCCCCATATCCCAGTCGCGGAACGGCCCCCCGGAAGCGGTCAGCACGATACGCGCGACCCGGTGCGGGCGGTCCCGGTCAAGCACCTGGAAGATGGCATTGTGCTCGGAGTCGACCGGCAGCAGGGTCGCGCCGCTTTGCCGGACGGCGTCCATCATCACCGAGCCCGCGCAAACCAGGCATTCCTTGTTGGCCAGGGCAACCGTCGCGCCGCGTTGCACCGCCGCCAGGGTTGGCGCCAAGCCGCAGGCGCCGACGATCGCCGCCATCACCCAGTCGGCGCCGCGTCGCGAGGCTTCGACAACGGCCTCGGTCCCCGCCGCCACCTCAATGCCGGAACCCGAGAGCGCCGCCTTCAGATCGGCATAGCATTGGGGGTCGGCGACCGCGGCAAACTCCGCCCGCAGATCGCGGGCCTGGGCCGCCAGACTTTCGACGTTTCGGTTCGCCGTCAGCCCGACGACTTGAAACGCCTCCCGGTTGCGCGACAGCAGATCGACGGTGCTTCGTCCCACCGATCCGGTCGATCCAAGGATCGTGACCCGGCGCGGACCGCCTACAGCCATGCGAACGTCTCCCCCGTTAGGGCGTGGAACAGAGCGAAAATGGGCACCGCAGCCAGCAAACCGTCCACCCGATCGAGCATGCCCCCGTGCCCTGGGATCAGGCGACTGCTGTCCTTAACACCGAACTGCCGTTTCATCATCGATTCGAACAGATCACCCAGTTGTGCGGTAACCGATACCGCCAGAGCCAGCGCCGCCGCCGCCGCCGGTCGTTCGGCGCCCAGGACAACGGCCGCAACAACGCCCACGACAACGGCCGAGGCCGCGCCGCCGATGGTGCCCGACCAGGTCTTGTTCGGACTGATCGCCGGCGCCAGGCGCGGCCCGCCGACGAGGCGGCCCACGGCGTACGCCCCGACATCCGTCGCCCATACACTGAAACACAGCCAAAGCACCAGCCCCAGGCCGATCTCCGGAGCGCCGCGGAGCCACAGCAGCAGGCAAACCGGCGCGCCGATATACAGGATGCCCAACGGTGCCACCGGGGGCAGATCGGAGGCAGACAGCCAGACCGACACCATCGCCGCCACCCAGATGGCGGCCAACACCGCCAGCGCGAGCCAGACACCGGAAACCAGCATTGCCGCAAGGCCGGCCGGCGGGGCGAGCATCGTTACCGCCGTTATCACCAGCCGGCCGCGTTCCCCGGGTGCCTCCCCAGGCCGGGCAACACGACCGGAGCCGACGAGGTTGCCCCATTCCCAGGCGCAGGCGGTGCCGACCGCGGCCAGCAACAGCAGGAACGGGACCCCGCCGACGACGGTCGCCAGGATCGTCAGCGGCGCCAGGATCGCCGCCGACAAGACACGGATGCTCAGGTTCTGGCGCAGGCTAACGGCAATCACCAGCCAAGGCGCCGTATCGCCTCTCGCGTCGGCGGAAGTCGGCCAGGGCGGCTTCCAGCTGTGCCCGCCCGAAGTCCGGCCACAGGCAGTCGACAAAAAGCAGTTCGGCGTACGCGGCCTGCCACAGCAGGAAGTTGCTTATGCGGCGTTCTCCGCTGGTGCGAATGATCAGATCCGGGTCGGGAATGCCGTGGGTGAACAACCGGATGTCCACCTGATCGACGTCGATGTCTTCCGGGTCCAGCCGGCCGGCCAGCGCCGCTTCGGCCAACTGCCGGGCTGCAGCGGCGATTTCCTGCCGGGCCCCATAGCTCAACGCCACGGTCAGGTTGATCCGGGTATTGTCGGCCGTCACCCGCTCGGCATGCTCGATCAGGCCGATGATGTCGTCGGGCAGGCGGCGCCGGTCGCCGATGACCCGGAGGCACACACCGTTCTCGTGCAGCTCCGACACATGGCTGCGCAGATACCGGCGCAGCAGCCCCATAAGCTCGCCGACTTCCGCGCCGGGGCGGTTCCAGTTCTCGGTCGAGAACCCGAAAAGGGTCAGATAGCCGATCCCGAGTTCGGCAGCCGCTTCAACCGTGCGGCGAACGGCTTCCACCCCGCGGCGGTGACCCAGCACGCGCGGCATCCCCCTGGACAACGCCCATCGGCCATTGCCGTCCATGATGATGGCAACATGGACAGGACTGTGTGCCCCTGCCGCATCGGGCATGCCTGCTGTCTCCTCAGCTTTGACTGCCCGTCCCCGCTCGCCTCGGCCCGCCGCCCCAATCACACCTGCATGATCTCCTTGTCTTTCTCGGCATGGAGGTCGTCGATGGCCTTAATGTGGCTGTCGGTGAGCTGCTGGATCTCGTCCGCGTAGAGCTTGTGCTCGTCCTCGGACAGTTCGTGCTCGCGTTCCATCTTCTTCAGCGTATCCATGCCGTCGCGCCGCACGTTGCGCACCGCCACGCGCGCCTGCTCGGTATACTTGCCGGCCACTTTGGTCAGCTCGCGCCGGCGTTCCTCGGTCAGTTCCGGTATCGGCACCCGGATCAGGTTGCCGTCGGCCGCCGGGTTCAGTCCCAGCCCGGAGTCGCGGATGGCCTTCTCCGCCGCCTTGACCACGCCCTTGTCCCAGACCTGTACCGTCAGCAGTCGCGGCTCCGGCACATTCACCGTCCCCACCTGGTTCAGCGGCATGGCCCCGCCATAGGCATCGACGGTGATGGTGTCGAGCAGATGGGGCGAAGCGCGCCCCGTCCGCAGGCCGTTCAGTTCCCGGCGCAACGCTTCGATCGCACCCTTCATCCGCCGCTCGATGTCGCCTAAGTCGGGCTCTTCCATGGGTTCACGCGTCCTCCTCGATGATCGTATGCGCCCCGGTACCCGCAAGCACCTGGGCGAAATTGCCCGGTGTCCCGATGGAGAACACCAGGATGGGGATCCGGTTCTCCCGTGCCAGGGAAATCGCCGAATGATCCATGACCCTTAGATCACGTGTCAGCACATCATGGTAGCTCAGCCGTTCGAACCGCTTCGCCGTCGTCACCTTTTTGGGATCGGCGTCGTAGACGCCGTCGACCTGCGTGCCCTTCATCAGGACATCGCACCCCATCTCCGACGCGCGCAGGGCCGCCGCGGTATCGGTGGTGAAGAACGGGTTGCCGGTGCCGGCGGCGAAGATGACCGCCCGGCCCTTCTCCATATGCCGGATCGCCCGACGGCGAATATACGGCTCGCAAACCGACTGCATCGGGATGGCGGACTGCACGCGCGTCGGCAGGCCCAGGTCTTCGCAGGCCGTCTGCAGCGCCAGGGCGTTCATGACCGTGGCCAGCATGCCCATGTAATCGGCTGCAGCACGGTCCATTCCCTTGGCCGCGCCGGTGAGGCCGCGAAAGATGTTGCCGCCGCCGACCACCAGGCAGACCTGGGCGCCAAGCTTGCCGACGTCGACGATCTCCTGGGCGACACGGGCCACCATGTCCTGGTCGATCCCGTAGTCCTGGGATCCCATCAGGGCTTCGCCCGACAGTTTCAGCAGGACGCGCTTGTGGCGCAGCGGCACGGTCATCCCGTCCCCTCCCCGGCGCGGTGTCTGCCAGACCGGGCCGGTCGCCGGCCCGGCCGGGCCGGAGGATCAGTTGCCGAGCGTCGCCGCGACTTCCGCCGCGAAATCCTGCTCCTGCTTCTCGATACCCTCGCCCAGGGCAAACCGGGTGAAGCCGACGACGGAAACCGGGGCACCCAGTTCCTTGCCGGTGTTCTCCAGCACCTTGGCGACCTTGTTTTCGCCGTCGACGACGAAGGTCTGCTCCAAAAGCACGACCTCCTCGTAGTACTTGCGCAGCCGGCCTTCGACCATCTTCTCGATGATCGCCTCGGGCTTGCCGCTGGCGCGCGCCTGGTCGGCCAGGACATTGCGCTCGCGATCCAGCAGGGCGGGGTCCAGGTCATCGGTGCTGACCGACTCCGGCCGCGCCGCCGCGACGTGCATCGCCAACTGCCGGCCCAGCGCCGAAAGCTTCTCCGGATCGCCTTCCGACTGCAGGGCGACCAGCACGCCGATGCGCCCCAGGCCCGGGGCCGTGGCGCTGTGGATGTAGGAGGCTACCGCGCCCGGCGACGCCGTCAGCCGCGCGACACGGCGCAGACCCATATTCTCGCCGATGGTCGCCACCATATGGGTGACCTCTTCGGCCACGGTCCGACCGGTGTCCGGATAGGCCATCGCCGACAGGCCGTCGACGGTGCCGTCACTGGACAGCGCCAGTTCGGTGACGGTGCGGACAAACGCCTGGAAGGTCTCGTTCCGGGCGACGAAATCGGTTTCGGCATTGATCTCGACGACCACGCCCACGCCCTCGCCGACCGCGGCGCCGACAAGGCCTTCCGCCGCCACCCGGCCCGACTTCTTCGCCGCCGCCGCCAGGCCCTTCTTGCGCAGCCAGTCGACCGCCGCCTCGATGTCGCCGTCGGCTTCGCCCAGCGCCTTCTTGCAGTCCATCATGCCGGCACCGGTCTTGTCGCGCAGTTCCTTCACCCGCGCGGCCGTTACCTCCGCCATCCTTGTCCCCTTTTCTGCGTCGAACCGCGCCAAGATCGGGCGCGGTGCATGCCTTATGGATCGATCAACGTACCTATCGCG
>JANQIU010000333.1 GCA_028281985.1 Alphaproteobacteria bacterium | reverse complement strand
GATCCCCGGACTTCCGGGGATCGGCAGGCGCCGGCGATGCAGTAGGCGGCCGCCTGTCGCAACGCGGTCTGCTCGCTCAACAGATCCTCGGCGTAGTGCAACAGGCGCCAGGCCTCGAAATCCGCCCGGCTTTCGCGCAGACCGTTGACCAGCGCCCGCAGCGAAAGTAGGGGCTCTCGATGGGCGCCGGGGATTATCTGATCCAGCGTGGGCGGCAACTCCAGGTCCGTGGCCCGCGGCTGCCGCGCCACCGCCCAGATCTCCCTGACCGCGTTGGAAAGGCAGTCTTGCGGGATGGGCCTGGCACGCCCGTCGCGCCCGGGCAGCAGGGCCGACAATGCCGTCTGGATGCGCTTGGCGGCGCAAAGCCGGTCGTTGGGGGCACCGGTGCGCAGGTGTTTGGCCCAGGCCGTCAGGTCCTGCGCCTCCTGGCGACGGCCGGTCGCCCGGCAATGGTCGATCACGTAGTCGAGCGACGGAGTGCTGAAGGTCGACACGATGCCGCATCCCCGGTCCGCTTGCGGGAGCCGGCGTAACGTAGGGCACGGTTGTTGGCGAACCGTGAAGATGTCTATCGGATTCCGGCGCCGGGCGGCGCCCTTGCACGCGGTCAAGGCCAGCCGTTAGGGTACGCGCCTTTCGCGAAGGGGGGCCCAGTGCAGTACGTCAGTACCCGCGGCAACGCGCCCGACCTCGATTTCGAGGCGGTGCTGCTGACCGGTTTGGCGGCGGATGGCGGATTGTACGTGCCGTCGGCCTGGCCGCGCCTGTCCGGTGACGACCTGCGCGGGCTCCGGGGACGCCCCTACACCGATGTGGCGGTCGAGGTGATCGCCCGCTTTGTCGGCGACGCGCCGAGCGGTACGCTGGACCGGGAAACGCTCGCCGGGCTGATCGACAAGGCGTATTCGGTCTTCGACCATCAGGCGGCGGCGCCCTTGGTGCAGCTTGATGCCGATACCTGGCTGATGGAGCTGTTCCACGGGCCGACGCTGGCTTTCAAGGACTACGCCCTGCAGCTGGTCGGCCAACTCTTCGACCATGTTCTGGCGCGTCGCGGCCGGCAGGTCACGATCGTCGGCGCCACGTCCGGCGATACTGGGTCGGCCGCCATCGAGGCCTGCCGCGACCGCTCGGCGGTGACCGTGTTCATCCTGCACCCCAAGGGCCGCGTGTCCGAGGTGCAGCGCCGGCAGATGACGACGGTCCTGTCCGGCAACGTCCACAACATCGCCATCGAAGGCTCGTTCGACGATTGCCAGGACCTGGTCAAGGCGATGTTCAACGATCTCGCCTTCCGCTCGGAGATGTCGCTGTCGGCGGTCAATTCGATCAACTGGGTCCGCATTGCCGCGCAGATCACCTATTACGTCGCGGCCGCGGTGGCGCTGGGCGCGCCCGACCGCGCCGTCGCCTTCAGCGTGCCGACGGGCAATTTCGGCAACGTCTATGCCGCTTATGCCGCCCGGCAGATGGGCGTGCCCATCGACCGCCTGATCGTCGGCGCCAACAGCAACGATATTCTGGACCGCTTCTTCCGTACCGGGCAGATGCGCAAGGCGTCGGTGACGCCGACCCTGTCCCCGGCGATGGACATCCAGATCTCCAGCAATTTCGAGCGTCTGCTGTTCGATCTCGAAGGGCGCGACGGCGCCGCCGTGGCGGCGCAGATGGACCGGTTCCGGCGCGACGGGACCTTCGCCGTGTCGGAACGGCAGCTCGCCGCCGCCCAGGGCGTGTTCACCTCGGCGCGGCTGGACGACGACGGCATCCGGCAGGAGATTGCCAGGGTCCACCGGGCCACGGGCATGATCGTCGATCCGCATACGGCCGTCGGCCTGCATGCCGCACGAACGGCGGGGGCGGAAGTGGCGGTGCCGCTGGTCAGCCTGGCCTGCGCCCATCCCGCCAAGTTCCCCGACGCCGTCGAGGCGGCCATCGGCCAGCGGCCCGCGGTACCGGCGCGGCTGCGCGACCTGTTCGAACGAGAAGAACGCCTGACCACGTTGCCTGCGGATCTGCGTGCGGTCCAAGAGCATATCCGCAGTCGCGCGCCAGTGGGGGCGGCAGCATGAACGACGGGCACCGGATCAGCACGCTGGGCAACGGCATGCGGATCGTTTCCGATCCGATGGCCACAGTGGAAACCGTGTCGTTGGGCGTCTGGGTCGGTGTCGGCACCCGCAGCGAGGCGCCGGAGGTCAACGGCATCGCCCATCTCCTGGAGCATATGGCCTTCAAAGGGACCGACCGTCGCACGGCGGTCCAGATCGCCGAGGAGATCGAGGCGGTCGGGGGCCATCTGAACGCCTACACCAGCCGGGAGAACACGGCCTACTACGCCAAGGTGCTGAAGGAGGATGCGGCGCTCGCCGTCGATCTGATCGCCGACATCCTGCAGAACGCCCAGCTCGACAGCGGCGAGCTGGAGCGGGAACGCAATGTGGTGCTGCAGGAGATCGCCCAGGCCCACGACACGCCCGATGACATCATCTTCGACCACTTCCAGTCCGCAGCGTTTCCGGGACAGCCGCTGGGCCAGCCGATCCTGGGCTCGGCCGATATCGTCCGGCAGCTGACCCGCGATCACCTGAATACCTACCTGCAGACCAACTACGGCGCGTCGACCATGGTGTTGTCGGCGGCCGGGAACATCTCCCACGAAGCGCTGGAGGAGATGGCGGAGTCTGCGTTCGGGACAGTGGCGACCAACGGGTGGCGCGGGCCGGAACCCGCGGCCTATCGCGGCGGCGACACCCGCGAAGCCCGCGACCTGGAGCAACTGCACCTGATCGTCGGCTTTCCCGGCCTCGGCTACCACGACCAGGACTTCTATGCGGAATCGGTCCTGTCGACCCTGCTGGGCGGCGGCATGTCCTCCCGGCTGTTCCGGGAAATCCGCGAACAGCGGGGGCTGGTCTATTCGATCTACAGCTTCACCAGCTTCTACCACGATACCGGGCTGTTCGGGATCTATGCCGGCACCGGCGGCGACAATGCCGACGAGCTGATCCCCGTCTTGTGCGAACAGGTCGCCAGCCTGGCCGACACGCTGACCGAGGCGGAGGTGGACCGGGCCCGGACCCAGCTCAAGGCCAGCCTGCTGATGGGCCTGGAGAGCACCATGTCCCGGTGCGAGCAGATCGGCCAGCAGATGCTGGTGTTCGGCCGGCCGCTGACGGTAGCGGAACTGGTCGACAAGGTGGGTGCGGTGGATATCGATGCGGTCCGCCGTGTGGCCAAGCCGATTTTTTCGGCCAAGCCGACGATTGCCGCGCTCGGGCAGATCGGCAGGCTTGAACCCTACGATCGGATCGCGCAAAGACTAACGTGAATGTCCGCCCATTTGGCGGCAGCAGGGTAGCGGCCCCGGACGTGAATGGAGGGCGCGCGTGATTGGGTTTCTGAAGACGACCGGACAAACGGTTCCGTCCATCCGGTTGGAAACACCGCGGCTGTATCTTCGGCCGCCGCGGCCGCGCGACTGGCGTGCCTGGTCGTCCCTGCGGGACGACAGCCGCGACTTCCTGTCGCCGTGGGAGCCGACTTGGCCGCCGGATGCGCTGTCGCGCAGCACCTATCTGCGGCGCATGCGCCGGCAGATCGCCGAATGGCGCGCCGACGAGGCGTATTCGTTCTTCCTGTTCGACCGGCGCGACAACCGGCTGCTGGGCTCGATCGGCCTTTCGAGCATTCGCCGCGGCGTGGCCCAGACCGGCTCGGTCGGCTACTGGATCGGCAAAGCATTCGCCAAGAAGGGCTTCATGTCCGAAGCCGCGCGGGCGGTGGCCAATTTCGCCTATCTGCATCTGGGCTTGCACCGGATCGAGGCCGCCTGCCTGCCGCACAATGCGGCCAGCCGCGCCTTGCTGTTGAAGGTCGGCTTCGCCGAAGAAGGCCAGGCCCGCGGCTATCTGCGGATCGACGGCGCCTGGCAGGACCATGTCCTGTTCGCGATGCTGCGGGAGGACTGGGATCGTGCGGTCGCCTGAGCGCCGCCGGACCTGGACCGCCGCGGCGGCGGCCGCCGCCTTCCTCTTCCCCGCCTCACAGGGTTTCGCACAGGGTCAGGACACGGTGGTGATCCGCGAACTGGCGGCCTGCCGCGCCATCGACCGGTCGCTGGACCGGCTGGACTGCTACGACCGTCTGGCGGACCTGACGGGCGACGACCGGTTGACGCCCGGGCGCAGCACACCGCTCTACAGCCTGACCCCGGCCCAGGAGGCGGCGGTGATCGTGTCGTTGACCCCGTGTCGGCGCGGTTTGGAAGAACAACTGGAGGCCGGTGGGCCGGTGACCCTGGAAATCACGCTGACCCCCGATCGCCGGGTGGAATCTGCCCGGGCCGTCAGCGAGCCGGGTTTGGCGTTTCTGCCGCAATGGCGCTCGGCGGCCGAGGCGGCCGTCGCCGCCGTCAGCGACACCCGGTGCCAACCCTGGCCGGTCAACCTGTCGCCCGACCGCTACGACGCCTGGCGCGTGGTCCGGCTGACCTTGGAGCGCTGATACCCCTTGGACGCCCATCATCCATCGCCCGCCGATCCGTCACCCGCCATCAGCCTGCTGACGGCGCCGGTGGACCGCCAGACCCACCGCCGCACCGATCCCGGGTGGCTGGAAGAACTGATGGCGCGGCGGGACACGCAGGTCGTGATCACCTGGCGCGGGCGCGTTCTGGTCGACGGTCCGCGCGACGCGCCCCGGGTCGCCCGCCTGTCTCCGGTCGGGGCGGATTGGCGACCGCTGGTTGGCGAGATGGCGGTTCTGGGCGTGGCGGACGGCGCCGGTATCGTCGCCGCTTCGGTCGATGCGGTTGAAGACCCGAAGGCCGAACCGCGGTTGAAGCGGCTGGGCGGCCTCGTCGATATGCGCGGGATCGGCCCCCTGTTGCCGGAGGGCGACGCCGCCCTGGCCTTCTATGCCCGCGGCCTGATGGATTGGCACCGGCGCAGCCGGTTCTGCGGTGTGTGCGGCGCGCCGACGGTTTGGAGCCACGCTGGCCACCAGCGGGTCTGCAGCGATGCCGCGTGTGCCGAGTCGTTTTTCCCGCGCACCGATGCGGCGGTCATCGTGCTGGTGCACGACGGCGATCGGTGCCTGCTGGGCCGACAGCCCGCCTGGCCGTACGGGATGCATTCGATCCTGGCCGGCTTTCTGGAACCGGGCGAGACGCTGGAGGACTGTGTCCATCGCGAAATCGGCGAGGAAGCCGGCATCGAAGTGGACGAGATCCGGTATCGCGGTTCGCAGCCCTGGCCGTTTCCGCGATCGCAGATGGTCGCCTTCACCGCCCGTGCGGTGACCCGCGACATCCGCATCGACGAAGAGGAACTCGAAGCTGCCGATTGGTACAGCCGTGCCTGGCTTCAAGCGCTGCCGGCAGACGCCCGGATCGGCGAGGCGCCCTTTGCCCTGCCGCCCCGACTCAGCATCGCGCGGCGGCTGATCGATGCCTGGTTGGCCGGTCGTATCGACTGATTGCGCCCATCGGCGGGCCGGATCGAAGTGTCCGCGCCGGCCGGGGCGTCAGGGCAGGCTCCAGTTGGGCGCCACCTGAAGGTCCGATGCCGGGCTGCCGGTGACCTGCTGTGGCGCGGCCGGTGTGCCACCTTCGCGCGGCTGTGCGGCTTCGGCAACCCAGCTGTCCGGAGTCAGCCCCGGTCCAACCATCAGGCATTCGCCGCCCGCCTCCCGCTGGATGCCGCACAGGGCTCGCGCCCGCTCCGCGGTGCGGGCATCGACCCGCAATCGGTGCAGGACCTGGCCGGGGGACGGCGACACGCGCTGCATTACTGGCTGCAGGGTCGCCAGGTTGGACCAGCCGGCTGCGTTCAACAGTTCCGCCCAGGCCAGATGGCCTTCCGGCACCGAGCCGAACGTGCCCAGCTGAACCCAGTATGGGCCGGCACCGGCCGGGGCGGACGGCAAAGCTGCTGCCGGTGCATCCGCTGCCGGCGCCTCCGCTGCCGCGGTTTCCGCCGGGGCTGGTTCGGTGGGGGGCGGTGGTTCGGCTGACGCTGGTTGAACGGGTGCCGGTGCTTCAGGTGCCGCCGCTTGGGATGCCGGTGCTTCGGGCTCCGGCGTAGCAGCTACCGGTTCGCTCGGCGCCGGTTCCGAGGCGGGCTGGCCCTCGGACGGCAGACCGACCGGCGGCAGGTTGATCGTCGGTGCGACCGAGGTGACCTCCACCGGGCCGGCGGTGCCGGGCTCGACGTCGAAGGGATCGGGGGCCGGGTCGGCGGCGACCGGCGTTTCGACCGGCGTTTCCACCGGCGTTTCGAAGGGCGCATCGGCCTGCGCATCGACCGGTGGGGCCAGCGGTTCGACCTCGATGGTACCCGCCGCCGGGCCGGTTTCCGTTCCCGGGATCGGTTCCGGCACCGCTTCGGGATTGACGAATGCGGTCAACGGATAGGCATTGGCAGGCAGCAACTCGTATCGGCAGTTGACGTTGGTGCCGATGCGGCCCTGGATCGGAATGCCGTCGGCGGTGACGAACTGCCAGCCGCGGATGCGTCCGCGATCCACCCAGGCACGGTAGGCCGGCTCGATCACCAGAACCAGCTCCTCGTCCTGCTGGCACTCGACCCGATACGCGCCCTGGGTCTGGTAGGGCGGCACCGGCAGGTCCTGGGCGGACGCCGGCGTCAAGGATACGGCCGCGGCACACGCCAGGGCACCCGCCGACAGGCCGGCCGCAGGGCGCCCCAAGGCCCGGCACCGCAGCTTTGCCTTTCGCCAGCGGTATCCCAGCACCGACATTACCGTCCTATCCTGATCCCGTTGGTGAGCGCCGGATCATCCAGAGGGTCTAATCCGCACCCTCGATGGATGCCATCAGCTTTTCGCCCGCGGTCGTGCGGAGCGCTGCCTCCAGCCCGTCGATGACCCGGCGATCATATCTGCCGTCGCCGTGGTCCTGGAGGATCTTTAAGGCATCCATAGGGCTGATCGCCGACCGGTACGATCGCGGACGGATCCGGGCCGCGAAGACATCGGCCACCCCCAGGATCCGGGACGTCATGCCGATCGCTTCGCCCTGAAGCCCGTTGGGGTAACCGCTGCCATCAAGGCGTTCGTACATGCCCCGGATGGTCTCGCGCACCGGCAGCTCGAAATCGATGTCTTTCAGCACCTCGCCGGCGAAGACGATGTGCCGCTGCATCATCTCGTTTTCTTCCGGTGTCAGGCGGTCCGGCTTGGTCAGAATGCCGCGTTCGATGAACACCTTGCCGATCTGGGACAGATTGGCCGCCACCTCCAGCGTGGCGACCTCCCGATCGCTCAACGCCAACTGTCGGGCGATCATGGTGCTGATCTTCCGGGTCAGCTTGGAATGTCCGGCAAGATAGGGGTCGGCCAGTTCGATCGTCTTGACCAGCGCATCGATCGTGTGGCTCAGGGCGGCCTCGCGCCGGTGGCGCTCCTCCACCAGGTCGGTGACGTCCCGCAGCACGGAAACGATGCCGTCCACCTGTCCGCCTTCTGCGACCAGCGGCACCTTGGAGATTTCCAGGAACCGC
>JANQIU010000332.1 GCA_028281985.1 Alphaproteobacteria bacterium | reverse complement strand
CGCCGGGGACCGAGGTCGCGGTGCTGTCGGCCGCGGTCAGGATGTAGCCTTCGCCCTCCATATCCACATGGCCGCGGAACACTTTCGTCGCCGGGTCGTGGCCGATGGCGACGAACGCGCCCTCGACCGGCAGCTCCCGGGTTTCACCGGTCTTGGCGTTGCGCAGCGCCAGCCCGGTCAGCCCGTCCTCGCCCAGGAAGCTGTCGACCACATGGTCCCAGATGACCGAAATCTTCGGATGGCGGAACAGCCGGTCCTGCAGGATCTTTTCCGCCCGCAGCGAATCGCGCCGGTGCACCAGGGTGACGTGTTCGGCCAGGTTGGCCAGGTAAAGGGCCTCTTCCACGGCGCTGTTGCCGCCGCCGATCACCGCCACCGTCCGGCCGCGGAAGAAGAAGCCGTCGCACGTCGCGCAGGCTGAGATGCCGCGGCCGTTCAACCGCTGCTCGCTCTCCAGCCCCAGCCAGCGCGCCTGGGCGCCGGTGCTGATCACGACGGTGTCGCCGGTGTAGGTCTCGCCGCTGTCACCTTTGGCGACGAAGGGCCGCCGGGTGAAATCCACCTCCGTGATCAGGTCGCTGACCAGCCGGGTGCCGACATGCTCGGCCTGCCTGGCCATCTGTTCCATCAACCAGGGACCCTGGATGACATCCGCGAAGCCCGGATAGTTCTCCACATCCGTGGTGATGGTCAGCTGCCCGCCCGGCTGCAGCCCCTGCACCAGCATCGGCTCGAGATTGGCCCGCGCGGCGTAGATCGCCGCGGTGTATCCGGCCGGGCCGGACCCGATGATCAGAACCTTGGCGTGCTGGGCGTTGCTCATTGCCGACCTCCTCCACTGGCGCCGCGTGCGGCCGCTCGTGATGCCAGGACATGGCGGGCGGGAGCGCCCGGCGCAAGGGCGTTGCGCCATGCATTGAAGGCATGGCTTCTCCGGGAGAGCCCCGTGACGGTCTCCGTGCTGGATTCCTGCGCCCTGGCCAACGCATCAGCCAAACCTGAACGGTGCGATTGCCTTCAGGCTGGCGGGCGCTTCGATCAGAATCCGAACATGTGGTCCAGGCAGAAGCTGTCATCGCCGCGCATGAGCCCGTGATAGCCGAACAGGCGACAGGTGGTGTCGCGGATCAGCACATAGCTGTCCGGCCCGGCGCGCCGGAGCGCGGCTTCCTCGAAGGTCTGGGAAACCCGGAATCGGTGCGAGCCGCCGCGGGGGATTGCGACCGGCTGCGACGCCACCTCCCGGCCGTCGCGGTCGGTCAGGATCAGGTGGGTGTCGCTCTTCGCCACCCAGTCCCCGGAGGCCGCATAGATCAGGTGACAGAACGTGTCCCAGTCGTCTTCCTGGGCGCATCGCAGGAACAGCCGTGTCGACAGGCCCGGCGGCGGCCCGGCATAGCTCTGCGGTTCGTCGCGGTAGACCAGCAGGCTGTTGAACATGTGCGATCCGAAGCTGGTCTCCGCCGCGTGGCCGGACTGCCGATCGCGATAGCGGAAGATGGCATGCAGCCAACCGTCGGCGTCCAGGCCGCCCTCCACGCCCGCGTCGAAATCGTAGACCAACTCGACATGGCCATAGCCGCCGCCAAGGGCCTGCCCCGAGTCGGCGATCAGCGCATCCACATCCAGCGCGACGCTGTCCGTCCGCCGCAGCACGCCGAACCGGTGCCGTGCCCGCTCGCGGCCGTGGGCGTCGTAGACCAACGCGGCGATGGGCAGATGCGCCTGGGACTTCGCCATCGGCGTCGGCAGCAATTCGGTGGCGTAGCGGTCGGGCGGCAGCACCGGGGCGGGCAGGATGTGCCCCTTGCCGAGCAGCGGCTCCAGCCGCGACAGCCCCGGATCGGGCTGCAGGTCAGTCCGTTCGACATTGGCGTGGGCAATGCGCTGGCGGGCGTTGCCCTGGCGGATCTCGTAGCGGGGCCGCACGAAGTGCCGGCCGGCATGCACTTCCACCTGGTCCGGCCAGCGCAGTCCGGGCAGCACAGACGCGACATCGACCGGGGCGGAACCGAAGGCCGGGACGGCATCGGGAACGGGCACGGCATCGCCGTCGCCCATCCGGGCCAGACCGATGCCGCCGGCCGGGATCGGGCAGGGATGGCTGTTCTGGACCCAGAGCAGCACCGTCTCGCCGTCGGCGGCTGCCGGCAGGCCGGCGTAGTAGTCCGCCGGCCAGGCATTGGCGTCGTGGGTGCAGGACAGCACCGACGGGTCGTCGCCATAGGTGTCGAGGGCGTATTTGACCACGTCATGGCCGGCGGCCCCGACGACGTGGACGAACAACTGGCCGGCGAAGGCCGGCAGGCCGAAGCGGGACCGGATCTCGGCGCTGTCGATGATCACGGTGCCGTTGGCCGCGGGCAGCGCCTGCTCCCAGGTCGCGAGCTGGGTCCCCTGGGCGTCGAACAATGTCAGCCACAGGCGGGCGTCCTTTGCGCCGTAGCCGCCCCAGTAGTTGGCCGTCACCAGCCGCGTGTGATGGCCGTCCTCGTCCCGGAAGAAGGCGAAGTTGGTGGCGAAGTTCAGCGGCGACAGATAGCGCCGCCGATCGGTGCGAAGGCTTTCCGGGATCTGTGCATCGTCCAGCGTCACGATCGCGGTACCGTCGGGCAGCAGGCTGCGCAGCTGGGCGGCCAGGCGCCCGGCGTCGAAGGCGGCCAGGAACACCACCGCAGCATCGGTTGTTCGCAGATCGGTCACCGGCCGTGTGGTGTAGCCCATGCGGTCGCTGCCCACCTGCTCGGCGTCCTGGACGAAGACGCCGGCGACCGGCAGATCGGTCAGGTCATAGAGTTCTGACAGCGCTGGCAGATGGCCGACCGGGTCGTACACCGCCACCGGGCCCGACTGCCGCAGCCGCGCCAGCAGCGCGGCCACCGGCGCGACCGACTCCGGGTGGCCCAGGGCCTTGAACAGCGTGGTTCCGCCGGTCTTGTTGGAAAACGTGGCGATCTGCAAAGGCATCGGCCGCTCCAGGACGCAAAAGACGGGTCGCGCGGTTATGGCGACGGGTCACGCGGCCGGCAAGTCGCGGATCGGCAATCCAACAGTGAAAGGGCCGCGGCCGACCCTATTCGTCGCCGTCGACGTCGATCGGCACGCCCGGCAGCAGCTTGCCGGTGCGGATGGCCAGGGCCGACTTGACGTGGCTGACATTCGGCGCGGCGGTGAGCTGCGTGGTCAGGAACCGCTGATAGGAATCCCAGTCCTCGGCGACGATCTTCAGCAGGAAGTCGGTTTCCCCCGCCAGCATGTGGCACTCGCGGACCAGCGGCCATGTATTGACCAGGTCCTCGAAACTGCGCAGATCCGCTTCCGCCTGGCTGCTCAGACCTACCTGGGCGAAGACGGTCACGCCGTAGCCCATCGCCTCCGGGTTGATATCGGCGTGGTAGCCGCGGATATACTGCGCCTCCTCCAACGCCCGGACCCGGCGGAGGCACGGCGGCGCGGAGATCCCCGCCCGGCGCGCCAGCTCCACATTGGTCATGCGCCCGTCTTCTTGCAGATCGCGTAGGATTCGACGATCGATCTTGTCGAGTTTGACACGGCGCATGGCGTTTCTCGCGAACCGGATGCAGAAATTGCGCAAGGATATTACGGTGATGACCCCGCGTGGCAAGCGGGAATGTCGGTCACCACGATCATTTTGGACCGATTCGCCCGACTTGTCGGTGAAGTTGCAGCAGGTCGGCCTATCCGAATCGGTCGAGGCATCCCCGTGCCGTCCCTAGCCGGGCCCGAAACCTGCTGGGTGATGAGCGACGGCACGGTGGGCATGGAAGTCCAGTCGGTCGGCTTGGCGCGGGCCATGGGGCTTGCGCCGACGATCCAGCGGACCCGGCTGAACCAGCCCTGGCGGACGCTTGCCCCTTATCTGCGTACCGGATTGCGGCAGTCGTTCGACCTGGCCGACGGGCCGCTGGGGCCGCCCTGGCCCGATCTCGTGATCGGCTGCGGCCGGCCGGCGGTGCTACCGGTCCTGGCGGTTCGGCGGCTGTCCAAAGGCGCCAGCTTCGCCATTCAGATCCAGGACCCGCGAATCCCGCCGACCGCCTTCGATCTGGTGATCGTGCCCGACCACGACCGGCTTCGCGGCGACTCGGTGCTGGTGTCGCTGGGCGGCCTGGGCACCGTGACGCGCGCGGCCCTGGATACCGCCGCCGCGGCCTACGCCGAGGACCTTGCCGACCTGCCCCATCCCCGGGTGGCGGTGCTGGTGGGCGGCTCCAACCGCGCCTACCGCTTCACCGACGAAGCGGCGGCCGGTCTGGGCCGGGCACTGGCCGAACTGGCACGCGGCGGGGCCGGTGTGCTGGTGACGCCCAGCCGGCGCACCGATCCCCATGTCGTGCCGGCGTTGCGCGACGCCCTGTCGGGCACGACGGCGCGGATCTGGGACGGCACCGGCGACAACCCCTATCTTGGCTATCTGGGGTCGGCCGATGCGGTGATCGCCACCTGCGACAGCGTCAACATGGTCAGCGAGGCCGGTGCCACCGGCCGGCCGGTGCATGTGGTGATGTTGCCGGGCGGATCGCCGAAGTTCGATCGGTTTCATGCTGCCATGCAGGCCCGGGGCGTGGCCCGCCCCTTCACCGGCCGCCTTGAGCACTGGCAATACGAGCCGTTGAACGAGACGGCGCGGATGGCCGCCGCGGTCAGGGAACGCTTCGCCACCCGCGCGTTTGGCACATGACCGCGCCCCACCGTCGCCGTAATCTTGGCGGTCAATCCGTGTTTCTGCTGCCGACGATGCTGCGCCCCATGCCGTTCCCCTGTTCCCGTTTCCTGAGATGAGCCGCACATCCGCTGCGCCGGCCCGGCGCTGGCCATGGCTGGGGTGGACTCTGTGGCCGGTCTTTGCCGTGCTGGCCGGCTTCGGCGCTTGGGCCGTGCTCGAGGCCTGCGGTCTGGCCTGGCCCGGCGGCCGCCCGATCCTGCATTTCTGCCCCCGACCGGCGGAAGCCGCGGTCGACGATCGGCTGTTGCTGCTGGAGGCCGAACAGGCCCGCCAGGCGGTGTTGGAGGAACGGCTTGATCGCCTGCGGATCGCCGCCGCCGCCAGGCCCCCCTGTCCGACGACGCCTCCGGCGGTGCCCGATACGGCGCTGCCGGATCTCGCTGTCCCAGAACCGGCAGCGCCGACCGAGGTCGCCGAGGCGCCGGCCCCGCCGGTCCCGGATATCCCCGAGGAGGCCTGGGAGGAGCAGGAAACCGACTTCCTGGAAGGCTGCTGGACCCTGATCAGCGACTACGCCACCCAGGACATCAACACCGGCGAGATCTTCTCGGTGGCAAGCTGGCAAATGTGTTTCGACGAGAACGGCAACGGGCAGCAGACCCTGATCTACGAGAACGGCGTGACCTGCGAAAGCGCCGTGGAAGCCGGCTTCACCGATGACGGCCGGCTGCAGGTGCCGGATCTGGACGACGTCCGTTGCGACAACAATTCGCGCATTCTGCAGCGCATGATGGTTTGCGACCGGCGGCCGGACGGGACCGCTTATTGCGTCACGCGGACCTTGCGCACCGGTGCCGGTTCGGAGGTGATCTTCCGCCGTTGACCGGCGCCACAGGAATGCCGAGGGTGGCGTCCCCGGCGCCCGAGGGGCCGCGTCCGGCCCGGTCGCCCGCTTTCATGAGCTTGCCCGATGAGCGTCCTCGTCACCGGCAGCAACGGCTGCGCCAACGCGATCGCCGCCCGGCTTCGGGCGGACGGGCGGGAGGTTCGCCAGATCGCGGAGTCCGAGGTCCCGGGCGGCCTGGGCCCCTACGGCAGATGGACCGAACTGCTGCAGGGCGTCGACACGGTCGTCCATGCCGCTGAGATGGCGGTCGAGGACCCCTGGAGCATCCCGGAGCCGGATGCCGACTATGATTGGCTGAACGCCGAAGCCACGCTGTGGCTGGCGGAGCAGGCCGGCCGGTGCGGCGTGCGCCGGTTTGTCCAGATCAGCAGCGCCGAGGTGGTTTCCGCCGTCCCGCCCGGCGCCACCGGCGATGGTCCGGTGCCCCAGCCGCCGGGCGACTATGGCCGATCGAAATGGCGGGCCGAACGGCATGTCATCGAATCGGCGTTCCTGTTCGATTTCGAGCCGGTGATCCTCCGGCCCTCGCTGGTCATCGGCGCCGACCTGCCCGAACCGGCGGCGACCCTGGTCGGTGCGGTCTTGGGCGGAGCCCGGATCCCGGCGAGCCTTGGCCAGACGATGCTGGCCCCGCTGGCCCTCACGGATCTGGCCGCTGCGGTGTCGACCGCGGTTTCCGCGCCCGATGCGGCCAATCTCGAGGCCGCGGTGGCCGGGTCGGACACCGCGTCCATGGCGGCACTGGCCGCCCGGTTGCGGCCGGCGGCGCCGTCGCGGCGGCTGAACCTGCGCGAGCGGCTGGTGTTGGACCGGATCGCCGCCATCCCGATGCTGCGGCCCCGCGCCCTGGCCGAGGCGGCCGGTTGGCGGCCGGTCCAGTCCCTGGCCGATGCCCTGTCCCCGATCGAAAGCGGGGCAACCCCGGCAGCGCGCGCCGCATGAGCCGCGTGCGCACCGGGCTTGCCGCGGCCGGGCTGGTCGGTCTGCTGGTTGCCTGCACCGCCGATCAGCCCATGCCGCCGCTGACCGAGGCGATGGCCGAATGGGGCGGGCCGAACCCGGCCATCCTGACCGATGCAGGCTTCGATCCGGGAAGGGCGAGCACGGCGCTGGCCGATGCCGCGGCGGCCGAGGCGGGCGGTGATCTGGTCACGGCACAGCAGCGGTACGAAGATGCGGCGCTGGCCTGGCCCGATCTGACCGAAGCCTGGCGCGGGCTGACCGGGACCGCGACCGCCCTTGGCCGGGAGGATACGGCCATGGGCGCCCAGTTCGTCCTCAGCCGCGTAGAGTCGTTCCCCAGCGACGAGATATGGGTACAGCGCGAGATCAATGCCGCGCTGCGCCGCTACATCGACGCCACGACCGCGGATCCGGCCGGCAACCAGGAGGCAGCGCGCTACGCCACCCGATTGGTCCAGTACTATGACGCCCTATACGGTTCCGCCGGCATCTACGAAGGGCCTGGCCGCCCCGTCTTCAATCTGGGCTGGCGCGACCTGCCGGCGGCCGCCGTCTCGCTGGCTGCCACGGCGTTCTACATCTCCAGCCTGTCGCAGACCGAAACGGTGGATTAGGGACGGCGCGCTACTCCGCCGCCCGCGCCTCCGGTTCGGCCGGTGGCATCGCCCCCCAGATTTCCTCTGCATAATCCCGCACCGTGCGGTCGGACGAAAACCATCCGGTTCGCGCGGTGTTGAGCACCGTGCTACGCAGCCAGGCCGACCACTGGCGATAGCGGCGTTCGACCGTGTCCTGGGCCGCGCAATAGGCCGCGAAATCGGCGGTCACCAGGAACCGGTCATGGTGCTTCAGATCGTCGACGAGCTGGCGGTACCGGTCGGGTTCCTCCGGTGAGAAGACGCCGTCGGCAATCATCCGCACAGCCATGTCCAGCCGCGGATCGGCAGCGATCGCTGCCGCCGGATCGAAAGGCTGGCTGCCGTTGTGGATGGCCGCCACTTCCGGGGCGGTCAGGCCGAAGATGACGATGTTGTCTTCGCCGACATGCTCGCGGATCTCGACATTCGCACCGTCCAGCGTGCCGATGGTCAGCGCGCCGTTCAGGGCGAACTTCATGTTGCCGGTGCCGGACGCTTCCATGCCCGCGGTGGAGATCTGCTCGGACAGGTCGGCGGCCGGGATCATCCGTTCGGCCAGGCTGACATTGTAATTCGGCAGGAACAGCATCTTCAGCCGGTCGCCCACCGCCGGATCGGCATTGATTGTGCGCGACACGTCGTTGGCCAGGTGCAGGATCTGCTTGGCCGCGACATAGGCCGAGGCCGCCTTGCCGCCGAACAGCTTGACCCGGGGGATCCGGTCGTTGCCCATCCCGTCGCGGAACTCGGCATACAGCGCGATGGCGTGCAGGACGTTCAGCAGTTGCCGCTTGTACTCGTGGATCCGCTTGATCTGCACGTCGAACATGGAAGACGGGTCGATGCTGACGCCCGTCGTCCGCCGGACATAGGCCGCCAGGCGTTCCTTGTTCTGCCGCTTTGCCAGGGCGACGACGCCGGTTTCCGCGACGCCTTCGCCCTGG
>JANQIU010000309.1 GCA_028281985.1 Alphaproteobacteria bacterium | reverse complement strand
CCGGTTCGTGAGCCTGACGATGGTCTTGGCGGTGGCCGGCGGCGGCGCGCTCGGTGCCGTCGCCCGGTATCTGGTCATGGCCCAGATCGGCCACTGGTTCGGGCACGGATTTCCCTGGTCCACGCTGGTGGTCAACGTGGTCGGGTCGTTCGCGCTGGGGGCTTTGGTGGAGATCCTGGCCCTGGTCTGGTCGCCGGCGGAACCGGTCCGGGCCCTGCTGGTCGTCGGGCTGTTGGGCGCGTTCACGACGTTTTCCACCTTCTCGCTCGACGTCGTTCTGCTGATCGAGCGGGGACAGGCGTTACAGGCCACCGGCTACATCACGGCCTCGGTGGTTCTCTGCGTCGCCGGTCTGTTCGCCGGGATGCGGGCCTTCCGCTGGATTCTGACCTGAGCCATGCCGGCCGTCCAGCATCGCACCGTCGCGGACGACGACGCGGACAGCCGCCTGGACCGGTGGTTCAAGCGGCATTTCCCGGATCTGGGGCATGGCCGGTTGGAGAAGCTGCTGCGCACCGGACAGGTGCGGGTCGACGGCAAGCGGGCGAAAGCCGGTCAGCGGCTGGTCGCCGGTCAGACGATCCGGGTTCCCCCGTTGGGCGAGGCCCCGGCGACTGACCCGGCCCCGGCGCCGGCTCGACGCGTGACCGACCGCGAGGTCGCCGAGCTTCGCAAACTGGTGCTGCACGAGGATCCGTCGGTCCTGGTTCTCGATAAGCCGGCCGGGCTGGCGGTGCAGGGGGGCAGCAAG
The DNA here is from genome assembly GCA_028281985.1 of Alphaproteobacteria bacterium. Classification (GTDB taxonomy): domain Bacteria; phylum Pseudomonadota; class Alphaproteobacteria; order DSM-16000; family Inquilinaceae; genus JANQIU01. The sequence goes on along the minus strand of JANQIU010000309.1, from coordinate 8,921 downwards.
CTGGGCAGCCGGCATCTGGATGCGATGCTGGACGCATTGGCCGGACCCGGCGGCGAACGGCCGCGCCTGGTGCACCGGCTGGACCGGGACACCAGCGGCCTGCTGCTGCTGGGCCGCACCGCCGCTGCCGCGCGGGCGCTGACGGCCAGTTTTCGCGGCAAATCGGCGCGAAAGCTCTACTGGGCGGCGGTGGTTGGGTACCCGAACCCGGTGATTGGGCGGATCGATCGTCCCCTGGCCAAGACCGCCGGCGGCCGCGGCCAGTTGGTGGCGGCCGACGACGAGGACGGCAAGCGTGCGGTGACCGACTACCGGGTGGTCGACGCCGCGGGCCGCCGCGCGGCCTGGGTGGCCCTGTCGCCGCAAACCGGCCGAACCCATCAGTTGCGCGTGCATATGGCCGGCCTGGGCACGCCGATCCTCGGCGACGGGAAGTACGGCGGGGCGGGGGCCTTCCTGGCCGGCGCCGATGTCGCCCGACAGGTGCACCTGCACGCGCGCCGCCTGCGTCTGCCCCATCCGGATGGCGGCACGCTCGACGTCACTGCGCCGCTTTCCGCCCATATGGCCGGTACCTGGCGCTATCTTGGGTTTTCCGCCGGCGGGCCTGAGCCCGACCTGCTGCCCGAAGACTGGGCCTAGAGCGCTGTCCGGTTGGGCGGAAACCGGCTTGTCTCCGCCCAAATTGTGAATCTTGTTTGGCGGCGGACCGGGCGGTTACCGATGCAGCACGCTGGCCACCGCCTCGGTTGCTTCCGATTCGGTCAGGTCGGGGTGGATGCTTCGGCAGACGGTGACCGTCGCGGCAAACGCATCATGCGCGGTGCCGCCCCGGTCTTGACGGGAACGGAAGGTCAGTCGCAGGAGTTGTGCGACGTCGTCGGCGACGAGATCGAGACGCTCTTCGGACATGCGGTCTTTGCTGTGCGGGGGGCGAGAAGAGAATCAATATATAGCATGTCTCGATACTCGTTTGGACAAGATATAAGATGAATTTTGGTTGCTGGGAGCGTCGAATCGATGTCACCACCGTTGCGACTCGCCCTGTTCGACTGTGATGGGACACTGGTCGACAGTCATCGAACGATTCAGGCGGCCATGGCGCAGGCGTGGCGTATGGAAGGCCTTGGCGACTTGGATGCCGGTCATCTGAAGTCGCTTATCGGGTTGTCGCTGGAGGAGGCCATTGAGCGGTTGCTGCCGGACGCCGGGCCGGCCCAGATACAGCGACTGCGGAAAGCCTATCGGGCTGCGTTTGCTGCCAACCGTGCCGATCCGTCGCTGTGGGAACCGCTCTATCCGGGCGCGATCGAGGCCCTGGACTGCTTGGAGTCGGCCGGCATGGTCCTGGGCATCGCCACCGGCAAGACCCGCGCCCCGCTGGATGCGGTTCTCGACGTGCATGGCATCGGCAGCCGCTTCGTGACCATACAGACGCCGGATATTGCGCCGGGCAAGCCGAATCCAACCATGGTGTTGCAAGCCGCTGCTGCCGTTGGTGTAAGTCCGGCCGATACGGTGGTGATTGGGGACACGGTGTTCGATATCCAGATGGCCCGCGCCGCAAAGTCGCGCAGCGTCGGCGTGGCCTGGGGGTACCATGATCCCGACGCATTGGCCGCGCAGGGTGCCGACAGAGTGGTGGATGATTTCGCCGCCTTGCCCGTCGCAATAGCAGACCTCTTCGAAGGATCGGACCGATGAGAATTCTCTGGCGCCTGTTCAAATGGCTCGCGCTGGCAGTGGTGGCCCTTGTGGCGGTCGCGGTCATCCTGCTGTTCACCGTTGACCCGGAAACCTACCGCGGCACCATCGAACGCCAGGCGGAGAATGCCGTCGATCGGGAAGTGACGATCGGCGGCGAGCTTGACCTGAAGATCGGCCTGTCGCCCGCGATCACCCTGGGCGACGTGACGGTGGCCAACCTGCCGGACGGATCGCGTCCGGAAATGGTGACGATCGGCCTGCTGGAGGTGGAGGTGGAGCTGTTGCCGCTGATCTTCGGCGGCGATCTGAACGTCACCCGGCTGATCCTGAACGATGCCGACATTTTGCTGGAGCAGACGCCGGATGGCGGTCCCAACTGGGCCTTCGGGCCGGAAGCGGCTGAAGACGCGGCCGAACCGGGCGGAACGATCCCGTTCTTCCAGGTCGTGGCCCTGGAGAACGTCACCGTCACCTACGCCGCGCCGGAAGCCGAGCCGCTGGTGTTGCGGGCCGACAGCGCGCAGTTGGCGGCGGATGCCCCCGACAGCCCGCTCTCCATCGCGTTCGACGGTTCGGTGGGCGAGGTGCCATTGGGGCTGGACGGGACCGTGGGCGCGCTGTCGCTGCTGGTGGGCGGCGCTGGCGAGTGGCCGATCGACCTTGACGTCAGCATCGGCGACACGACTGCCTCGGCGGACGGGACGATCGGCGATCTGGGCGGCAACCCTGCCCTGGATCTGTCGGTGACGGCATCGGTTCCCGACCTTGCCGCTCTTGCGCAGACGCTGGCGATTCCGGAGGTGCCGGCCCTGCCGCCGATCGATCTGTCCGCGACCGTGTCCGGCACGACCGAGGCGATCACCCTGTCCGGCGCCCAGGCAACGGTCGGTGATGCCGCGTTTGCCGCGGACGGCACCGTCGCCCTGGCCGATGTTCCCAGCGTCGATCTGGCGGTTCGGGCGACCATCCCGGATGCGGCGGCCCTGGCCGGGCCACTGGGGATGGCCGACATCCCCGCCCTGCCGGCCATCGACCTAACCGCCGGCATCGCCGGAACAGGCCAGCAGTTCACCATCGCCGATGGCCGCCTGAACCTCGGCGACGCCGGGTTCACCGCGGACGGGTCGATCGATCTGTCGGGCGGTCCGGCGGCCGATCTGAACGTCACCGCCGACGTACCCGATCCGGCGGCGCTGGGCGGCACGCTTGGGGCGGCCGACCTGCCGGCCCTGCCGCCGACGACCTTGTCGATGTCCCTTGCGGGCACGCCGGCGGATCTGCAGGTCGCGGCCGGTGACCTCGCCCTGGGAACGTTGGGCGTGAAGTTCGAAGGCTCCCTGGGGCTGGCCGGCACCCCCCTTCGGGTCGATATGGCGGTCTCTTCGGACAGCATCGACCTGGACGCGCTTCCGGGGGCTGAGGGCGGCGCGGCAGAGCCGGCGCCGGCCGCGGATGGGCCGCTGGTGCCGGAAACGCCCTTGCCGACCGACGCCGTGTCCGGCGTGGAAGGCCGGGTCGCCCTTGCCCTGGGCGAGGTGCTGTCGGGCGGGCAGGTGCTGGTATCCGATGTCGACCTCGTGGCGGAGATCACCGGCGGGCGCCTGTCGCTGAACCTGGCACAGGCACAGGCCTATGGCGGCAGCTTGGCCGGCACGTTCTCCCTGGACGGGTCGGGCGGGGTGCCCAGCCTTTCGCTGTCCGGGCAGGCGACCGATCTGGACCTCGCGGTTCTGGGCGGCGAGGCGGTGAACTCCGGCCGGGCCAGCGGCAACCTCTCCTTTTCCGGCACCGGCGAGACGGTGCGGGCCGCGGTGCTGGCCGGGACCGGCAATGCCGAGTTCCTGGTCGGCCCGACCGAGGTGGCCAACCAGTATCTCGACCTGGTCGGGGCCAGCGTCCTGACCGCGTTCCTGCAACAGGCCGACCCGCCCGCCACGTCGGAACTGAACTGCGCCATCGGCCGGTTCGACCTGGCGTCGGGCACGGTCCGGTCGACCGCCTTCGTGGCCGACCTGCGCAGCGCCACCGTGGCCGGCGAGATCGCGGTCGACCTGGGTGCGGAGGAGCTGGACGTCCTGCTGCGGCCGGAATCCAAGGAAGTGGAGCTGCTGCCCCTGGATACGCCGGTGCGGGTCACCGGCCCGATCCGGGATCCGTCTGTCACCCCGCTGACCGAGGAGTTGCTGCGGGACATCGGCACCTCGGTGCTGCTGCGGGCGGTGAACCCGGCGGCCATGCTGGTCCCACTGGTGGACCCGGGCGCCGACGCCAGCGGCGGGTGCATCGCTGCCGCCGACAACCCGCGGCCGTCGGGCCGCAGTTCGCTTGTCGATCAGCTGACCGACGGTATCGGCGACACCATCGACGGCGTCGGCATCGGCGAAGCGCTGGACAGCATCGATGTCGAGGGCGCGGTCGACGGCATCGGCGAGACCCTTGAAGGCATCGGCATCGGCGATCTGCTCGGCACCGGCGATGCCACCACCCCGGCCGCGGAGGACACCCCGGCCCCGGCGGACGGCGAGGCGGCGCCGGCCGAAGAAACGGCCGCGCCCGACCCGGTCGAGGACACCATAGAGGGGGTCGAGGACACGGTGCGGGGCCTGTTCGGCAACTGATGGCCACGGGGGCCGAGCGGCGGCGCAGCCTGCGCCGGGTCTACCGCCAGGTGGCGGTCGGCCCGGCGGGCGACGGGTTCGAAGTCCGGCTGGACGGCCGGGCGCTGCGCAGCCCGGCAAAGGCGTCCATGGTCCTGCCCACCGCGGCGCTCGCCGAGGCGGTGGCGGAGGAGTGGGATGCCCAGACCGAAGCCGTGCAACCGGACACCATGCCGTTGACCCAGCTGGTCAGCACCGCCGTCGATCGCACCGGCCCGGACCGGGCGGCGGTGGTGTCGGCGATCGCGGCCTATGGCGAAACCGATCTCCTGTGCCATTGGGCGCCGGGCCCGGCCACCTTGACCGCCCGGCAGGCCACCGTGTGGCAGCCCCTTTTGGACTGGGCGGCGACGGCCCTGGATGCGCCGCTGACGGTGACGACGGCCCTGTTGCCGGTCGAACAGCCGGCGCCGTCGCTGGCCGCCTTGCGGGCCGTCGTCGACCAGCAGGACGATATCCGCCTGACCGCGCTGCAGGTGTCGACGGGCCTGTTGGGGTCGCTGGTGCTGGGTCTGGCGCAGCTGACGGGGCACCAGTCGGCCGACCAGGTTTTCGCCGCTGCACAGTTGGACGAGGACCATCAGGCCGAAGTCTGGGGTCGCGACGCCGATGCCGCCGAGCGGGCGGAAGCCGTGCGTCAGGAGCTTGTTGCCGTCGACCGGTGCCTGGCGCTGCTCGCGTAAGGCGTCCGCCGCCCCTCGCAAGTGCGAAATAGCTGTGCTATCCCCATTGGGGGTCGGAAGATCATCCGTTCCGGCCCAGATCGGCCCGCGGGGAGGCCGACAAGGGGGAAGGCAATATGCGCGAGATCCTGGAGCAACTGGATCGGAAAAGGAGTGCGGCCCGGCTGGGCGGCGGCCAGCGGCGCATCGAAAGCCAGCACAAGAAGGGCAAGCTGACCGCGCGTGAGCGGATCGAACTGCTGCTGGACAACGACTCCTTCGAAGAATGGGACATGTTCGTCGAGCACCGGTGCCGGGATTTCGGCATGGGCGAACAGACCATCCCCAGCGACGGCGTGGTCACCGGCTATGGCCTGATCAACGGCCGCATGGTGTTCGTGTTCAGCCAGGATTTCACCGTGTTCGGCGGGTCGCTGTCGGAAGCGCATGCTGAGAAGATCTGCAAGATCATGGACCAGGCGATCCGTATCGGCGCGCCGGTCATCGGTCTGAACGACAGCGGCGGCGCCCGCATCCAGGAGGGTGTGGCGTCGCTGGCCGGCTATGCCGAGGTGTTCGAACGCAACGTCCTGGCCTCCGGCGTCGTGCCGCAGGTATCGATGATCATGGGGCCGTGCGCCGGCGGGGCGGTCTATTCCCCGGCCATGACCGACTTCATCTTCATGGTCGAAGACTCCTCGTACATGTTCGTCACCGGCCCCGATGTGGTGAAGACGGTGACACATGAGGAGGTGACGCACGAGGAACTGGGCGGGGCGGTCACCCACACCACCCGGTCCGGCGTCGCCGATCAGGCCTTCACCAACGATGTGGAGGCGATCCTGCAGCTTCGCCGGTTCATGGATTTCCTGCCGTCGTCCTGCCGGGAGAAGCCGCCGCACCGGCCGACCGCCGACCCCATTGACCGGGCCGAGGATGCGCTAGACACGCTGGTGCCGGACAATCCCAACAAGCCCTACGACATGAAGGAGCTGATCGAGAAGGTCGTCGACGAAGGCGATTTCTTCGAGCTGCAGCCGGACTACGCCAAGAACATCGTCATCGGCCTGGGCCGCCTGGACGGCAACACGGTGGGCTTCGTCGCCAACCAGCCGCTGGTGCTGGCCGGGTGCCTGGACATCGACAGCGCCCGCAAGGCCGGCCGGTTCGTGCGGTTCTGCGACTGCTTCAACATCCCCATCATTACCTTGGTCGACGTGCCCGGCTTCCTGCCCGGTACTGCCCAGGAATACGGCGGCATCATCAAGCACGGCTCGAAGCTGCTCTACGCCTATGCCGAGGCCACGGTGCCGAAGATCACGCTGATCACCCGCAAGGCCTATGGCGGCGCCTATGTGGTGATGGCGTCGAAGCACCTGCGCGGCGACCTGAACTTCGCCTGGCCGACGGCGGAGATTGCCGTGATGGGGCCGAAGGGGGCGGTGGAGATCATCTTCCGCTCCGACATGGACGATCCGGCGAAGATCGAGGAGCGGACGGAAGAATACCGCACCAAGTTCGCCAATCCCTTCGTCGCCGGCGCACGCGGCTTCATCGACGACGTCATCATGCCCAAGGACACCCGCAAACGCCTGTGCCGGTCCCTGGCCATGCTGCGCGACAAGAAGCTGGAGAACCCCTGGAAGAAGCACGACAACATTCCGTTGTAGGGGGAAGTGCGCTTCTGGCTGGTTCGGGTCGGTGCGGGTTGCTCCGCGGCCGGCGTCCGAAGGGGAGGGAACTGAACAGCGCCACTTGGGTTGGATGCGGGCCGGGTCTGCTTCCCACCCTAGATGCGTCTGTCCATTTGGATCGCGCAGGAGTACCGATCGAGGGTGTCGATGGCGGTGCCAATCGCGACGTTCCAGTCCTGGGGCGGCCGCTTAGGCATCGGCGGGGCCACGTGTTGAACTGGGACGACCGCCGGTCCAGAACGCGACCCCATTCCGGGCGCAACCGGACCAAGGCATGGCCCGCGGCTCTTGAACCCGAAGGGAAACTCTCAGTCTGCTACTCGCGGGATCCCGCCCGACGGGGGGTACCGATCATCCTCCACGCGTCATGGCAGTGTCGCAGCGCGGCCGAATTGTGTCGCAAATCGGGTATCGAAACGCGAGTCCCGAAAGATTGTACTAACTTTCGGTCAAATTCTTCCTCTATGGCTGACCGCTGAACTGGGAAGGATCGCAGCGCCCTGCTGGGTCGCGGCGTTCGCTCCGTTTTCCGGCTGCCTGGCTGGGTCAGGCCGATTGGGAGGAAAGGTCTCGTGAATCAGAACCGCAAACCGATGCTTGTGAAGGTGGCTGTCGGCGTCGTTGCCTCGGCCTTGTTGCTAGCGGGCATCTACTGGCTCGTTGATCCCGACTTCACGGATTGGGAGGCCGAGCGGCTCGCCTGTCTGGACGCAGCGGACGAGGTCGAAAGACCGGCGCAGGTCGAGGCCTGCCGGAAAACCATCGCAGAGGGGCCCTTCAGCGGCACCGAGCTGGGGGACATCTACGCCGTGCGCGCCCTGCTGCGGACCCAGTCCGGCCGCCCCCGGCCGGAAACGGTGATCGGCGATCTGGAGAATGCGCTCTCGCATGGGACGACCGACGTCGACAGTCTCTACGCGGTCGCGGACTGGCTTTATGACGAAAGCGACGCTCCCTTCGCCCCCCGCACCGCCATGACCAGGGCCTCGATCGACGCGATCGACGTGGCCCTCGGTCTGGCGCCGGACCGCCACGACCTCAGATATCTCCGCGCGCGGGTGCTGTGGTGGGTCGGTGACGGCGCCGGCGCCCTGGCGGCGCTGGAGGAAGTGCGCCCGGCCTATGCGGAGGATCTGGATTTCCTGAGCCTGCTTGGCGAGGCCTATCTTGCGGAAGATCAACCGCAGCGCGCCATCGAGACCACCAATCTGATGCTGTCCCTCGAACCGCAGGATGTGCCGTCGCTGTTCCTGCGGGCGCGTGCGGCAATGGTCGCGGGCGACTACCGGCAGACCATCGATGATCTCTCCTTCCTGCAGCAGGCGTTGCCCACGGATGTGGGCCTGGTCTTCCTGGATGTCCTGGCGCATTGCGCGCTGGATGACGTGGAGACCGCGCGCCAGCTCGTCAGGGCATCGGTGGCCGGCGGTGTGGTTTCCGAAGAAGCCTGGTACGACGAGTTGACCGCGCTCGACGCGGTTGAAGGGCTCGACGTGGCCGAAGCGGGTCCGGAGGGTCCGGATGTCATCGCCGTCGTCGACGCCTGGATCGGTGCCGGCTGCCCGCAGTCGGCCTATCCCCTTCCATGAGGCCGGCGGTGCGTGCCGCCAATACCCGGGACGGCAACAGACGCGAGGGCAGGCCTTGAACTGAGGCAGCCGTCAATTGAAGACGCGACCCCGTTACCCGCGGCCCGATTGGCCGCGGGTTGCCGGGTATGCCCTGCGGACTACCACCAGGGCTGCGCCATGGCCGAGCCCGTCGGCGATGAAGGGAAGGCCGGCATCGATGGCGGCGCCGTGTCCGATGGCGACACCGAGCAAACCGTGAAGCTCAGCCTGCCGCCCGCTGCCTAGACACCATGCTCCTCCGACCACTCCTTCAGCGCTTCCAGGAAGCCGAGGGCGGTGCGGCCGAAATCGGTGATCTCGTAGGTCACGGCGACGGGCTTCGTGACTATGACCTCGCGCCTCACCAGACCGGCTTTCTCCATCTCGTCGAGGCGTTGCACGACCATCTTCTTGCTGGCTCCGCCCATCTGCCGCGCCAGGTCGTTGAAGCGCACCGGGCGATCCTTGAGGTGCCAAAGGATCGACCCCTTCCATTTGCCGCCGAGAACGCGCATGCCGCGCTCGATGGGGCAGGGCTCCAGACAGGGTTCGATCGCCTGTTTGCGCCCGTTCTTCCCGGTTTCAATCGCG
>JANQIU010000307.1 GCA_028281985.1 Alphaproteobacteria bacterium | reverse complement strand
TCCCGTGCGATGGTTGACCGGGAAAACGGATGCATCATCCCCTGGTAGCGAGCGGCCTATTCGGCCGGCAGCCGGCTGGGCGCGCCCGCGGCTTCCGCCTGCAGCCGTCGCCTTACGTCGCCGGGCGCCCCGGTACGCCGCGCCAGCAGGCGGTAGGCCACCGGCACCACGAACAGGGTCAGGAGTGTCGCTGCGATGACACCCGACAGCACGACGATCCCGATGACGGAACGTGTCTCCGCCCCGGCGCCGCTGGACAGGATCAGCGGCAGGCTGCCGGCGGCGGTGGTGATGCCGGTCATCAGGATGGCGCGCAGCCGGCTGATCGCCGCTTCCTCGACCGCGGCGTCGAACGGCGTTCCCTGGTCGCGAAGCTGATTGGCGAACTCGACGATCAGGATGCCGTTCTTCGCGGCCAGGCCGACCAGCATGATCAGGCCGATCTGGCTGTAGAGGTTGAGGGTGCCGCCGGTCAGATACAGCCCCAAGAGCCCGCCGCCGACCGCCAGCGGTACGGTGAGCAGGATCACCAGCGGATGGATGTAGCTTTCGAACTGGGCGGCCAGGACCAGGAAGACGACCACGATCCCCAGCAGGAACACGAAGGTCAGCGAGCCGCTTGACGAACGGTAGTCCAGGGATTCGCCGCGGTAGTCGACCACCGCGGTCTCCGGCAGGTGCTCGGCGACCAGCGCCTCCAGATGGGCCAGGGCATCGCCGAGTGCCAGGCCGCCCTCCAGCCCGGCCTCCATGGTGATCGAGCGCACGCGGTTGTAGCGGTTCAGCGTGGTCGAGCCGGCGAACTCCTCCAAGGTCACCACGTTCGACAGCGGGATCAACGCCCCGGAACGGTCCGACCGGACGTAGATGTTCTGCAGGTCGGTGGGCGTCCGCTGACGATCCCGCTCGCCTTCGACGATGACGTCGTACTCCTCGCCGGCATCCAGGTAGGTGGTCACCCGGCGCGAGCCCAGCATCGTCTCCAGCGTGCGGCCGATATTGTCGACGGTGATGCCCAGGTCGGCGGCTCGGTCGTAGTCGATGGACACTTCGATCTGCGGCTGGGTCTCGTCATAGTCCCAATCGATGCCCGTAAGGCCCGGATTGTCTTCGGCGATGCGCGCCATCAGGATATCGCGCCAGGCGGCCAGTTCCTCGTAGGTGCCGCCGCCGAGCACGAATTGCACCGGGTTCTGGATCCCGGCGCCGAATCCCTGGCGCATGACCGGGAAGGCTCGGACCCCGGGCAGGTCGGCCAGTCTGGCGCGGACATCGGCCATGATGGCCCATCCGGACCGTCGCTGGCTCCAGTCGTCCAGAACCACGATGGCGATGCCGGTATTGAATGTCTCGAAACTGCCGAACGCGCGCGGCGTGCGGACCAGCAGGCGCGTGATCTCACCGCCCTCGACCAGCGGCATCAGCCGCCGCTCGACTTCGTCCATGTACTCTTCCATGTGGGCGTAGGACGCGCCCTCCGGCCCGTTGACGATGACGAAGAAGGCCCCCCGGTCTTCGCGCGGCGCATATTCCGCCGGGATCTGCTGGTGCAACCATGCCGTTCCGGCGGTAGCGGCGACGAAGGTCAACAGCGGGATTGCCGGCCGCCGCAGCGCACCGCGCAGCAGAACCGCATAGCCCCGGCGCAGAAGCCCGAAGGTGCGCCCGCTAGCCCGGGTCAGCGGCGTCGACAACGACCGGCGCCCCAGGATCTTCGAGGCCAGCATGGGTGACAGGGTAAGCGCGACCAGGCTGGAGAACGCGACCGCTGCGGCCATGGTCAGCGCGAATTCGGAGAACAGCCGGCCCACATCGCCCTGCAGGAACGCGATCGGCACGAACACGGCGATCAACACCAGGGTGGTGGCGATGACGGCAAAGCCGACCTGCCGGGTGCCGTTGAACGCGGCGACCAGCGGCGTCTCGCCATGCTCGTGCATCCGCCGGTGAATGTTCTCCAGCACGACGATGGCATCGTCGACCACGAGGCCGATGGCCAGGACCAGCGCCAAGAGGGTCAGCAGGTTGACGGAAAACCCGAGGGCCAGAAGCACGGTGAACGTGGCGATGATCGATACTGGCACGGTGACCGCCGGAACGATCATGGCCCGCGCGCTGCCCAGGAACAGGAAGATCACCAGCACGACCATGCCGGTGGCGATGAACAGGGTCGTGAAGACCTCCTTGATCGCCCCTTCGATGAACACCGACGTGTCGTAGCTTTGTTCGATCGACATCCCGGCCGGCAGGGTCGGGTTCAGCCGTTCCGCTTCGGCCCGCGCCGCGTGGGCGACGTCGATGGTGTTGGCGGTCGACTGGCGGATGATCCCCAGCCCCACCTGGGGAACCGTGTTGCCGCGGAAGAACGTGCGGTCTTCCACCGTCCCGCGCTCGACCCGCGCCACGTCGCCCAGGCGGACCAGATAACCGTCCTCGCCGCGCAACAGCACCAGATCGGCGAAATCCTCGGCACTGCGGAATGTCCGGGCCAGGCGCACGGTGAACTGGCGGTCCCGCGACTCCACGCTGCCGGCGGGCAGCTCGACATTTTCCGCCCGTAGGGCCGCCTCGACATCGCCGGCGGTAAGGCCGCGGGCCGCCGGGGCCTGGCGGTCGAGCCAGATGCGCATGGCGTAGCTCTGGGCGCCGCCGATCCGGACGCGGGCCACACCGTCCAGGACGGAGAAACGGTCGACCAGGTAGCGCTCGGCGTAGTCGGTGATCTCCGCCACGGTCATCCGGTCGCTGATCAGGTTCAGCCACATGATGACGTCCTGATTGGCGTCGACGCGCTGGATCTCCGGCGGATCGGCTTCGTCCGGCAGATCGTCCAGGATGCCCGAGACCCGGTCCCGCACGTCGTTGGCGGCGTCGTCGATATCCTGGCTGGGATCGAACTCGATGGTGATGGTCGATCGGCCATCCTGGCTGGAGGATTCGATGAAGCGCGTCCCTTCAACCCCGGCGATCTGGTCTTCGATCACGGCGGTCACACGCGTTTCCACGACGCTGGCGGCGGCGCCCGGGTAGACCGTGTCCACGGACACCACGGGCGGATCGACGTCCGGGTACTCCCGCAAGGGCAGCCGTTCAAAGGCGATCAGCCCGAAGGCGACCAGCAGCAGCGACAGGACCGAGGCAAACACCGGTCGCGTCACAGAGATGTCCGACAGCACCATAGCCAGTTCCTCCGGATCGCCGTGGCACCGCGCGCCCTAGGCGTCGGTTCCAAGCAGCGCCGGCAAGGGCGTCTCCCCGTCATCGATGGCGGTGATGCTGACCGGCTGGCCGGGACGCACCCGGATCGCGCCGTGGGTGACGACAAGGTCGCCGAGCGACAGGCCCGACACGATTTCCACCTGACCCGGCCGGCGCGCACCGATCTCGATCTGCCGCCGGACCGCCGCGGGTTCGCCGTTGCTGGCGTCGACCACCAAGACAAAGGCGTCCCGGCCGATCGGGATCAGCGCCTCCTCGGCGATGACCAGGGCGTCGCGCGGGTTCTTGTGCAGGTCCACCGCCATCAACAGGCCGGGCCGCAACAGGCCGTCCGGGTTCGGCAGGATCGCCCGCACCATGACCGACCGCGTCGTGGTGTCGATGGCGGTATCGATGCTGGAGACCGTGCCGGGGAAGACCCGATCCCCCAACGCGCGCGACCGGGCTTCGATCGGCAGGCCCGGCGCGATGGCGGTCAGGAACGTGGCCGGAACCGGAAAGTCCAGTTTCATGACACTGGTGTCGTGCAACGTCGTAACGACATCGCCCGGTTCCACCAGCGCCCCAACGCTGATGTTGCGCAGACCGACCGACCCGGCGAAGGGCGCGGTGATCAGCCGGTCCTGCAGCCGTGATTCCACCGCCCGCAGACGGGCCATGGCGGTTTCGTAGTCGCGGCGCCGTTCGTCCAGCACGATGCGCGGGGCCGTGCCGTTGTCGGCCAGCGCCTGGAAGCGGTTCAACTGCCGCTCGGCCTCGTCCGCCTGGGATCGCGCCTCCTCCAGCAGGGCGTGTTCCTCGGCGCTGGTCATCTCCACCAGGATCTGACCGGCATCGACCGTCGCACCGTCGTCGAAGTGAAGGGCCGTGACCGTTTCCGTGACGGTCGCCGTCAGCTGAACCGTCTCGTTGGCCCGCAGGGTTCCCAGCGCCTCCAACCGGTCCGTGAACCGGGATTCGATCACTTCCCCGACGATCACCGGCTGTGCCGGTTGCGCCTGCGCCGCCGCGACACCGCCGGCGGTCGCCAGGGCCATAAACCAAACGAGGGTTCCGCGATGGAACGACGGCATGGCTCTCTCCTTCGACAGACGGTCCGGATGTTTCAGGACCGGTCGCTCAGAGATTGTTCGCCCCTGCCGCATGGTTTGTGGCAATTGCCACATGCCGTGCGCATGCCGGCGGATCAGCGGCCGGCAAACAGCTTCTTCTCGAGTGCCGACAGGTCGGGGATCACGAACCGC